>NZ_JBFAMT010000004.1:176609-345698 GCF_040656635.1 Actinosynnema sp. NPDC049800 | reverse complement strand
GGGAACACCCGGTCCCATTCCGAACCCGGTAGTTAAGCCTTCCAGCGCCGATGGTACTGCACTCGTGAGGGTGTGGGAGAGTAGGACGCCGCCGAACATACTTCACCCTCAGGGGCACTCGTTTACTCGAGTGCCCCTGAGGGTTTTTTGGCGTTCGACGCAGTTTTTCCACGTGACCGCGAACCCTTTCCACGTGACGGCGAACCGTCACTTTCCGGCGGCTTCGACCGCTATTCGGGCGACGCGCTTGGCGCGACCGGGTGACGCTCCGTTTGCCGCGGTTGATCGTCCATACCGTAGCCGGCATGAGCAGCGGTAGCGGGACGAGGGAGGCGTCGGTGCCATGGCGCGCGCGCAGACAAATGAGACGAAGAGGCAGGCACGTCCGTGCCCGCCCGTCGTCGTCGGACACACCGATGTGGGCTTCGGCCGTTCTCGGCCTGGTGGTCCTCGTCGCTTTGATCTTGTTGTTGTTGACCTACGTCTGACTCGGAGTCATTCGACGGGCTTCAGGTCACCAGTGGGAAAACGGCGTTCGTTGCGCTCGATCTTGGCGAACGCGGCCTCGATCAGGTCGACGTCCAGCTTGTCGGCCAACCGCACCAGGTAGTGCATGACGTCGGCCAGCTCGTCACGGACGTTCCACGCCAACTCGGGGTCGTCCATCGCGTGCGCGGCCTGCTCGGGCGTGAGCCACTGGAACAGGTCGGTCAGCTCCCCGACCTCCCCGGACAACGCCATCACCAGGTTCTTCGGGGTGTGGTACTCGTCCCAGTCACGCGCGGCGGCGAACCGGCGCAGCGCGTCTCGCAGGTCTTCCAGGTTCTTGCCCGCTGAATCCGCACCCACTGCATCCGTGCCCACAGAGTTCATACTCGCAGAGCTACCACACGGTGGTCGCTGGGCCGCACGCCGCGTACCCGTTTGAACGCCGTGCTGAACGCGAACCCGTCGCCGTAGCCGACCGCACGCGCCACGGACTCGACCGTGGCGTCCGGCTTGCCCAACAGGTCCGCGGCGACGTCCATGCGCCACTGGGTCAGGTACGTCAGCGGCGGCACGCCGACCAGTGCGGTGAACCGGCGCGCCAACGCCGCCCGGGACACCCCAGCGCGCGCTGCGAGTTCCGCGACGGTCCACGCACGCTGCGGCTCGTCGTGCATCGCGCGCAGGGCGGGGCCGACGGTCTCGTCGCTCAACGCCCGGTACCACGCGGGAGTGTTCGCCTCGGGCCGGGCGAACCACTCGCGCAGCGCGTACACCAGCAGGAGGTCCAGCAGTCGTTCGAGGACGATGTCCTGCCCGGCCTGGTCCCTCGCCACCTCCGCGGCCAGCACGTCCACCGTGGGGCAGTGCTCGTCGTCGCACGTCACGACGAAGGTCGCCGGCAGGGCGTTCAGCAGCCGCGCCGCCACGCCACCGTCGACGGAGTAGGCAGCGGTGATCACGAGCGACTCGCCGTCGTCGGCGAGGCCGTAGGTGCGGGTGCCGACGAGCCACTGCTCGCAGTCCGCCTCACGGACCTCGAGCTGAGGCGGCGTGGACGGGTCGTCGGCCAGGACGAACCGCTGCGGTCCGTGGATCAGGCCGATCGACCCCGGCCGCAGCAGGACCTGGGTCCCGTCCTCGGCCAGCAGCCAGGTGTCGCCGCGCACGGCGGCGACGAGCGTGAACGGACGCGTCTCCGTGAACGCCAGCGCCCACGGCGGCGAGGCGAACGAACGGCACACGTCGGCACTTCGGGCGCGCAAGCCGCGCAGGAGATCGGCGAGCGCGTCCTCGTCGGCCGCGGCGGAGACTTCAGCCGCGTTCACCTCAGCCACTCCGCAACCCCAGCCACGGCGTCCACGGCGCTTCCACGTCATCCATGTAGACGATTGAACATGCATCCGGGACGGTGAGCCATGTTCCGTCCGGCACGATCTTGATTGTCTTGTGGCATGACAATCCTGGTGCTCGGCGCGACCGGCAAGACCGGTCGCCGTGTCGTTTCCTCCCTCGACGCCCTCGGCGTCGACTACCGCGGCGTGTCCCGCAGCACGGAGATCCGCTTCGACTGGTCGGACCCGTCGACCTGGGCGCGTGCGCTCGACGGCGCCACCGCCGTCTACCTCGTGCCGCTCGCGATGAACCTCGACGACGCCGAGTTGGTGGAGTTCGTGCCGCAGGCCGTGGCGGCGGGTGTGCGGCGGATCGTCCTGCTGTCGGCGCGGGGCATCCCGACGGACGACGGTCGTGAGCGCGCCGTGCGGGAGTCCGGTGTGGACTGGACGATCCTGCGGCCGACGTGGTTCTCGCACAACTTCAGCGAGGACTACTTCCTGCCGGAGGTCCTGGCCGGCGAGGTCGTGTTGCCCGCGGGAACCGGCAACGGCAACGGCAACGGCGCCCACCCGTTCATCGACGCGCAGGACATCGCCGACGTGGCGGTGGCGGCGTTGACCCAGGACGGGCACGCGGGCGTCACGTACGAGCTGTCCGGGCCGGAGGCGTTGACGTTCTCCGAGGTGCTGGCGCGGATCGGTGAGGTGTCGGGTCGTTCGATCCGCATCACGGACGTGCCTGCCGCCGACTACACCGGCATGTTGGTGCAGGCCGGCATCGAGCCCGCGTACGCGGAGGTGCTGACGATGTCGCTGATCGCCATCCGCGACGGACACGACGCCGCGTTGTCCGACGGCGTGCCGTCCGTGCTGGGACGTGACGGGCGGCTGTTCGGCGACTACGCGAAGGAGTCGGCCGGCATCTGGGCCTGACGGGCCACCCGCGACGGGCCACCCCTGACAGGTCACCCTCGACAGGTCACCCCCGACGGGCCACAGGTCACTCCCTGACGAGGGTGAGGTTCGGCCTGGCGGTGCGGCCGGGGTCGCCCTGCCCCGGCAGGGCGGTGAGCACGAGGCCGAACACCAGCCCGTTCAGCTCCTCCACGTCCAGCAGGAGCTCGCGGGCGACACCGTGCGGCGTGGTGCCCTGGGCGCGCAGGGCGCGGAAGACCTTGGCGAGCAGCTGGGACGTCTCGCGGTGGGCCATCCCGACGGCACGGCGGGCCAGCTGGGCGCACACGGTCGCGTGCTGGGTCCGCGTCAACAGCCCCAGGTCGCGCAAGCGGTGCGCCAGGGTCACCGGGTCGACGTGCCAACCGGCGCTGTGCGCGACGACGTGCTCGGTGAGCGGGCCTCGGGCGACGCCGGCCAGCACGCCGGCGCGGGGCAGCAGGAACGCGGTGGCGAACGTTTGCGGGTCCGACGCCCCGGTCAGCCGCCCGAGCTCGCGCGCCGCGTCGAGGCGGGCCTGACCCGGCGCGACCGCCGGGTCCAGGAAGACGTACGGGGTGCCGTCGTGCCGGCAGGAGAACGGGCCGACGCCCGCGCAGTCCGGCGGCAGGGAGAAGACCCGGACGCCGTGCGCCTCCAGCAGGTGCACCATGTTGGGCGCGGGCCGGTGCGGGATGCCCCAGCGGGCGCGCAGCACCTCGGCCGCCGTCTCCGGGTCGGGGTGCTCCCACGTCGGCACGTCCGGCTCGGGGAAGGTGAACGCCCGCGTCAGCCAGCCGTCGAAGCCGATGGCCAGGCGGGCGGCGCCGATCGCGGCGTCCCGCTGCCGCTTGGCCGCCGGTCTGGTGAACGCCACCTCGACCTCCGGCACGTCGTCGGCTTCGAGGAAGCCTGGCGGGAAGCCGAGGGCCTCGGTGAGCCTGGCCGTGGTGGCCGGTCGTGGTTGGCGGCGGCCGTGCTCGTAGTCCCCGATGCTCGCCGGGCTCGTGCCCGCCTTGCGCGCCAGCTCCACCGCGGTGAGGCCGCGGCGGGTCCGGGCGAGGACGAGGCGGGAGGGCGTGAGCATGATCGCGCCATTCTCGCACCCGCCTACCGGCGCGGCGTGACGGTGACGTCCACCTCGTCCGGGCCGTCTGGATCGCGCGGGGTGGGCAGCGGGCCGAACACCAAGGGCGGCAACGTGATCCGGCGCGCCCACCGGTCGACGACCTGGCCCTGCGGCGTGGGTTCCGGCTGCGCCACCTCGCGCAGCACGACCAGCCGTTCGCCTTCCTGCCGGGGGTAGGTGACCAGGAACCACAGCTTCCACTCGTGCGTGTGCAGCGAGTCGAAGAGGGTGAACTGGTCGCTGTCGTTGCCGCGCATCATGGCGGCGATGGCCGGGCCCTTGGCGTAGTCGCTGCGCAGGGGTGCGCCGGGCGTGCCGGTGTGGCGGTTGCCCTGGAGCGTGCCGAGCACGACCGGTCTGGTGGGGTGCTGGACGAGGCCCGCGTTCCACTTGTCGACCCGCGTCCAGCCCTCCGCCACGAGGACCTCGCGGAGCCTGCCGACCCGGTGGATCCAGTCGAGCAGGCCGGCGCCGTTGGTGGGCCCGAGCGGGGGCGCGGAGGCCCGGGCGTCGACCCCGGCCCAGATCGCCTCGTCCAGGTGGTCGGTGCGCAGGCCGAGCTCCGCCAGCTGGGCGTGGTGCTCGGCGGTCAGCTCGGTGGCGTTCGACATCCTCATGCCCGGCACGGTAGCGCCGACCACCGACAATCCGGCCGCCGACGACCGGACCAGACGACCGGACCAGACGACCGGACCAGACGACCGGACCAGACGACCGGACCAGACGCCGGGCAGCCGGCAGCCGGCCGCCGCGGAACCTATGGTCGGAAACAGGGGCAGCGGGGACCGCGCCGGGAAGTGGAAGGATGACGTGGTGGATGCGCGGCGCAGGAACAACGTGGTCGTGACCGGCAACGCCGGCGGTCCCGTCGTCATGCTCGCGCACGGCTTCGGGTGCGACCAGACCATGTGGCGGCTGGTGGTGCCCGCGCTCGCCGCCACGTGCCGCGTCGTGCTGTTCGACCACGTCGGCGCGGGCCGGTCCGACCTGTCCGCGTGGGACGAGCGGCGTTATTCGACGCTCGACGGGTACACGCGGGACGTGCTGGACATCTGCCACGACCTCGACCTGCGCGACGTGGTGTTCGTGGGCCACTCGGTGTCGGCGATGGTGGGCGTGCTGGCGGTGGCCGCGGAGCCCACGACGTTCGCCAAGCTCGTGCTGGTCACGCCCTCGCCGCGGTACGTCGACGACGGCGACTACCGGGGCGGGTTCAGTGCCGCCGACATCGACGAGCTGCTCGACTCGCTGGACAGCAACTACCTGGGCTGGTCGGCCGCGATGGCCCCGGTGATCATGGGCAACGCCGACCGGCCGGAGCTGGCGGCCGAGCTGACCAACAGCTTCTGCCGCACGGATCCCGCGGTCGCGAAGGTGTTCGCCCGCACGACGTTCCTGTCCGACAACCGGGCGGACCTGGCCGCGGTGACCGTGCCGACGCTGGTGCTGGAGTGCGAGCAGGACGTCATCGCGCCGCCCGAGGTGGGCGCGTACGTCCACGCGCGGATCCCGGGCAGCAAGCTCGTCACGCTCCCCGCCACGGGCCACTGCCCGCAGCTGAGCGCACCCGAGGCCACCGCGGCGGCGATCGCCGAGTTCGTGGCGGACACCGCGTGACGGGCGACCGCGAGGCGTTCTCGGCGTTGTTGGAGGACAGCGCCGACGACCTGTACGAGAACGCGCCGTGCGGCTACCTGTCCACCATGCTCGACGGGCAGATCGCGAAGGTGAACGGGACGCTGCTGCGGTGGCTGGGGTACGAGCGCGTGCAGCTGGTGGGTCGGCTGCGGTTTGCGGACCTGCTCACCGTCGGCGGCAAGCTGTACCACGAGACGCACTTCGCGCCGTTGCTGAGGATGCAGGGCGAGGTCGGCGGCGTGGCGTTGGAGATGGTCGCGGCCGACGGCACGCGGCTGCCGGTGCTGGTGAACTCCACCCTGAAGACGGGCGGTGACGGTGAGCCGTTGCTGATCCGCACCACGGTGTTCGACGCGAGCGACCGCCGTGCGTACGAGCGGGAGCTGCTGCGCGCCCGACAGGAGGCGGAGCGGGAGCGCGACGAGATCCGGCGGCTCGCGACGACCCTCCAGCGCACCCTGCTGCCGCCGGTGCTGCCCGCCGTGCCGGGCGTGGAGACGGCGACGCACTACCACCACGCGTCGCCGTTCGAGGTGGGCGGCGACTTCTACGACCTGTTCCCGCTGGCGGACGGCCGGTGGGCGGTGTTCCTCGGCGACGTGTGCGGCAAGGGCGCGAACGCGGCGGTGGTGACGTCGCTGACCCGCTACACGCTGCGTTCGGCGGCCGTGTACGACCCCGACCCGGTGGCGGTGCTGACCAACCTCAACACCGTGCTCAACCAGGAGGTGGACACCGGGTACCCGCGGTTCTGCACGGTGACGTTCGGCGTGCTGACCGTCGAGGAGGACCGCTGCACGCTCACGCTGGCGGCCGGCGGCCACCCGCCCGGCCTGCTGCTGCGCGCGGACGGCACCGTCGAGTACGCGGAGATGCCCGGTGGTCAGCTGATCGGGATCCTGCCGGACGCGCGGGTCGTCACCACGACCGTCCACCTGGCCGCCGGTGACACGTTCGTGCTGTACACCGACGGTTTGATCGAGGCGCGGACCGGTCCGGAGACCCGCTACGGCGAAGAGGAGCTGCTGGCGTTCGCGGCCGGCCTGCCCCCGGTGTCCGCGGCGGGGGCCGTGGACGCGTTCGTCGGCCTGCTGGACCGGCTGGGCGACGGCGTCGAGGACGACACGGCGGTGCTGGCGATCGGCGTTCCGGCCGGTTAGCGCGTTCGGCGGCGCGCGGGCGGTCCGAGCAGCCGTCGGCCCGTGACCAGGGCGATGGTGGCGAGCACGAGGGGCGTGGCCAGCAGGAGCATGAGCGCCCACACGCCGGGCCAGGAGGTGGCGCGGGCGTCCGGGTCGAGCTGCCCCGACGACAACCGCCGCGACAGCCCGAGTGACAGGCCGCCGAAGGCGAACATGGTCATGAAGAGCGACGACGTCCACGCCACGACGATCCCCGAGCGCAGTTCGCGGACCTTGTGCAGGTCGAGGTGCTCGGCCGACACGTGGCGTCGGGCGGCGAGGAGGAAGGCGCCCGCCAGCACCACCATGACCATGCTGCTGCCGACGAGCGACCAGCTGAAGACGCCGAGCGCCGGGTAGACGGGCGGCAGGTGGCCGCCGAGCAGCGCGAGCAGCGGGATCAGCACGAGGCAGGCGGTGATCAGCAGCACGGCGACCCGTCGGCAGCTCGTGCGGATCCGGTGCGCGTGCGGCGCCGGGATCCACAGGTACCGGGGTGGTAGGGGCGGCGGCGGGTAGCTCACGGTTCTGCCACTCCGTTCTGCCGGCCCGGTCGGGACGACCTCATGCCGGTTCGCGCCACCGGACGTTCTTGCGGTGCGTAGTCAACCAGGTTCGGAAAGTAGTCGGTCGATCAGGGTTCCCAGACCTGGATCGCCCTGACCACGAACGGCGCGTCGGGGACGTAGGTGCCCTTGCCCGGGTAGGTGGTGAACTCGGCCTCGGTCGAGCACGTCACCCGCTGGTAGACCGAGGTGTCCCGGGTCAGGTTGTTCACGAACGAGCGCGCCACGAAGCCGTCGGGCAGCGGGATGCACTCGCGCGGGTTCGCGGACTCCAGGTCGAGCCGGTGGGAGTCGCCGGTGTACCGGGTGCCCGACCACACGCAGAACTCGCCGCGGTCGCAGGTCGGATCGGGTTGGTGCGCCACCGCCGTGCCGCTCGAGGCCAGGGCTCCGGTGGTGAGGACCAGGGCGGTCACGAGGCCGCGGGTCGTCATCGAGGTCACCTCCACCGCTCCAGGGTGCTGTGGTCGGCGGCGGCGTGGGGTCCCGGCGACCGCCGTTCACCTGATTGTGTGGGCAGGTCCTGGTTTCGGCAGGGCGAGGCGGCCGGCGAGGCGGAGGGCGTCGTGCGGTGCGACGGCGTCGGTGTCGTTGTCGAAGTAGACGTAGACGTCGTGGTCGGCGGCCCAGGCGCGGATCTTCGCGGACCACTCGTCCAGTTCGTCGTCGGTGTAGCTGCCGACGTACAGGGCCTGGTTGCCGTGCAGCCGGACGTACGCGAAGTCCGCCGTGACGTCTTCGAGGTAGGGGAACCGGTCGGCGGAGTGGGAGACGACCAGCGCGATCCCGTGCGCGCGGAGGAGGTCGTGGAACTCCGGGACCTGGAACGTCGGGTGCCGGACCTCCAGCGCGTGCCGCAGGGGCCGGTGGGCGTCGGTGGTGGTCCAGGTGCGTTCGTCGGACAGGCGGTGGTCGTGCCGTTCGGCGAGCGCGGCCGCGGCGGTCGTGGTGCGGGGGAGGAGGTCGAAGAACGTGGTCAGCCGGTCGGGGTCGTAGGCGGTGGTCGGGGGCAGCTGCCACAGCACCGGTCCGAGCTTGGGGCCGAGCGCCAGCACGCCGGAGGCGAAGAAGTTGGCCAGCGGGATCTCCACGTCGCGCAACTGCTTGAGGTGGGTGATGAACCGGCCGCCCTTGACCGCGAACAGGAAGTCGTCCGGCGTCTGCCGCGCCCACGCCCGGTAGCTGGAGGGGCGTTGCAGGGAGTAGAAGGAGCCGTTCAACTCGACCGACGTGAGGAGCCCGGAAATGTGCTCCAACTCCCGCCGCTGCACCAGACCTTCCGGGTAGAACGCACCGCGCCAGGTCGGGTACACCCAACCTGACGTCCCGACCCTCACCTCTCCCGTCACGTCGTCGGGATACCCGGGTGATCTCCGGCGTACCCCGCGAGCCGGTGGGACCATGCCGGTGTGGGATTCGCCGACCGCGTTCTCCAACTGCTCGCCGAGCACCCGGAAGGGCTCAGCGACGGTGAGATCGCGGCCGCGCTGCACACCAACCACTCGCAGGCGAACATCTACTGCCGCCGGTTGGCGAGGGAAGGGCGCATCGCCCGGGACGACTTCGCCCGCCCCATCCGCAACCGCTTGCCCGACCTCGCCGTGTCGCCACGTCGCCGGGAAGCAATGCCTGCGCCCAGCCCCTCGCCGGGGAGTCGGGCCGAGACGGACCGCCGGGAGGAGGTCGTTCAGAAGCGCCTGGTCGCGTGGTTGGTGCGCGAGGGCTGGGACGTGCTGCGGGTCGCGGACACCGCCTCCCGTGAGCGCGGTACCGACATCCGGGCCGAACGCGCCGGAACGCCGCTGCACGTCGAGGTGAAGGGCTACCCGTCGACGTCCTACGCCGACCCACGGCGCGTGCACGAGGCCAAGCCGACGCAACCGGCCACCCAGGCGCGCGTGTGGTTCGCGGGTGCGGTGGTGAAGGTGCTGCAGCTCCGGGAGGAGTACCCGGACGACGAGGTGGCGTTGGCCCTCCCGGACGTGCCCACCTACCGGTCGTTGATCCGCACGATCGAGACGACGGTCGTCACCATGCGCGTGTCGGTGCTGTTCGTCGCGGACGATGGCTCGGTCGAGGCGCGGTGGGGAACCACTGCTTGACCTCCACCGCACTCGAAGGTGCAAGTTGGTGCGCATGGACGACCGCACACTTGACGCCTACCTGGCCAGGATCGGCGCGACGCGCGCGAGCACCCTGGTCGAGCTGCACGAACGGCACGTGGCCACGGTGCCCTTCGAGAACCTCAGCATCCACCTCGGCGAGCCGATCGTGCTCGACGAGGACCTGTTGGTAAACAAGATCGTCAACCGGCGGCGCGGTGGGTTCTGCTACGAGCTCAACGGGGCGTTCGCGGCGTTGCTGAGGGCGTTGGGGCACGACGTGCGGATGCTGTCGGCCAAGGTGTTCAACGACGGCGCGTACGGGCCGCCGTTCGACCACTTGGCGTTGCGCGTGGGCGATCTGCTCGTCGACGTCGGTTTCGGGCGGTTCAGCCTGCGGCCGTTGGACCTCGTCAGCCGGGAGGACCAGCACGATCCCGCCGGTGTGTTCCGGATGGTCGACACACCGGAGGGGGACGTGGACGTGCTGTTCAACGGCGTGCCCCAGTACCGCCTCGAACTGCGCCCGCGCGCGTTGGAGGAGTTCCGCGCCACGTGCTGGTACCAGCAGACGTGGCCGGAGTCGCCGTTCCGGCGCGGTGCGACGTGCTCGCTGCCGACGGCGACCGGGCGGATCACCATCGCGGAGAACAAGTTGATCACCACGACCGGTGACGACAAGGTGATCGAGGAGCTGGACGACGACGCGTTGCTGGACGCCTACGCCAAGCACTTCGGCGTCGTGCTGAACCGCGTGCCCCGGCTCGGCTGACCGCACCTCCCCTGACCGTGCCTCGGCTGACCGCGGCTCGGTTGACCGCGCCTCAGTCGAGGCGTTCGGCGAGCGCGAGGGCGTCGAACGGCGCGGCGCCGCCCATCGTGTTGTCGAAGTAGACGTACACGTCGCGCTCGGCCGACCACTCGCGGAACCGCGAGGCCCAGCGGTCCAGGGCCGCGTCCGAGTACGCGCTGACGTACAGCTCTTCGTCGCCGTGCAGGCGGGCGTAGACGAAGTCGGTGGTGAGCTCGCGCGGCTCCGGGAAGCGGCCCGCGGATTCGGCGACGACGAGCGCGACGTCGTGCTCTGCCAACAACTCCACCAGCTCGGGCGTGTCCCAGCTCGGGTGCCGGACTTCGAGCGCGTGCCGGACCGGCGGGCCCGGCAACAGGTCCAGGAACGCGGCGAGCCGCTCGGGCCGCCACGGCAGCGTCGGCGGCAGCTGCCACAGGATCGGCCCGAGCTTCGGGCCGAGGTCGAGGACGCCGGAGCCGAAGAACTCCTCCACGTCCTCCCGGACGTCGCGTAATCGCTTCGTGTGCGTGATCTCCCGATGCCCCTTGACGGCGAACACGAAGTCCTCGGGGGTGCGTTCGAACCACGACTTGAAGTCCGTCGGCTTGCGCAGCCCGTAGAACGAGCCGTTGATCTCGACCGTGTCGAAGCGGCGTGACAGGAACTGCAATTCCAGCCGCTGTTGCAACCCGCGCGGGTAGAACTCACCACGCCACTCGGGATAATGCCAGCCGGAGGTGCCGATTCGGATCTTGCCCACGGTGATCTTGTTGCCCATCCGGGTCACCGCCCAAACGTGTTCGGCTAGAAGCCCGCGCCGTCCAAGGCGCCACTCACCACGCGATCGACGCGCGCCTGTTGCGGATCACGCGCCAACGCCTCCGTGCACGGGCAACCGGCCAAGTCGTTGCCGCACAGGTACACGCCGAGCACGCGCAGGCTGCGCGCCGTCTGCCGCAACCGCGCCGCACCCCGCAACCGCACCTGCCCGTACACCGCCTTGGCGAGCTGGTACGGCACACCGGGCCCGAGGTCGACGCACGCCTGGCTGTCCAATTCCTCCGCCACGTGCGCGATGGGTCGGCACCCGTACGCCCGCGCCGACCGCACGAGCCGCTGGTCCAGCCTCGCCACGAGCCGCTTGGCCACCTCGTCCCGCCACGCCCGGTCAGCGCGCAAGTACGCCACCAACTCCTCCACGCGCACGGGATCGGGCCGGGGACGGCGGGCGCGCGCTCTTCGTCGTTGCGACATGACTCTCAAGATCGTGCGTCGCAATCCGTCGTGAGCACCCCTCACCCGCCTGCGCGGTCAGAGCACTCGTGCGCACTAGTACCTCGGATACCGAGAGATACTGCCTGCCGTCACGCGCCATTTCCCCAAGTACTCCCGAGTTTCGGCAGCGGACTCGCTTCCCCGGCTTCGTGTTCCACGGACGTCCCCCGTCGCCGATCTCGACGTCGGGCACGACGACCTTCGTTCCGTTGGGCACTGACCGGTTCGCTCTACTTCCAGCAGTAGCCGGCCGCCCGAAGGGCGGTGCCGCCGAACCGCGCCCCGCTGCTCCAGCGGGACTGCTCGACCTCGCCCGGTGTGTCAGCACATGCCACGGGGGCGAACCCCCGTGGCATGTGCAGGTCGCCCGCGTCAACCGGTCGATTCGGCGGGTCGGTTCTCTTGTGTGCCATGGCGACCAGCTGCGTGCGCGTCGGAATCTCCGCCCTCGGGGCGTCGACTGCGTGCAGTGGAGCTCACAGTGCAGCCGGCGCCTTCTTGTACCAACCGGCGATGACCTCCACGAGGTGGATGATGTTCTGCGTCCGCATGATCGGCGCGGCTGCGTTGGGCTCGAAGTCGACCTCGGCGTTGGTGCTGCGCCAGATGCTGGTCTCGGTGACCGGCGCAGCCATGTGCCGGTCGAGACGCTTGAAGAACTCGGTGATGTCGTTCAACTCCGCGGGGTTGTCCCCCGAACGCAGCACGTGGAAGACGCCACCCAACACGCGCAACATACCCACCGATCCCAGGAGCGACCTGCGCCGCAACTCCTGGGACATGGTGGGCTCACCGACCTTCCGGCTCAGGTCGGGGTCTTCCTCGGTGATGGCGGCGAGGGCGCTGAACGCGTGGGAGATGGCGTCGAGGAAGTCCTTGACCTGCTCGATCACCTCACCGTCGGTCAGCGTCTGCTCGGCCTTCTTGGTGACCCGACCGCCGGGCCCCGCGATAACCGCCCGAGTGATATCGGCGACGTGTTTGGCTCCCAGCAAGTGCGGGTTCTTCGCCGTCATGCGGTCCTGCTCGGCGTCCACCCGCCCCTTCAGCAACGGGTGGTCGATGACATCCGACAGCGTGCGGTTGGCGACCTTGTAATTGTCGAACCGGGCCCGAACGGCGCTGCTGATTCCCTTGGCGTTGTCGGCGACGTCGACGAACATCTGCTGTGCCTTGATGGGATCGGGCTCGACGTAGATGTCGAGGCCGACGTACTCGTCCTTCAACCGGTTCATCTGGCTGATCAGCTTCTCGCGGTCGGCCTGCAGCTTGGCCGACTTCTCGGTGCTGACCTTGCGGGCCATCTCGCGGTCAACGGCGGTGATCGCATCGGTGATGCGTTGCTTCTCGATGGCGACACCGAGAACGCGGTGCTGGCCGTCGATCGTCCGGAGGGACGAGATGCCTCCGATCGCCCACGGTACGGTGAGGTAGCCCACGGCACCGTGCTCGTCGACCTTCTCGAAGAGGCAGCCGCCGCTGTCCCGCGCCAGCAGGGCAGGGGCGACCCAGTCCTGCTTGTTGTCCAGGTACTGGCCGAACTGCTTGGCGTGCAGTCGGTCGACCTTGCGGTTGTCCTTGTCGACGTTGTTCGGATCGGGCACCGGCAGAATCGTGGGCAGGTCCAGGAGGGGGACCCTGGTCGTGCAGACGGAGCGTCCACCCTGCATGGTCTTGATGGCCAGGTAGGTGCTTGAGTCCTGCGGCTTGGACAAACGCAGCGGATCGATGGAGATGCTCAATGTGAGTCCTCGTCGGATGTGCCGGTACTGATCCGAGGTACTTCGTCGGAATTCGCGCCCGGTAACCTTGGAGTGACGAACTTGACGATTCGTCACGTTTTCTGCCTTGGGTACGTCGGATGGCCCTGTCGTCAGGGCGGCGGATCAGTGCACGCAGTTCAGTGCTCGGTTCGGCATGATTCGTTGTGAGACATATAGAACGTGGACGTGTCATCGTTACACCGGATCGGCTGAGGAACCCGGTCGGCGGCACCTCAGCCGGTAACGGTGAAACGGCTCGGTTCCGCCAGTACCGCCGACGCGCCGTCGAGATCGGCCAGCCGCGCCGCCAGGGTCGCCGTCGCGAGCGCGTGGGGGAGCGCTCCACCGAACTTCAAGCCTTCCAGTGCCCGCTCGTCGACCTCCGGCAGGCACAAGCGCTCAGTTGCGTCCGTCAGCGCCGCCCGCCACCCGTCCACTGTGACGTCAGTGCGGAGCCGGATCGACGCGTCGTCCGCGCGTTGCTTGGCATCGGTCAGTTCGGACAGCGTCGAGGCGAGGGTGGCGTTCGCCCGATAGCCCGCCCAAGTCCACCAGCGCACGTCCATGCCGTCACGGGCCACGACCGTTCCGCCCGGGTGGACGGTGCTGCTCGCGTCCTCACGCTCCTCGGTCAACGCGCGCTGAGCCCGCTGGGTGATCTTCACGGGCGGATCACTGCCCAGCAGCACGTCCCGAACCGCGCGACTCAGCTCCAGTGAGGCACCACTCAACCCAGGGGTGTGCCAGCGGGCCTTGCCGCCACCGGTTGCCTCTTCCACGAAACAGCGACGCCGTTTCCAATCGATCCAACCGACCTTCCAGCTCCGGCCACCCAGGAGCAGCAGACGAGGCCCCTCCACCTTCTCGGTGAGCAGCGCAGGGTCGGTGCGCCCGATCTCGCGGCGGCCATGCAGAACGGTGAACTGAGGCGGCGCGGTGAACACCGCCGTCATGTCCATGAAGTGCCTGCGCCCGAAGCGCTGTTCCGCCGCGGGACCGATGAACAGCAGGTCGCCGTCCCGGTCGAGGAAGCCGTTGTCCACCAGGTACCGCAGGATCGGCTCGGCGCTGCGGTCGAACGGCGCCAAGCCGTTCCACCCCTCCACCCACAGCCGGTCGCCGATGCGGTTCTCCTGGAGCGCGAGCGCCAACAGTTGCTGCGCGACGATGTGCCGCGGCTGTGCCGGCGCGGTGACCGGTTCGACGAACCCCTTGCTCCACAGCAGAAGTAGCCCTGCAACCCAAGGCACCTGATTGCGTCTGATGGCGAGGAACAGACAGTTGCGAACTGTCCCGGCCCGGCGACCGGTGCGCCCGAGGCGTTGCAGGAACGACGCCACTGAGCTGGGAGCGTTGATCTGGATGACCCGGTCCAGGTCGCCCACGTCGATGCCCAGCTCCAAAGTGCTCGTGGACACGATCACGCAATCGCGGGCTTCGGCGAACGCCAGTTCAGCTCGCCGCCGCTCATCCACGGATAGGGACGCGTGAGACAGGAACGTGGTGACGCCACGGCTCCGGATCGCCTCGCCCAGTTCTTCCACCAGCTGTCGCGAGTCGCAGAACACCAGCCGCTTCTCCCCTCGGTGCAGCGAGGAGATCACCGTGGCCGCGTTGGACACCGAGCCCACGTAGTCCAGCTCGATCTCGCCGACCGAGGCGGGGTTCACCGCGGCGCCGGTGACACCTGGCGCGATCACCCGAGCCGGGCGCGTCCCCTGACCGGAACCCTGCAACCAGGTCAGCAGGTCACGCGGGTTGCCGACCGTCGCGGACAGACCGACCCGCTGGATGCGTCGCCCGACCACCCGTGTCAGGCGCTCCAAGACGGCCAGCAGGTGCCAGCCTCGATCGTCCCCGGCGAAGGCGTGCACCTCGTCCACCACCACCGCGCGGAGACCGGCGAAGAACGTGCCGTGCTCCACCTTGACGCTGACGAGCATCGCCTCCAAGGACTCCGGCGTGGTGAGCAGGATGTCCGGCGGGTCGCGGAGGATCTTCTGGCGAGTGGCCTGGGTCGTGTCGCCATGCCACAGGCCGACCCGCCGCCCTAGCCACGAGGCGTAGCCCTTCAAACGGGGGTGGAGATTGTTCAGAAGTGCCTTGAGCGGGCACACGTAGATGACCGACAGGCCGGTCCACTTGTGCCGCTCCATCGCGCTGAGCAGCGGGAAGCAGGCTGCTTCCGTCTTGCCCCCGGCGGTGGGTGCCAGCAGCACGGCGTCGTCTCCGTCCACCAGCGGCCCCACCGCCTCGGCTTGCAACGGCCTCAGCGAACCCCACCCAAGCGTGTTGACGATGTGGTGCACCAGCGCCGGGTGCAGGCCGTCGAGGCCGGTGGTCACGGCAGGTCCAGCTCGATGTCGTCGGCGGAGCGCGCTGCGGCGTTCCGCTCGACCTCCGTCAGCTCGGACCGGGTCAGGGTGAGGGCGTAGTGCCTGCGCGGGTCGAAGTCGTCGTGCTCGTCCACGCGGTCCAGCACGTCGGCGACCAGCTTGCGCAGGAAGATCCGCGGCGCCACACCCACCTGGCCACCGAGACCGCCGGTGACCGCATCGGAGAGCTGAGCGATGTACGCGTCATCCACCACCGACGACACGCGGTCGGGGTGGCGTGCCACGCCCGCGTACAGGTCGCGCACCGCCCGTCCCAGCTCCCCCAGTTTGACCAGGTCGAACCCGGGCAGCCGAAGCTGAACCGCCCGAGGGGAGTCGAACTTCGGGTCGGTCGTGAAATCCGTGGCCAGCCGCTGCGCCAGAGGCGGGAGCCGCTGCACGCCCTGCTGCCCGTCGAAGAACGCCGGCGTCCCGGTGATCACCAGGAACAGGCCGGGAAAGCGGCCCGCGTCGATCTCGTCCAGCAGTTGGCGCAGCGCGTTGAGCCCCTTCTCCCGGACATCGCCGCGAACTCGCTGAAGTGTCTCGATCTCGTCGAGCACCAACAGCAGGCCTGGGTGCCCGGCGTCGCGCAGCACGGTCAGCAGACCCTGGAGGAAGCCCAATGCCTGGAAGTGGTCGATGTCGCCCTTGACGCCCGCCGTGCGCTTGGCGCCGGCTGCGACGTGTGGCTGACCCGCGAGCCAGGCAGCGAGGCCGTCCGCGGTGTCGCCGTCCCCGACGGCCACGGCCTTGCGGTAGCCGCGCAGGCCCGCGGCGTAACCGGGCGTGGTGCGGGCGATCTGGCCGAGCCTCAACTCCAGCAACGCGTCGACCGCGTCACCGAGCCGGTCGGCATCGGAGTCGTCGACGTCGCCTTCGGTGAGGACGTCCTCCTCCAACGCGAACAGCCAGCTGTCCAGCACCGAGCGGAACGCACTGGGCGGGCTGACCGCGGTGGTCAGGTTCTCGCAGAGCCGCCGGTACACCGTCTCCAAGCGGTGCAACGGCGTCTCGGTCTCGGAGACCTGCACCTCGCTGACCGCCATGCCCACGGCCTTGGCCCGCTCGGCGAGCCAGCGGGCGAGGAACGTCTTGCCCGCGCCGTACTCGCCGCGCACCGCCTTGAACCCCGCCCCGCCCGCGGCGCACGCTGCGAGTTCCTCGTCCAACGTCGGTGCGAGCCGGTCCATCCCGACGGCGAACAAGTCCAAGCCGCTCTCCGGCACGGTGCCGCGCCGCAGTGCCGCGAGCACCGCACGTCTGCGTGCCGGACTGACGGTCTTCATCAGCGTCCTTCGGGGAACTGCTCGTCCAGCAGCTTCTCATTGATCACGACCGTGCGCCCGTCGTCGATCAGGTCCACCACTGGGAACTGGTCGATGTTCAGCACTCGACCGAGAGCCGCGACCAGACCACGCGGGTTGCGCCCCGGGGTACCCGCGGCCCGCAGGACGTCCGCGACGGGCAACCTGCCCCCGGCGGTGAGCACGGCGTCCACCACGTCCCGGAAGACCTCCGGTTTCAGGACCCGGTTGGCGGGCTGGCCCTTGTGCGTGTTGACGAACGTCTCGCCGGCGATCAGAAGGGTGCCACGTGACACGGTGTCCTCGGCGAAGAGGTCCGCTTGGGGCGCGGGTGTCCTAGGGGTCCGCCGCTTGCTCTCGGGCGACGGCTTCGGCGGTCCGGCGGTCCGACGACCGGTCCACCAGTCCGGTGCGCCTTGGGAGTGCACCGACCACCCGTCCAGTTCCTCGACACCCGGCGGGAGGAGGACGACGAGCGGAATCGCCACCTCGGCGAGGGCCGCGCCGCCGTGGTAGCCGTGGGTGCGACCGCCGTAGCGGATGTCCTCCGAGGCGGCCAGCACCGCCGTCCCGCCGGGCACCAAGACCCGCGGACCGGTCAACACCACTTCATCGGGTCGCGTCTCACCGCTCGGCAACCGCCAGCGGGCGCCGCCGGTGGCGTCCGGCCGGTGTTCGGAGCCGTGCTCCAACACGTGGCCGTGGTCGCTGGTGAGCACGACGACCCAGCCACCCTCGGCGGCCCGGTCGAGCAGCTCCGGCAGGTGCGCCACGTCGCGATAGCCCCATGCCGGGTCCTCCGCCTGCCTGCCTCGGCTCAACGCGTCGTCGACGGTGTTCAGCACGACGGCCAAGACCTGCGGCTCGGCGCGCGGGGCGAACTCCGCGTCCAGTTCGGCTCCGAGATCCGCACCGGATGAGCCGGTTACGCCCGCCTTGTGCACCAGTACCGCCCGCGTTCGGGGCGG
The DNA here is from genome assembly GCF_040656635.1 of Actinosynnema sp. NPDC049800. NCBI lineage: Bacteria > Bacillati > Actinomycetota > Actinomycetes > Pseudonocardiales > Pseudonocardiaceae > Actinosynnema > Actinosynnema sp. NPDC049800. The sequence goes on along the minus strand of NZ_JBFAMT010000004.1, from coordinate 327,845 downwards.
CCAGAACCCGTGCTTGGGGAACGCCCGGCGCTCGTCGTCCGCGGTCCCGGCGGCCAGCGACGCGGTCAACAGCGACGTCCGGCTGTAGGCCGTTTCGGTGGGGAACGCGGCCAGCACCGCCTCTCGCCCCCCACCGGGCGACCGCACCACCTCGGTCCAGCCGAGACGGGGGTTGTCCTCGATCGAACCGGCGATCTCGGCCGCCGCCGCGCCCGACATGCCGTCGACCACGACCAGTAGCACCTTGTGCTTGCGGGCGAGCGGTCCGACGACGTCGCGCAGGAGGGTCTCGACGGTGCCCACGCCGTCCGGGCGGGTGTAGGCGGCTTCGGGCAGGGCTCGTGCGAACTGCCGGTCCAGTTCTGCGCGTCGGGCTCCCGCGCGCTTCGTGATCCGGCCGAGAGCCTTGGCCACCACCGTGTTCGACGAGCCCCGGCGCACCTGGGTGAGCTCGCCGTCGACCCACGCCAGGTCGCGGGCGTGGCGTCGCAGCGCGTCCGGCACCGTGGTGATGTCGTGCGGTGAACTGTCGAGCCAGCGGCGCAGCCGAACCGCCGCGCGCAACCTGCGGACCTGTGGTCGTTGGTCGCCCGTGGCGTGGTGCTCCTCGACGGCCAGCAGGTCGGCTTCGTCCAGCGTGGTCGCCGCGCGCTCCATGCGCGAGACGAGTCCGCTGGGCAGCAGTCGGCTGTGGTGCGCCAACTCCACGGCGTTCAGCTGGGCCAGCAGTGCGTCCGCGTGGCGGACCTGCTGCCAGGCCCGCTGCGTGTCGGAGCGGGACACGAGTTCCATGGCAGCCGACGCCGCGACACTCAGGTCGGCGCGGGACGGCTCGTCGGACCCGAACCGCGAGTGCGCGAACGCGCCGAACGCCCGTGCGGCGGTCACGTCGTCTTCGGGAGCACGGGTCAGGACGTCGGCGACGAGGAGTTCGGGGACCACGTCGTCCCGGCCGGCGGCCAAGCGCAGCACCACGTCGGCGGCGCGGCCCAGACGTTCCACGAGGTGCTCGGTGATGCCCCGGCGTTCGTCGGCCCCGAGTTCGCGCCACCGCGTGACGGTCGCCAGGTCGTCCACAGCGGTGATCAACGCGCTGAGGTCCAGCGTCGCGTGGTCCACCGCCAACCGGTTGCGCACGACGTGACGCAACGCGACGTCGCGGCCGAACGACAGCCCGGTCGTGTTCGGCAGCCCTCCGGTGCGGGCCAGTTGCACCAGGGCGTCGACCAGCCAGGCGTTGTCCCGGCCGCGCAGGCGCGGGTCGAGCTGCCTGGTCCGCAGCAGGTCTTGCAGCAGGGTGTACTTGCTCACCTCGTGCAGCTGCTCCCGGTGCAGCCGCGCCCTCACGGCGTCGCCGAGTTCTTCCTCGTCGCAGTCGGTCAGCACGACCAGCACTTCGTAGGTCGAGCCGTCCGCCGGCGGCAGGGCCAGCGCGGACAGCACGGAGAGCACCGACGGGCAGGCGACGTAGCGGACGGGGTGCCCGCGCACTTCACCTTCGGCCGGTCCGTGCCACACCGGTTCGTGCCGCGTCCGCACACCGATCACGACTCGTCCGGGGTTCCCGTTGCCCGCCGCGTCCAGCTTCTCGACGATGTCTGTCACCCGGCTGACGACGGCGTTCTCGATCGCGGAGTCGAGGTCGGTCGAGATCATCCGCCCTCCACGACGCGGAACGTCACCTCGATGGTCGCGTCAGGGTGCTCCTCGCCGAACTTTCGCAGCTCGCCGAGGACGTCACCGAGGCTGCCCTTGGCCTGACGCGCACCGGGCGCGGGCTCCGGCGCCGGCGGGGGAGTGGTGCCGCCAGGGGGCTGTGGGCGGGGCTTCGGCGGCCGGAACAGCGTGATCAGGCGACGCTTCGCCTGGTCGAGCGCCTTGCGCATGGGCACGGCGTGCTCGTTGGCGTTCGCGCCCACGCGCAGCTCGGCCGCCACCTCGGCGGCGGCGGGGTCGTCGAGCATGTCGAGGATGTCCCAGTCGGCGGTCCGCAACGCACCCGCCACCTCGCCGGCCGACTCCAGCGACTTGCTGACCAGCATCGGTTCGACGCCACCGAGGTCGGCGTCCGCGAGCGCCTCGACCAGCTTGGTCGGGTCGTGCACCGCGTGCAGCCCGGTCACCAGGTCGCGGGCGACGACGGCCACCCGGTAACGGCCGTAGGACGCGCCGAGGTCCAAGCCGAGACGGATCGCGTGCTGGTCGAGCACCTCCACCAGCTCCACGGCGGGCAGGCGCACCTGGTCGACCTTGGCCCGCACGGCCCGCGAGAACTTCGCCACGGCACGCGGGGAGATCACGGCGGTCCGCAGTGACCTGCCGGTGAGGGCCTCCGCCAGCCGGCAGGCCGTCTCCCACTGCTCTACCGACGGCAGGGCTTGCCGGTAGAGCACCATGTCGTCGGCGAGGTCCTTCGGCGTCTCCGGCGGGTCCATCCGCCGGTCGCCGCGCATCCAAGCCCGGTGGGTCAGCTCGGCGAAAACGGCGATCACCAAGTTCTCCACCACGCGTTCCATGCCCAGGTGGCTCAGCCAGCCCCGGACGGTCCGCACGGTCAGCTCCCCGTCGCCGTGCTCTTGGGCGGCACGCCGGTCCAGTTCGTCGGCCCAGTACCGGCCCAGCACGAACGGCCCGTTGTGTTCCTCGCCGAGCCGGAGCGGGTGTGCGATCCGCCGAAGGGCCTCGCGGTCGGCTCGTTCGACCTCGATGCGGCCCTCCGGCGCGTCGGCGGCCATCCTGACGAGCGTGAGCGTCGTGCGGAGGTCGGCATCCCGGACGATGTCGCCCTTGCGCTGGGGGTCGAAGTCGGGGTGGTCGGGATAGGTCGCGGCGTAGAGCTGGTCCACCAGGGAGCGCAGGGCCTCCGCGAACGAACGGCCGGCGTCGATCTTGGGGTTGACCGTCGCATCGAGGCTGACCAGGTGGTCGTTCCAGTCCTGGACGATCTCCTCCTTCGGGCGGCTGATCAGCCCGTAGGCGTTCTTCAGCGCGTCCCGCAGTTCGTTGCGCAGCGAACTCCGGAGGTTGCCCAGGAGGTCGTGCGCGCGCCTGCGGTCCTCGGGTCCGATCGTCCGGGTGTGCTCCTCGAGCCTGGCCCGGTCGCCGAGTAGATAGTTGACCTTGATCAGCCTGCCGAGCTTGTCGAGCACGTCAGAGGTGAAGAACCCTGGCAACCACGCCACGGCCGGGCGGTTGCCCCCCAGCGCCCGTAGTTCGAGCACACGGATGCGGTCCTGGGCCGCGGACTGGTTGTCGGGGTCGAACGGGTAGTCGAGCATCAGCCGCCAGCGGCCGTCCACGGACGGCTCGAACAGGTCGTCGCGCAGCTCCTGGCGGTCCCGCACGTTGCCGTACACGATCTCGAGGGTGCGCCGGCTGCCTCGCCACACCACCGGGTGTTCGACGGGAGTCGTGCCAGTGTCGGTCACGCCGAGTTCGGAGAAGAGCAGTTCGCGGACCAGTTTGCGGCGCGCGGGCTGCTGGTCGAGCGAGACGACCCGGTCGAGGATCGCGTTGACGTTCACCCCGACCAGGTTGAGCCGCACGCTCGGGTCGCTGCCCTCGCCGAGTTGCAGCTCGGCGACGCGGCTGGCCCAGCTGCGCAAGCGGCGGACGACCTCGCCGACCTCCTGACCTGGGATGAGCGCGGTGATGGTGCCGTGATTGAGCGCGGCGAGCCGGCGGGCGGTGAGGTCGCGCAGCGCCTCCACGTCCGGCGCGAGCGCTGCCAGCAGCAGCGTCTTGACCAGGCGGTCGTCGCTACGGAACGCACGCAGCACGGCCGGGTCCGCGTCCGCCTGCCCCGCGACCTGCTCCTCGCGCAGGTCGCGGTCGCGCAGCAGCATCGGCCGCAGGGTGCGCTGGTAGAGGGTGCGTGCCTCCTCGAACTCGTGCTTGAGCTGCTCGGTGAACGGCTGGTCGGCACCGTCGGCGACAGCGTCGAACAGGTCGCCCAGCGGCACGAGCTGACCCAGGCGGAAGTCCTCGCGCCGGTTCACCAGGATCTGGCGCATCAGCAGCAGCGCGGTGCGTTCCCGCTGCAACGCCGACGACACGTGGACCAGCGTGTCCATGAACGCCGGGCTGAACGGGTAGGTGCGCTCGAACGAGCCGCCGTCACCCCCGCCGATCAGGACGTCCCGCACGGAGCCCGGCAGCGCGAACGTCCGCTGGAACGCCTGCCGCATCTGCTCCTCCTTGCCCGGCAGGGGCTTGAGGACGCGTTCCTGGGCGATCAGCGGCAGGTTGCGGTCTTCGAGCGTGATGCGCTCGATGCGACCGTCCCAATGGTTGAGCCGGTCGTGGAACGACTGGAGTTCGGCGCCGGTGCGCTCGGCTCCGATGCCCAGTTCCCGGAGGTCGCGCTGACGTGCGATGAAGCTGATGATCGGCGCGGGTCGGTGCGCGTCGCCTGCCTCGACCAGCTTGGCGACCTTCTCCGTCTCCCGGCTGATGAACGCCTGGTCGCCGATCTTGCCCGCCAGCCACAGGACCAGCTCGTCCAGGAACAGCACGATGCCGTCGTAGCCAAGTTCCTTGGCGTGTCGGCTGATCTCAGACAAGCCCTGGTCGAGCGGCTTGAACGCGCTGGCCGAGCCCCGCACAGAGTCGACGTAGTTCGGGAAATACGCCTCGATGACCTTGGTGATCAGGTCGTCGGACGCGGGGCTGCCGATCGGGGCGGCGAACCCCTCGTCCAGCTTCTCCGGGGTCATCGCCTGGCCGAGGTCGCCCCAGCCGGTGTCGGCCTCGTTGGGGAACCCGGCGAGGAACCGCTCGTCCCCGAGCTTCTCCCGAAGCCTCCGCGCGTCATCGAGCAACCCCTGGGCGCGGTAGACCTGCGGGATCTTCTTGCCCGGCTCGTGGCGGCGGATGTGCTCCACGTAGCCGCCGAGGATGGCGGCCTCCAGGCTCTCCGACCCGGTCAGGTGGTAAGGGACCAGCAGGAAGCGCTTGGCGCCCAGCCAGGGATGCCTCGTGGTGACCTCGGCCAAGTCGGCCCGGTCCAAGGCGCCGGGGTGCCCGTCGAGCAGGGCGTGCAGCACCGCCATGAAATGGCTCTTACCGGAGCCGAACGAGCCGTGCAGATAGGCGGCCTTGGAGCTGTGCTCGTCCAGCGCGGACTTGATCAGGCCGAGCGCCTCGCCGAACGCCACCCGGAGCTGGGGTGTGACGACGTAGCTGTTCAGCGCCTGGTCACGCTTGGTGTCGACGCCCTCGGTCAACTTGAGGACGAAGTCGCCCCGGTGGACGCCCTCCGGGATGTCGATCAGCTCCCGGAGCAGCGGCGCGGTGCTCGGCCCGGCGGTGGTCACGCTGGAGAACCCCCTGGTTCGCATTCTGTCGAAACCGACGGTAGCCGCCCCACCGTAGTCGGCCGGATCGCCGCCGGTCAGCCCACCCGGACCAGGCTCGCACGACGGTGAGGGCGGCCCTGATTGTCGTTATAGGACTGACGGCCTTCGGCGTTTCAGGCATCACCCGTTCGGCTCAACGCCGACGTGGTCGTGCGAGGATCGGTGGTGTGAACAGCCGCCGGCCTGCGAAGAACGCGATGCCGGTGAGCACTCCCGGCGTGACCATGAGCGACAGCACCACCCACGCGGCGGCCGGGTAACGGGCGGCCGGGCCGCTGGTCGCCATCGAGAGTCCCAGTACCAGGCCGGCACCGGAGAACACGGTGCAGAACAGGCCGAGTCCCCAGATCACACCCAGTGACCTGCGCGTCGTCAACGCCTCAGGCAGGTCCAGGTGGTCGCCCGTCACATGCCGGCGAGCACTTCGGAGCACGATGGCCGCGATGAACACCTGGACCACGCCGATGGTCGCGAACGTCCAGCTGAGGAAGCCGAGCGCGGGGTAGAGCGGTGGCAGCCGGTCACCGAGCAGCACGATCGTCGGAGCCAGCAGGACCCCGGCGGTGATCAGGGCGGCACCGAGCCGTCCGCAGGCCCTGCGGACCTCGTGCGCACGTGCCTCCGGGATCCGCACGTGGCGCCGGGGCGGCGGTGGCAGCGGGTAAGTCGTGAACCCTGCCTTGTCCGCACTCGGAGGCGCGTCCTGTCGGACGGCAGTTGGGATCGGATCCAGGAGACGGCGTCCCACGAAGAACAGGACGCCGGTCAGCACCGGCGGTGCGGCCAGCAGGCACAGCTGCGCCCAGATGGCGACCGTGAAGCGCACCTCCGGGTGTTCAGGATCGCCCACCTGGCTCACGATCGTGCCGATGAAGGCGAAGCAGGCCAGGAACGAGAAGAACACCGCGGTCGCCCACATCGCGGCCAACAGCCGCCTCGTCCTCCGCGCGCCCGCCGCGTCGAGGTAGCCGCCTTGGAGGAGGGATCTGATGCCCGTCAGGCCCAAGGCGGCGTAGAGCACGGTGAACACCGAAGCCGCGCCGATGATCCACGCCATCGTGTTCATCGGGTGGTACGCGGTCGGGAGGCGCAGGCCGAGCAGCACGATCGCCGTCGCGAGCACGGGGCTCGCGACGGCGAACAACCGGCCCGTCGAAGCGCAGGCAGCGTGGACCTGCCGGGCGCGGGGCTCTGAGATCCACACGAGCGGCGGCGGCCCCGATGCCTGCTGGATCACGATCCCGGCCGCCAGTCCGACCCGTCGCCATCGGTGGCGCTGGCGTCCGCCATCGCCGCGGTATCGGGCATCACCCACTCCGAACCGAGGTCGTGGATCTTCTGCATGATCGTGGTCTGTTCGACCTCCATCGTGTTGACCTGGGACTTCATCGCGAGCACGGCCGTGCCGATGAGCGTGAGGGCCGTGCCGCAGGCAGCGCTCAACGCGGCGATGCCCACTGGTGTCCCCACGACGGAGCACGCACTCGCGATCGCACCGACCGCCCCGACCACGAACGCACCCAAGGCGATCCACATAGTGATCTGGAACGTTTCGATCGCGTTCGCCAGGTTGACGAGCGAACCGCGCAGTTGGTTGGCGATGTCCTTGATCGCGTTCAACCCGGCCGACTGGGCGGGCACCACGGAGTGGTAGGCACGGGCCGCGCGCCCTTCCCACTCGACGGTCGTCCGGAGCTCGTCGATCGCGACGGTGCCCGCGATGTCGCCCAGTGTGTTGCCGACTTGGGCCACCCACTGCTCACCCACCTGCTTGAGCCGGTCGGGGTCACCCCACTGCTCGATCAGGTGACCGACGTAATCCCAGAACTCCGCCACCTTCTCGGACAGCAGCCGCATGCCCTGCACGATGGGGTCGATCATGTACTCGAGCGGAGCCGGCACCCAGCTCAGGAGGCGGTCGACTTGGTCGAAGAACTCCTTGACGTTCTGCTGGGCGTCCTGCGACTTCTCCTCCACCTGCTGCACGAGCGGGTTCACCGCACGCCCCTCTCGTTGTGGATGCGGTCCATCGCCAACCGGTTGGCTTCTTCTTCGCTCTCGTAGGTGTTCGCGGCGGCGTGCAGGCTCGCGCCGAGGCCGCGGAACGCTTCGATCGCCTGGGTGAGCATGTCCTCCAACGCGAGGCGGGCGTCGTTGTAGACGCGGTCCAAGCCCCGGTCGGCCGCCCATTGGGACATCTCCGCGTCGGTGATCACGAGGTCACCGATCGTCGAACGGGGTCGGTCCAGGTTATCGGCGGCGGCGGTCCACAGAGAGGCGTCGGAGCGCATGGCTTCGAGCGCTACGGAGATGTCGGTCATGGCAGCAACCCCACTCGGCGCAGCAGTGTGTTCGGATCACTCACCAGCGCGGTGAGTTCGGCGATGGCAGGGCTCTGCGGCCCTCGTGTCAGGTCGGCGGGAGCGCTGCGGGCTCGGAGCGCCCGGAGCACCTCCACGAGTTCCTGCTCCAACTCGCTGTTGCGGGCTGTGTGGGCCCAGGCCGGGTCGACGGCTATGTCGACCACCTGCCCGCGCTGCGCGGCACCGCGCACGTGTCCTCCTCGGCTCTCCGCGGTCACCGGCCTGTCGACCACTTCTGCGACCTGCCGCTTGAAGCGCTCCAAATCGGCGGTGACCGCGTCCATGAGCCGCGTCACCTCTGCCAGAGTGATGCGCGAGCTGTCCTGCGGCGGGATTGGCGGTGCAGGTGGTTCTTCGGTGACCGGCCGCTCAACCTGCTTGGCCAGTGCCTGCATGGTTGCCGCGTTCATCGCGGACGTGACGACCGAGCCCAGAGCCCTGGGGTCGACGGCCTGCTTCCACTGCGATGCCAGCGTCACCGACAGGACGTCGGCCGAGTCGTCGACCGTCACGGTCACGACGCCGCCGGAATCGCTCCCCCTCAGGACGTCGGCCACGTCGGGAGCAGTTTCCTGCTTCCGACGTGGCCGACGGTCCTCTTCGTCGCCTTCTTCGAACCCGAACACGAATGTCTCGCCCACGTCGCCCCCTGCGATCCGTAGTCAATCGGCTCCGGACTGTAGCGGTGTGGCGGGTCGGGGCGCAGGCGAACCCGGGATTATGTGTTGGCAGGCACCTCGAAGCGCGTGCCCCGCTTCTGCCCCGTCTGCACGAGATCGCCCCGTTCGACCATCTGCTTGAGCAGGGCGCGGGTCGCGGTGGTCGGCAGGCCCGTGAGTTCGGCGGCCTGGGCGGTGGTCATCGGACCGTTGCGGGCGAAGTCCAACACCACTTGGAACTGCTCCGGGGTGAACGAGACGTCGACCTTGGTGCGGCGAGGTGCGGCGGACTGCGTAGCGCGACCACCGGCTTTACGCGGGAGCGGCGAGACGTCGACCCTGGCGGACGGCTGCCACGCCGCGAGGTCGGACTTCGCGATGTGCAGCTCGCTGAGCTGGTTGTCCAGGAACCCCTGGTAGACCACGTAAGGCGACTCGCCGATGGCCGGGTCGATGTCGCCGTGCCACTGCTTCACCCACGGCAGCACTTCGTGCAGGCCTGCGAGGAGTGGCAAGAGGCGGTCTCGCTCCCAGCCTTCCTCGTTCTGGCGGTGGCTGATGAGGACGGCAAGCGCGTGCGCCTGTTCCCGGTGGTTCCAGCCCGCCCAGCCCAGCAGCAGGCTCCCGTCACCGTCACGGGTGGCGGCGGGATAGGAGATGAAGCGCTCCTTGGGGACGTCGAGCTTGCCGCGGTGCCGCCAGTAGGAGTTGCGCAGGAAGTCGCCCGAGCCGTACTTCGGGGGGACGGGGATCGTGCCGAGCTTGTCGGCGACGGCCTTGCGCACTGCAGGGTCCGTGACTTCCTTGCCCAGTTCGGCGGCGATGGCATCCTCTTGGCGCTGGAGGTCCCAGACGTGTTCCCAGTCGGCGCGCTTACGGAGACCGGCGGGCTTGTAGCGGAGGACGGGGAGGAAGGGGACGTGCTCCTCGTCGATGAGGGCGGCGACGATGTCGGCGAGGTCGATGTCCTGGCTGCCCAGGGTGTCGGAGGCCCAGAAGCGGGCGACCTCGGTGAAGTCGTCGTCGTTGCGCATGAGGTCGGTCAGCTCGGACACCGAGCGCGTGGTCGGCTGCTCGACTCCGTAGGTGTCCTCGGCGTACCAGAGGTGACGGGCTTCGAGGCGGTCTTGGAGCCATTCACGCAGGGCGCGCTCTTGCTGCTTCTCCCACGGTTCGGTGGCCCAGCGGCGCTTGCACTCGGGACGCTCGATGAGTGCGAGGTCCCGGCGCTTTTCGATGAGCGCGACGCGGGCTTCCACTACGCGGTGGTAGTCCTCGGGCCAGTGGGCGGGCAGCTCGGTGATCGGCGTCGAGCCATGCCGCGCGAACCACTGCGTTTCGGTCTCGCCTGCAGCCACCTTGCGGGCAAGGATGATCTCGAAGGCCCGCTCGCCGAGCTTGAGAGGCGGGACCGTTGCCGGGTCGGGAATGACTACCTCGGCGGCTTCAGCGTCGGACAGCAAGCCGTAGCGCTGGTAGACATCCCAGTCCAACTCCTCCTGCTCGGCGATCATGCGAGCGCGGAGGTCAGTCCAGTCGGTATAGGCGTGGTCGAGGAGATCATGGCGTGGAACCTGAACATCAGCCACAGCCTTCGGCGACGACGCGGACAGCCGCTGCGCCAGGTCGTCCAAGCGTTCTGCCCGGCTGGATGTCATTCCCGAAGGGAGTGGGAACTGTTCTAGCCGTGTTCCGCTGAGTTCGAAGAACCTCTCCCATGCCGAACTTGTTATACCGCCACCTTCTCCGCGGTTTCCTTTGTCATGGCCGACCTGCTTGATCCAAAAACAAGCGGTAGATGAGTTGAGCGCGCCAAGAAGAGTCAAGTAGTCATCTGTGGTCGACTCCGGAGGTAGCTTGATGACGGGTGCCGATCGATTGAAGGCTTTGCCGCCCCTGTCCAAGGTGAAGTTGTTGTGTGTTGCCACGAACGCGAAAGTGATCGTTAGGGGAAGGTTGAAGTTTCCAGTGAAGAACATCGAGTATTCGAACCATGAGCGGCCATGTTCGATTTGACTCTTGCCGAAGGCGACGCGGGAACTCAATCTGCCGCGGTACGGCCATAGAAGTTCTATTATCGATGGGTGGTCGGCCGATTGCAAACCCTCTGTGTATGGCCATACCGAACCTGTTGGTTCGGTCAGGCGCCAGTCGCGTACTACATCGCCTTCTACGAGAGGGAGGCGATGGTGGGGTGGAATCCGGTGACGGCGGAGTGCGCCTGTGCCGACCATGTACACGTCGTCCTCGCGAGTCACGACGCCTGTTCCTACCCGTGCATTCGAATCAGAAAAGGTCGGACGCAGTGCAAGGAACTGCAACAGCGAATCGGCTCCGCCGCCACTCAGTGACCAGGGATGTTGGTGTAGTTGTGTGCGAGGGAAATCAGCGACACTGACCCATTCCGACTCGCTGCCTGGCTCATTAATCTGGTTGTTGATTGCTGTCCAGACCAGCCCGTTGGCCGGATTGACTGGCTGTGACGGTTCACCCTTGATGCCGAGTACTGCTCGCACGGCGTGACCCTCGTCTGGAGGGCGGCGACGGCCGACAAGAATGACAGTCGGGGTGCCATGGCCTGGAATGAAGGCCCCAGAGGTGTCGATAACGTGGGTCAGATCGATCGTTGGAAAGAACCTCTCGATAAGTTTGGTGCCAAACTCGCGCTTCATGAAACCGTTTGACGTAATCTGGCCGACAAAGCCTGCGCTGCGGCGGTCTTTGCCGCCGCGGCGTGATAGTTCGAAGAATCGTTGAGCGAACGGTACCGTCAGTTGGAACTGGCGGTGGCAGGCCGAGTAGAGCTTGCGGTATTCTTGGTTGAGTACTGCGTCTTTCGCCGAGATGTATGGTGGGTTGCCGACGACCACATGATAGGAACCTTCGTCGAGAAGGGTCGGGAAGTCTTCGACATCCTCTGCTGTGAGTTTGATCCCGACGAACTCATCCATTCCGTCGAGTGTTCCGCGCTTGTTAGCCAGCAGAGAATCGCCGATCGCGACAGTGACCGCCCAGCGCTGGCCTTCCGCCTGCTCGATGGTGCGCACACCCGCTACCCGCCACGCCGCGAGGGTGAGGCGGAAGCGGGCGATGGCGACTGCGTAAGGGTTCAGGTCCACGCCGTGGACGGAGTCGAGGGCTTTGCGGGCGATCTCCGTCTCGCTCAGGCTCGGGTTCTGCTCGCGCCAGGCGTCCGCGAGTCGGTGGAACGCGCCGAGCAGGAAGTGTCCCGACCCGCACGTCGGGTCGATCAGTCGGAAGCCTTCCAGGCCGAACTCTTCCAACGCCGGCGTCAGCGTGTAGTCGAGGATGAACTCCTCGACGAACTCGGGCGTCTGGAGCAGGGCGTACTTGTCCTTCGCCGCCTGAGACATGTCCTGGTAGAGGTCGCCGAGGAAGCGGGTGTTCCACGTGTCGTCGCGGAAGTCGTGGATCAGTGAGCCGTCCGGCCGGCGGGACCGCCAGAAGGTGATCAACGCCTTGGCGCCGTCGTGCGACATCGGGATGCGGTACGCCGGGTTGTGCTCCTGGTCGAACAGGGCCGCGCCGGCGTCGCTGCGTCGCAGAGAGTCGAAGCCCTGCTCGATCCAGTCCGCGTCGGTGGCGTGCGGCTGCCGGCGGAAGAAGGCGGTCTGCGCGTCCTCGGCCTCGGCGAGACGGTCGCCCGGTCCCGACAGCACGGGCAGGATCAGGCCGTTGTCCTCGGACCACCGCACGAACACCGTGCCCAACACCCATGCGACGGCCGACTGGGTGACCTGCTCGCCGAGGAACGTGCCGAACGTCGCCGAGGTAAGCGTGGCCTTGTGCAGGTCCTCCATCCGGCCTTTGACCTCGGGCAGCCGTTCGACCTGCTCACGCAGGTCCTCCTCAAGAGTGAGCACCTGCTTCTGCAGGTCAGCCAACAGTCGAGCGCGATCAAGGGAAGGCGACGTCACGAGGAGTCAGGGTAGGGGAGCGAGGTGGTCCGGGTGGCACAACCACCCCGCTCGCAACTCAGTCGTTCTTCAGCGATCGCACGAAGGCCCGGAACGAGTCCGCGCTCACGCTGAACTCACCCGCTTCCGGGCACTTCGAGTCACGCAAGCCCACTGCGTCCGTTCCGAGCGCCACCTCGATGCAGTTCACGTCACCCGCACTGTGGCTGCTCTTGCGCCACGGAGCCGTGCCGTTGACCTGGATCATCCCTGCTCCCTTCGGCGATGGATCGCATGAGATCTACCGAGCCTGCCGTATCAAGCGACACAGTCAGCATCCTGTCTGCGGTCTGCTGGTGGAAGTGCACCGCCGCTGGGTCGTCCAGGAACATGCCGGAGGTTCGCGACTCGACATAGGCCATGGTCGGAGAGTCTGCGAATGTCATGATCACGAACGAGCCGCTGAGACCAGGATGGGTCACGACGTCGCGCCGGATGATGTGCACGGCGATGCCCGGGCGCTCGGCGAGTTCGATGAGGTGCCGGATTTGCCGGGCCATCACGTCAGGGCCGCCGATCGGCTGGCGCAACGCCGCCTCGTTCATGATTAGGCGAAGCTTGGGTGGATGACGACGAGTCAGCAGTGCTTGCCGGGCCAGGCGGTTCGCCACGCGGGACTCGATCTCGCTCTCCGATTCGAGGAACTGGAGGGCGGAGATCACTGCGCGGGAGTAGTCGGCCGTCTGGGCCAGCCCTGGAACCAGAAGCGGTTCGAAGTTGATGATCTCCGACGCCCGCTGCTCGAAGTCCCAGTAGGTCCGGCTCTGCGCGGACAGGGGTGCGACGAGCAGACCATGACCGTTGCCGCCTCGTGCTTGGGACAGCAGGCGCTCGCGGATATCGCCCGTCACGCCGATGATCGCCAGGATCGACGCCACCTCTTCGCTCGTAGCTTCGCGCTTGCCGTTCTCCAGGCGGCTGATGGTGCTGATGGAGACTCCGAGCTGGTCGGCCACTTGTTGCAGCGTCATCCGCGCTGCCTTGCGGAGTCGCTCCAACTCGAACCCGATCCCCCTGGTAGCGACGCCAGACCGCTTTGGTGCCATCTCGAATCCCTTGCACAGGTAGCAAAAATGTCTCGCTCAGTCCACAGCAAAGCATCTCTGAACTGCAGAAACATCACTCGAACGGGCGGTCTTGCGCCCTTGTCCAAACCGAGCAAGGCTGAAATTCTCGCCGCATGAACACCGTTGAGGAAGATCGAGTGCTGCGGCGGCATCTGGCGGCCGTGCTGGTCGGGGTGCTCTACAACTCCGACCACAAGTCGTTGCAGATGGCTCGCGCGGAGACGCATCGGTTGGTCGGCGCCGTCACCACGTGCCTGGGCACGCACCCGCTCGACAAGACCGGTCGGTGCGCCGCGTGCGAGTCGTCGGAGTGCGTGTTGCGCAGCGATCTCCGGCTGGCTCTGATGCCGTTCGACGGCGTTGCGGAGGGGCACATCCTCGACGTCGTCGGTATCGAGCGGAAGAAGCGGTGACGCCCGAGAAGCCCGTCGAGGACATGACGGTGGCGGAACTCCTGACCAACCAGATCGATCAGGAGTCCGTCGAGTCCGATCAGCCAGTCAGGCCCAGCAACTCCGACACGGCGTGAACGAGCCGCTGGTGATCGGCAGGGCTCAGGGTGGACCACTCCCGGCCGTCGCTGGACGGCCTGCGGGTGAACTGCCACCGTCCTTCCGGGGTGTCGTAGAACGACACCGCGTACGGGCCGCGCTTCCGCGGTCCCGGCCGGCCGTGCAGGGTCGGGCGGACCGCCACGCCGAACTGGCCCATCCGCTGCACGTTACCGAGCACCGAGCCGATCTTCTGCGCGTCGGGCCGCGGCAGGCCCACGTCCCGCAGCGCATTCTCCAGGCGGGTGGCGGATTCACCGGCGGCAGCCGCCGCACGTTCCAGGTCCGCCGCGGGGAGGCTGATGGACCGTGATCGGGGTGCAGGGTGCGGAGGCAGCAGCGAGACCATCGACGCGGCGAGCGCGGTCTCGTCGATCCGGCTCAACGCCAGCGCGTCAGCGGTCAGGACAGCCGACACCGCGTGCCCACGTCGGGCCGCCGCGACCGCGCGGATCCGTGGGCCATCGTCCAGTCGCAGCCGGGCGTCGACCTCGCGTTCCGGGCGTGCCAGCAACTCCAGCGAACCGGCCAGGCGGGCGTCCAACTCGCCGCGCTCGGCCAGCCCCCGTGCCTCCATCGAGCGCCAGGCGTCGTTGAACAACGCGCGACGCTCGTCCATCGTCGCGCCGTGGGAGGGAATCGTCAGGATCGTCGGGTACTCGCCCAGCTTCAAGTGATCCCAGCACAGCTCGAACTCCAGCCGGGACAACGTGACTCTCACAGGCTGTCGTCCCCGATCACCGGCGGTGCGACCAACGGGCCGGAGTCGACGCCCCAGACGTCTTCGAGCTCTTCCAGGTAGGCCGCGGCCTTGTGCTCGATGTCGTCCTCGCCCTGGCCACCCTGCGGTGCGCCGCCCATGCCACCCATCATCGGGCTGCCCGCCGCACCCCTCGTTCCTGCCGCACCTGCTGCCGCGCGGTTCGCGTGAGCGTCACCCCCGACGCCGATGGAAGAGCCGGGGCCGAACGGCTGGCCGCCGTGACCAGGCTGGCCCGGAATGCCGGGCAGGCCTCCGAACCTGGGCGCGCCACCCGGCGAGTTGCCGCCGAATCCCTTGGGAACGCCCGGGCCGACGCCCTTGCCGGGAGGGTTGCCGCCGGGCGGGGTCCGCCGGTCGTAGAAGCCCGGGTTCGGCCTGATCATGCTGGGCGGCGGCACTGCGACAGGTGGTTGCGGTCCGGGGGTGTAGGGCGGGGGAGTGATCGGCGTGGGGCCGGGTCGGGGCGTGACGTCCGGCGTGGTGCCGACCGCGGAGGTGCTGGTGTCGCCGCCGATGGGCGCGACGGATGGCGGAGGGCTCACCGGCTGCTGCGTCTGCGACGGCATTCGGCTGGTGCCGGTGGAGGAGTTGCCGTTCCACTGGCCGTCCGAGAACTGCTGGGAGTACTGGCTCTGCGCCTCGGACTGCTGGAACGTCGGCTCGACGACCTGCGTCGTGACCTGGGGCGGCGGCACGAACGTGCCCAAACTGTGCAACGCAACGTTCGCGCCGTCGCGATAGCTGTTCATTACGTCGACCGCGTGGTTCTTGGCCTCTTGAGCCTGTTTCTCCTGAATGTCCTGGTCGGTCTGACCGCCGACGAGGTGCTTGAGGCCGGAGGGGATGCCGAAGAAGCTGTCGTTCGCGGTGGAGGTGACCTTTACCGGTTCTGGCATGACGTTCTTCGCGCCACCGTAGAGGGATGTCTGGACGGTGAAGGCGTCGTGCGTCTTGACGCCGGCGAGGCGGGCGTCTTCGGCCCACTGCACCAGCGGAGCCGTGCTGCCGGTGAACTGCTCACCCGCCGCGCCGACCCAGACTGCCCCCGCAGCCCGGATCGCCGACTCCAGCTCGCTCTTGGCGTTGCCCATCACCGCGCGGAAGCCGTTCCAAGCGTCGTTTACGGCATCGGCGGCCGAGTGACCCGGCCCACCATGGATCTTCTTGTAGAGCTGCTCGTGCGACTGCGCGTGGAAGTTGTGGTCACCAATGGCGCCCATCGAATCCCCCTCACTTCAACAAGTTCTGCATAGCCGCTTCCGCCAGTTGCCGCGCCCCGGCACACGGCTCGGGAAAGCGATCCTCGAAATTCGGCAGGACCGAGAACGCGACGGCGAGATACTGGCTCTCCGCAGTGTCGATCATGAGATCACATCGGTTAGGGCTACCTGGAACAGGTACCGTAATAGTCGGGAAGCCAGCCACCGGCTCAGCAGGCGCTGGCTGTCCGGTGCGTTTTCCGCCAGTCCAGGTCTCGATGCCCTCGTGAAGCACGGGAACCAAGATGTTGGACGCGCCTGTCACGGTCCAAGTACATCCAGTGGCCTTGAGTGCATCCACCTCCAGGGGGCGACCCGCGCGATCGATCTGCAAGCCCTCAAGCTGCGCTGCCGTGAGGAGGCTGCATGGTTCCCTGCCGTCCAACTTGATCGTTTGAGGGCGCGAGGAAGAGGCGGTCGTCGGTGTCGGGGTCGTCGGCTCGCTGGTTCCAGTCGTGTGCGGACTCGCTGTGCCGCCCGTGCTGCACGCTCCCACGAAGAGGAGCACACACATCACTGCTGCCAAGGAGATGCGCATCGCTCAGAAGCCCCTGTCCTGCTGCATATCACTTCTGTTCGTGTCCTCCACCAGGCGATATGTCGTTGCAGCCTGGTTGAGTTGGTCGATGTTCAGGCTGAGTTCGACCAGAAATTGCGTGGCTACGTCGATGGCGGTGACCGCGTTCTTTTCGAAGACTTTGGCTGCATCTTTGGACACGTCGTCCTCGCTCAACGCGCTGCCAGCCAGGTTGTATCCCTCAAGATCAACGAACGCTTGGACGGTGTCGCGGACCGCTTCGTAGCGGGCCTTGAGGGTCAAGATCTGGTCCGGTGCGACCTGCATGGTGACCGGGCCTGCCGATGGCGGAGCGCCTGCTCCGCCTCCGCCTCCGCCTCCGCCCCCGCCACCGCTCGCCGTGAACGGCATGTGTCTCCCCTTCGTGTGCGTCGATCACTGTCCGTACGTGAATAATCGCTGTCCGTGTTCAGGTTCCCGCACGCGAAGTCATCGAGCAGTGGAACCGGTGACTCGGCTCAGACTCAGCCCACGAGCGAGTGAAGTATCCCGGACGGCGGCCACGGAGAACGGGCGATGATCCATTCTTCCGGCGTGTTCACTCTGATGACGTAATCATTAATGCGAGGAACTGTCGTTTCGTCACCCATTGGGCACAACAACACCAATGCGTCAGGTCCCGTTGCTCCGCCCGTTTCCGCACCATAGCGGGCTCGTTTGGCGAGACGGTCCAACAGAGCCTGCCCGGCTGGGTATCGCCCGAGTGGGGTAAGGCCGTCCAACGCCAACACGGGCTGTCGCGCCCACTCCCGCTCCAGCGCTCCGCACGCCTGCTCCACCACCCGGTGCAGGTTCAGTTGGTCCCGGCTGCCGGGATCGGCGGCGTCGGCGCGTAGCACGCGGTCGAAGTCGGGGATTCGGTGCTCCCTGGCCACGTCGCGCAAAGCGGCCACGAACGCAGCCGTCACGTCCACCACCGGCACGCCCAGCGCGGCCTCCACCGCGGCCCGCGCCTGCGCCCAGCGCTTGCGCCGTACGGTGATGATCCGCACGCCGCCGCGTTGTGCCGCGTCCATCAAGCGGGCGTCCACGTCGCTGGCGGCGGTGCCGGAGACGATCGGGTGGTGGCTCAGCGACCCCGTCGAGGACGTCACCCGCGTCACGCCGGTCGTCTCGGGCGTGCGCGGGCGGTAGAGCTCGCCGTCCCAGGTCACCGGGAACCCGGCCTCGGTCAGCAGCTCTGCCAGTTCCCGGCCGGTCGGCAGGCGGTCGAGGCCGGGGAACCGGTTGTCCAGCCGCTGCTGCACGCCGTCGCCGGTCAAACCACCCTCCGGCATCCCCGCACCTGCCTGCGCCAAGCGCAGCGCACGGACCGGCGACAGGCTTCGCGGGTACAGCTCGAGCCGGAGGTTCGCCAGCACCGCGCCCGAACTGGCGGCAGCCAGCCTGACCAGGCGCTTCTCGTCGAACACCTCGCCGGTCCGCTCCGCGCGGGCCGCCAGCTCGCGCACCACGGCGGTCGGCGTCGGGAGTGGGTCCTGGGCGGCCAGCTCACCAGCCGTGTCCGCGAGTCGTGCGGCGAGGTCCAGCAGCGACTCGTCCGACGGCGTGTCCACCGGGTCTTCCGAGCCGACCTGTAACGCCAGCAGCACCCGCTCGTGGTGTCGACGCAGCGACAGTCGCGGTTCGTCGCGCTGCCAATCCACCTCGTACGCGGCCCGCAGGACGGCGTAGGCGTAGGCCATGCGCACCGGGTGGGATTCGACGCTCGAGCAGCCGTGCTGTGCCAGCAAGTGCTCTGCCAGCTCTTCGGCGGCCGCGACCCGCCGCAACGACACCAGGGCTTCGACCACCTCGTCGAGCACGGTGTCGAGCACGTCCAAGTCCGACCACGCCCGGCGGCGCGCGGACAGGACCTGGCTGATCCGCCCCTGTGTGAGGTTGGTGTCCTGGGCGACGACGACGCTCGTCGGCCACCGCGTCGCGGGCAGGACGCCGTTCTCGTCCGGCAAGCCGAGCAGCAGGCGGCTGATCGTGGCCTGCGTGTCATTGCGGCGCTTGGCCTTCGGCAGGAGCGCCGCGACGATCGCGTCCAGAGGCAGGCGCGAACCATCCACGTCGGACGGCAATGCCACGGTGGTGATCGCGCCCGGTTCGGTCACGAGCCTGGTCCGCCACGCGGCGATGCGGTCGAGCAGCTCGGTCCGCGTCTTGCGGCTCAAGCCCCGTGCCTTGCGCACCTCGTTGATCCGCAGGTCCAGTAGGTCGCCCACGGTGTCCGCGCCGAGCCGGTTCGCCACCGCGACCGCCCGCAGCGTCAGCCCGGCCGCGTTCAGCGCGGTGTCCAGGGTGGCCCGCTCTGCTGCCTCCTCGCGCAGTTCCTCAGGGTCGTCGGAACTGGAAGAGGACACCGAGGCCGGCGCGGTCTCGTCCAGCGCGATGAACACCCGCTGCCAAGCCTCGCGCATCTGGGTGGCGGAGCTGAACCGCTGGTCGGCGTCGCGGTGCAGGGCCTTGCCGAAGAACTCGCGTAGCGGCTCCCGCAACCCGGCCTCGAACAGTTCGGCCGCCAAAGTCACCGGCTCGGTGTGGTACCGGGGGTTCGTCCCGTCCTCGCCCCACGACGGCAGTTCCAGGCACGCCATCTCGTGCAGCGTCACCGCTGCCGCGTAGCGCTCTGCGTGCAGGTCGTAGACCGGGCGGCGGTCGCTGCCCAGGAACGGGTCGATGTACCCGCGCGTCCCGGCGTTCACGTCGTTGAGCGGGGCGCCGGCCAGCGAGAAGTCGAAGAGCACCAGACCCTGCCCGTACTTTGGGTGACTGCGCAGGCCCAGGTTGTCCGGCTTGATGTCGCGGTGCAGCACGCCCTTGCGCTCCAGGTAGCACAGGGCGTCGAGCAACTGGTCGCCCAACAGCTGGAGCTTGTCCGGGAGCAGCGCGCCCTCGTCGCGCAGGACGTGCGCCAACGACCGCTCACCCGCGTAGTCGATCTCGATCGCTTGCCTGCTGCCGAGCGGGAACAGGCTGCGCCTGCGCACCACGATGTGCTCGTGTCGCAGGTCCTCCAAGGCAGCGGCCTCGTCGGCGAGCCGGTCCACGGCGTCGGCCGACCGCGAGACCTTCAAGACCGTGTCGATGTTGTCGTGTTCGACGAGGAACGCCCGCGCGGTGGCGCCGGTGCCCAGGACGCGCTGCACCACGTAGTCGGAGTCGGCCAGCCGCTCGCCCGGCGCGGCGTCCCACGGGTCGACCCGGTCCCCGGAGGGCTCGCCGAGCCCTCCGGGGACCGCGGACAGCTCCTCCAGGAACTGCTCGACGTCGGCGAACCGGTCCCGGACCACCGGATCCGTGGCCAGCGCGATCACTGCGTCGAGGTCGTCAGGGATGCTGTCGTCCACCGCGCGGGGGTGCAAGCCGCCCTGACGAGCCAATTGGTCGAGCAGCTCGGAACGGGTTGCGGCGGGCGGCTGACCGGTCAGCACCAGGTAGGCGATCGCGCCGACGCCGAACACGTCGATCGCGACGGTGCCGTCCGGGTCGTCAGTGAAGTCCGGGGCCAAGTACGGGGCAGCGGCGGCCTCGACGTGGGCGACCGCACCCGAACTGGGGCGGAGCCGATGGACCGTGGAGGAGCCCGACAGGCCGCGTGCCGCCGCCTGCCACTCACCTACCTGCAGCTGCGGCTTCGTCCAGTCGCCGGCGGTCGGCAGGACGATCACCGCCCGCGGCGACAGCGCCCGGTGCACCAGCCGCCGCTCGTGCGCGTAGTGCACTGCCTCGGCGAGCTGGCGCACCATGTCCAGCCGCGTGGGCAGGTCCAGGTCGGCGTGGTGCTGGGCCATGTAGTGGTCGAGCCGCAGCGCCTCCCTGGGCTGCTCGATCAGCAGCGCGGGGCCCGCCTCGTGATCGACCAAGTCCACCGGGCCGAGTAAACCGGGGTGGCGGATGCCCTGGCAGGCTCGGAACTCGCGCTCCGCGGCGGCGCGGATGGAACGTTGCTTGTCCGAATCGCCTTCGCGTTCGTAGAGGTAGATCCGGACCCTGCGGTACTCACCGGGCATGTCCTCGCGCTGGGCGTGGTGGTCCTGCCAAGTAGGCCCCGCGTCGTACGGGCGGGGCTCGATCTGCCACGACCCGACGGTGATGCTGCGCCGGGTCGGGTGGATGCCCACCTGTTTGAGCAGCCGCGGCAGCGCGCGGACGAAGTCCGCACTCAGCGGCGTCCTGCTGATCGGGCCGGTGAGCAGGTCAGAGCCGATCTTGTCCAGCACCTTGCCGGTTTCGGGTCCATAGACGCCGTGGCGCTGTGAGTCGTCGAGTTTGACATCAAGCCCGGCCTCGGACAGGAACACCGCCGCCGACACGAACGGGATCGTGACCCGGTCCTGCCGCGCGGCCTGGACCAGCAGCGACTTCAGTTCCTTAGCCTTCTGGTCCGCCGACGGCAGGGGGTTGTCGAACGTGCGCGGGTGACGGCTGTTCGGGCGGTGCTGCACCCACGTGCCGTGCCGGTTCTCCAACCGGCCCTTCAAGCTCTTGATCTCGACCAGGTGCAGTCCGCTCGGTGTGGCGACCAGCAGATCCACCTCGCGGATGTGCCCGTGCGGCGATATGAACGTGAAGTTCGACCACGCCTCGTACGAGTGCCGGTCGGGCAGCAGTTCGCGCACCTGCCGCAGTGCCGCCCGCTCGTGCGTGAACGCGGACTGCGTGATCTCGTGCCACCTGCTCGACTGCTCGTCCACCCTGCACCCTTCGACTCGACGCCCCATCATCTCCGATCGCGCGCCCGGTGCGGGCGCGTTACCCCTCGGACCACCACGACGGAGTGAGCGTCATTCCTTGACCAGGACTTTCGCCTGGCGCGAGAGGTACTCGTTCACCTCGTCGGCGTCGAAGGCGGTCGGGTCGAAGTCGGCGGCGGAGTCCAGTTCCAGCCACTCCAGCCGTTCGGCGTGCTCCGGGTGTTCGGGGTCGGCCAGCACGTCGCAGAGGTGCGCGTAGCTCCAGATGCCGCCGCTGTCCTCCGGCGGTGCGGCGCGGCGGCCGGTGAGGCAGCGGGGGTAGGAGGCCCCAGGTTCGGCTTGGACGACGTCCTCCACCAGGATGTCGTGGTCCCACGCGTCACCGAAGTCGTACAGGTAGCCGATGCGGTCCTTGGGTGCTTTCGCCACGTCGGCCAGGGTCACGGTGGCGGCGTCGCCGTGGCCCAGTTCCGGGTCGGGCATCCCGTACTCGCCCTCTGCGGTGTCGAAGACCCACAGGTGGTAGTCCTCCCAGGCGAACGCGTCCTGGACGACCTGGTGCAGCCGCACGAGCGGCGTGGCGGACGGCACTTCCAAACGGCGCCAGATCGGCGGCTTCGAACCGCGCAAGGTGATCTTCAGGCGGTGCACGCTGGTGTCGAGGGCGGTCGGCGCGGCCTCCGGGAGCAACTCCAGCCGCTGCCGCAGCAGGGCGAGGTTGGACCGCACGTCCTCGACCTGGTCCGGTTCGACCGGGCACGGCTCGCGTGTCAACGCGTCCGCCACGATCGCGCGTGCCTGTTCGGGCGTGTACTCGCGGAACGGGAAGCCGAACTCGGCAGCCGCGTGGACGTACCCCTCCCGGATCGCCTTCGGCTGGTCGCTGACGAAGCAGTCCTTGAGGCCGCCGAGGTCGTGGTCGATCAGCAGGACGAAGGCGTGCGACTTGCGGCCGTACGAGAAGGTCAGCGCCAGCCCTTCCTGGGCGCCGCGCGGGTCCGCGTAGCCGAAGCACGCGCCGACGGTCGGCTTGCCCACCGTCCGCGTCCACCTCGGGTCCTTCAGCCCGGTCGCGACGAGGCGGTCGGCGGCCTGGGACGCGACCGGCCGCACGTCCGGCGGCGCGAGCACCGCGAACGACCGCGCCAGCGCGAGGGCTTCCGCCTCACCGGTGGCCTCGGCGTCGGCGATCATGGCGGCCACCATCTCCGGGAAGTCCTGCGGATCGGCGCTGTCGCGCATGACACCCAGGAACTCGGACGCGCACAGCTCGGCGTCCAACGGTCCGCAACCCTGCTCCAGCAGCGGCGTGAAGGCGTCGAGGAACGCCGTCGCGAGGTCGGCCACCGGCTGGACGAAGCCCGCCGTGGTCAGGCGCTCCAACGCGTCAGGCACGTCACTCGCGGCGTCGACCAGCCGCAACACCTGATCGGGGGCACCTTGATCCGCGAGCATCGCGCGGAGGTCGGACAAGGTCGGTTCGACGTCGTTCGGCACCCGCGTCATCGTGCCACTACCACGTGCCGGTAGTGGCTTCCCCCGTCAGCCACGCCACCGCACCTCGGTCGCCGGCGCGACGGGCGGTCGGAAAAGGGAACGCCGTAGCGAACGGCGCTGGGGGCGCGCAGCCGGGTGGTGACATCGGCCGGTGGTGTGAGAAGGGGCGGGCAGTTTGGTGTTCGGCGAACCAGGGTTGGTTTACTGGCCCGGTGACAGCGCGAGAGGGCGGGGTTTCGGGCTGGCGACGTGAACTCGTCGACGCGGTGGACCGGGTGCTCACCGGGCCGGTCAAGGGTGGGGACGGCGGTTGGCGGTCGCTCGGGCAGGCGAGTCGATTACCCGGCGACGAGCCGGGCTGGTGGACGCTGGACCTCCGCGCCGGTGACCGGCCGCCGTCGGCGGACAGCTTCGACCAGCTCTGCTTGGCGGACAAGGACGGACCCGACAACGGCACGTCCTTCCCGGTCGAGCGGGTCCAGGTCGCCGACGGCCTGGTCAAGATCAAGGTGGACGGCGCGCTGCCCGACGGCTGCGACCGGTGTGGACGATCCGCCTCACGCCCCGTCACCTGTGGCAGAAGCTCCGCGACGGAATCGCGGGTCTGGACGGTGTGCCCCTGGCGGATCGCCTGGCCGCCGGACGGCTCGACCCGCTGCCCCCTGGCACGAACGACTACCCGCCCGGTTTCCTCCCCGCCCAGCGGACCGCGTACCGGGCCTGCACCGAGCCAGGGCTGCACGCGGTGTGGGGTCCGCCCGGCACCGGCAAGACCCGTGTGCTGGCCCGGGCCATCGAAGACCTGGTCAGGCGGGGCCAACGAGTGCTACTGGTGTCCACGGCCAACATCGCCGTGGACAACGCGCTCAAAGAGGTCGTCAAGAACATCCCCACCGACCAAGGGCAGGTGATCCGGGTCGGTCCGCCTCACCTCCCGGAACTGGCGGCGGACGACCACGTGCAGCTGCAGCGACTCGCCGCCCGCACGACCGCCGAGGTCGACGCCGAACTGGCGGACGTGCGGGAACGCCTGGTCCAAGCGGATCAGGTCGACGCCAGGATTGCCTCTCTCGAGGCGGAACTCGCCGGATACGACCACGCCGCCTACCTCGACGCGGCCGAACGGATCGACCGCCGGACCGAGCTGGCGCGACTGGAGGCGGACCGTCCCGACCTCGTGAACCGGCACCTCGCCGCGGACGCGCAGCTGAACGCGCGGGTGCTCGAGATGGCGGAGGTGGACGGCGAACTCCGACTGGTGGAGCCGCAGCGCCGGATGATCGAGCAGGCCGTCGGGCTCGCCGCGTCGCTGAGGTCCGAGGAGGACGAGCTGCGGCGGCTGCGTGAACGGGCGGAGAGCGCGGCGGTCGAGGCCGCGACCACACGCGGACCGTTCGCGCGGCGGAGGGCCAACAAGAACGCGGTGCAGTGGGCGGAGAGGGCGGCGGACGCGGAACACCGGTTCGCCGTACGGCGGAGCTCGGTCGAGGCCGAGCTGAACCGCCTCCGCGCGACGGTCCACGTCACGCCCGCGGACCTGGAGGCGCTCGACAGGCGCAGGGCGGGAACGCAGGCCGCGGTCGTGACCGCACGATCCGCCCTCGACGGCGTGCGGACGGCACTCGACGCGCTGGATGGCCGGTGCGCGTGGTTGCGAGGTCTCGGCATCGCCGACCACCGCGATGACGAAATCGTGTCGACCGCCCGCCGGGGAAGCCTCCCCGCCCGGCACGAGGAACGCGCTCGACTCCACGACTTCCAGCGGTCCCTCGGACGTGACCGACCGCAGTGGGAGAACCGCCTGCGAGAGCTGACCAAGAAGATCACCAAGCTCCGACGGGACGCCGAGGGCGAGATCGTGGCCGGAGCACGAGTGGTCGCGACGACCCTGGCACGGTCGCGGGCCCACCCCGCCGTGGCACGGGAGAAGTTCGACGTCGTCCTGGTCGACGAGGCGGGCGCGGCGTTGCTCGCCGAGGTGTTGCTCGCGGTGGGGCGTGCGACGCGAACCGCCGTGCTGCTCGGCGACTTCCTCCAGCTCGGCCCGGTGACCGGTGACGTCGACAGGGTCGACCACGCCGGGGTCCGCAAGTGGGTGAAGCCCGACGTCTTCACGCACTGCGGCATCCTCGCCCCGGCGGACGTCACGGCGAATCCCGGTGCGGTGGCGTTGCTGCACCAGTTCCGGTTCGGGTCGAACCTGCGCGAGCTCGCCAACGAGGTCATCTACGGCGTGCTGCGGGACGGCGCGGTCAAGCCCGACACCGAGATCGTCCTGGTCGACGTGAGCAAGCTGCCGGACCTCAGCGTCATCCACCGGTCGTCGACGTACGCCGGGTGGTGGCCGGTCGGGGCGCTCCTGGCACGCGCACTCGCCCAGCACCACGTCACCGACGGCGACGTCGGTGTGGTGACCACGTACAAGCAGCAGGCCGAAGCGACGCTCGCCGCGCTGCGCGACGTCGGCCCCGACGTCGTGGTCCCCGTCGGCACCGCCCACTCGTTCCAGGGGCGTGAGTTCGACACCGTCGTGTTCGACCTCGTGGAGGACGGTCAGGGCTGGATCAGCAAGGCCAGGTCGGACAGGGGCGACTTCGAGTACAGCGCGGTCCGGTTGTTCGGCGTGGGGATCACCAGAGCACGGCATCGCCTGTACCTGATCGTCAACTCGCGGCAAGCCGTGAAGGGCGCGGTGGGAACAGTCCGCTCGGCGCGGTGGGGCGGTTGGCGAAGGCGGGCCGCATCCAGTGGGTCCGTGCGGGCGCCCTGCTCGGCTTGGAGGACGAGCACGAGTACAAGCCGGTGTCTTCGGTGGAGGCCGAGTTGCACGACGTGCTGCGCGGTCTCGTCGAGGTCACCGACATCGAGGACGAGTTCGCGTTCAAGGAGACCCTGGCGAAGCACCTGGCCAAGGCCAAGCGCAGCGTGTGGATGTGGTCGCCGTGGGTCGGGAAGCACGGCAAGCGGTTCATGCCGCTCATCGCGGACGCCGTGGCACGCGGCGTCGACGTGCGGGTGTTCACCCGGAACGACACGGACTTCATCCAGAGCAAGGACACCAACCAGGAGTGGCTCCAAGCGCTCAAGGACACCGGCGCGCGCATCATCCGCGCCCGACTTGAGCACAAGAAGATCGTGGTCATCGACCAGCAGGTGGTGCTGATCGGCAGCCTCAACGCGCTGTCCCACGGGAACTCGCGCGAGGTGATGCTCACCTGCCGGGGTTCGACGTTCGCGAAACGCCTGCTGGCCGATCTGGGCGCCGACGGGTTCGCCGACCCGCCTGCCTGCACCCGGTGCGGGGCGGAGATGGAGCTGCACCGGTCGGCCGACCGCAAGCGGGGCACGCCGTACTTCTGGCGCTGCCCGAGGTGTCGGCACGAGCTCTTGGTGTAGGGCCGCGACAGCACCGCGCCCCGGCTGCGAGAGCAACCGGGGCGCAGGGGACTGGGGGTTCTAGGCAGGCACGGAGGCGACGCCGGGCGCCAGGAAGCGCTTGCCCGTCACCTTCTCCGAGATGCCCGAACGGTCCAGGTAGGGGGTGATGCCGCCCAGCCAGAACGGCCAGCCGGCGCCCAGGATCATGCACAGGTCGATGTCCTGCGCCTCCGCCACCACGCCCTCGTCGAGCATGATCCGGATCTCCTCGGCCAACGCCTCCAGCGCACGCGCGAAGACCTCGTCACCGGTCAGCGGCTTGTCACCGAACGCCCACAAGGCCTGCACCTCGGGGTCGACGCTCTGCTTGCCCGCCGAATCCCACTGGTACACGGCGGTCTTGCCGGCCTTCACGAACGCCTTCATGTTCTCCGACACGCCGAAGCGGTCGGGGAAGGCGGCGTTCATCGTCTCCGCCACGTGCAGCGCGACGGCGGGGCCGACGAGCTGCAGCAGGATCAGCGGCGACATCGGCAGGCCCAGCGGCTCGGTGGCCTTGTCCGCCACCTCGAACGGCGTGCCCTCGTCGATCGACTTCACGACCTCGCCCATGAACCGGGTCAGCAGCCGGTTCACCACGAACGCCGGGGCGTCCTTCACCAGCACGGACGACTTCTTCAGCTGCTTGCCCACCGCGAACGCGGTCGCGAGCGTCGCGTCGTCGGTCTGCCCGGCGCGCACGATCTCCAGCAGCGGCATGATCGCGACCGGGTTGAAGAAGTGGAAGCCCACGACCCGCTCGGGGTGCTTGAGGCCCGACGCCATCTCGGTGATCGACAGCGACGACGTGTTGGTCGCCAGCACGGCCTCCGCCGAGACGTGCTCCTCGACCTCGGCGAACACCTTCTGCTTCACGCCCAGGTCCTCG
Source organism: Actinosynnema sp. NPDC049800 (assembly GCF_040656635.1). NCBI lineage: Bacteria > Bacillati > Actinomycetota > Actinomycetes > Pseudonocardiales > Pseudonocardiaceae > Actinosynnema > Actinosynnema sp. NPDC049800. The sequence goes on along the minus strand of NZ_JBFAMT010000004.1, from coordinate 300,784 downwards.
AACACGGCCTCGATGACGAAGTCCGCGTCCGCGAACGCGGCCTTGTCCAGCGAACCGCTCACCAGCGCCTTGAGCCGGTTCGCCTTGTCCGCCGACACGCGCTTCTTGCCGAGCAGCTTGTCGATCTCGCCGTGCACGTACCCGACGCCCTTGTCCACCCGCGCCTGGTCGATGTCGGTGAGCACCACCGGCACCTCCAGCCGCCGCGCGAACAGCAGCGCCATCTGCGACGCCATCAGGCCCGCACCGACGATGCCGACCTTGGTGACCTTGCGCGCCAACGACTTGTCCGGCGCGCCGGCCGGCCGCTTGGCCCGCTTCTGCACCAGGTTGAACGAGTACAGCCCGGCCCGCAGCTCGTCGCTCATCACGACGTCCGCCAGCGCCTCGGTCTCCGCCGCGTAGCCCGCGTCCAGATCGTTGGCACGGGCCAGTTCCAGCAGCTCCAACGCCTTCAGCGCACCCGGCGCCGCGCCCTTGGTCTTGCCGTCGACGATCGCGCGAGCCCGCGCCACGGCCGCGTCCCAGCCCTCACCGCGGTCGATCTCACGGCGAGCGGGCACGACGTCGCCGCGCACCACGGAAGCCAGCCACAGCAGCGACTGCTCCAGGTAGTCCGCCGAGTCGAACAGCACGTCCGCGATGCCCAGGTCGAGCGCCTGCTTCGGGTTGAGCATCTTGTTCTGGTTCAACGCGTTCTCGAAGATCACGGTGACCGCGTCGTTCGCGCCGATCAGGTTCGGCAGCAGCTGCGTGCCGCCCCAGCCCGGGAACAGGCCGAGGAACACCTCGGGCAGCGCGATGGCCGCCGCGTTGGACGCCAGCGTCCGGTAGTGGCACGACAGCGCCAGCTCCAGGCCGCCGCCCATCACCGCGCCGTTGACGAACGCGAAGGTCGGCACGGACGACTCGGTGAACTTGCGGAACACGTCGTGGCCCAGCTGACCGATCGTCACGGCCTGCGAGCGCTCGGAGGCGCCCTCGACGGCCGTCAGGTCCGCGCCCACGGCGAAGACGAACGGCTTGCCGGTGACCGCGATCGCGACCGGCGACGCCGCCGCGGCCTCGTCGAACGCCTGGCTCAGGCTCACCAGCGACTGCGGGCCGAACGTGGACGGCCGGGTGTGGTCGTGGCCGTTGTCGATGGTGATGACGGCGACCTGGCCGTCCAGCCCGGGCACGGACACGAGCCGGGTGCGGGCGTGGGTCACGACCTCGTCGGGGAACAGGGCCTTGGCCTCGTCGGCGGTCAACGTGGTCACTTCGACTCTCCGTTCCAGTGCGGGTTCTCCCAGATGACGGTCCCGCCCATGCCGATGCCGATGCACATGGTGGTGATGCCGTAGCGCACGTCGGGGCGCTCGGCGAACTGCCGCGACAGCTGGGTCATCAGGCGCACGCCCGAGGACGCCAGCGGGTGGCCGGTGGCGATCGCGCCGCCCCACTGGTTGACCCGCGGGTCGTCGTCGGCGATGCCGAAGTGGTCGAGGAAGGCGAGCACCTGCACGGCGAACGCCTCGTTGATCTCGAACAGGCCGATGTCCTCGATGGACAGGCCCGCCCGCTTCAACGCCTTCTCGGTGGCCGGCACCGGGCCGACGCCCATGACCTCGGGCTCGACGCCCATGAACGAGTAGCCGACCAGGCGCATGCCGACCGGCAGGCCGAGCTCGCGCGCGGTCTCCTCCTCGGCCAGGATGCAGCCGGTCGCGCCGTCGTTCAGGCCGGCCGCGTTGCCCGCGGTGACCCGGCCGTGCGGGCGGAACGGCGTCTTCAGCTTGGCCAGGTCCTCGACCGTGGTGCCGGGACGGGGCGGCTCGTCGGCGGTGGCCAGGCCCCAGCCGTGCTCGGCGGACCGGGTCGCGACCGGCACCAGCTCCGGGCCGATCTTGCCGTTCTTCACCGCGTCGGCGTACTTGGCCTGCGAGGCCGCCGCGAACGCGTCCGTGCGCTCCTTGGTGATGGCCGGGAACCGGTCGTGCAGGTTCTCCGCCGTCGAGCCCATGACGAGCGCGGACGGGTCGACGATCTTGTCGGACAGGAACCGCGGGTTGGGGTCGACGCCCTCGCCCATCGGGTGGCGGCCCATGTGCTCCACGCCGCCCGCGATCACGACGTCGTACGCGCCGAACGCGATGCCGCTGGCCGACGTCGTCACCGCCGTCATCGCGCCCGCGCACATGCGGTCGATGGCGTAGCCGGGCACCGACTTGGGCAGGCCCGCGAGCAGCGCGGCGGTGCGGCCGATGGTCAGGCCCTGGTCGCCGATCTGCGTGGTGGCGGCGATGGCCACCTCGTCGACCCGCTCCGGCGGCAGCCCGGGGTGGCGGCGCAGCAGCTCGCGGATCACCTTGACGACCAGGTCGTCGGCACGGGTCTCCGCGAAGATTCCCTTGGGGCCGGCCTTGCCGAACGGCGTGCGCACGCCGTCCACGAAGACCACGTTCCGAACGCGTGCCGGCGCTTCTGGTGCGGCCACGGCGTCTCCTCCGCTTGTGGTGACGATTCGCCCGAGCGGTCGGGCGCGACTCCTACCGATCGGTAACACAACTCTAGCCCCTGTTACTGGCCGGTAACCACCGTGGTCGCCCTGTCGGGTCGGTCACAGAAGGCCCGGATGGCCAGGAACAGCCCGAACCCGAACGGGGACAGGACGATCGTGAGCGCCAGCAGCGGGCCCATGAGCAGCGGGTGCAGCCCCAGGCGGCGGCCCTCCCGGTACATCCACGCGCCGATCAGCAGGTCCCACGCGATCACCTGCGCCCAGACCGCCGAGGCGCCCCAGGACGTGGCCAGGAACTCTTTCAGCGTGTCCAGGTCCGGACTGCTCATCGTCGCCCACAGCTGCGGCAGGTGCCCGGCGACCATGCCCGTGTAGACGGCCAGCGGCGGCACCGCGATCAACGGGGACGAGACGATCCGGCTCGTCAGGGCGGCGTGCGGGGCGAAGATCATCAGGCCCCAGAACGGGACGGTGAGCCAGAACGTGATCTGGAAGAGGAACCCGGTCATGCTCGCACGACCTCCTTCTGGTCGTCGGTCGTGTCGGTCGTGCGCAGGGTCCTCGCGATCACCGCGGCGGTCCAGGTCGCCACGGCCAGCGCGCCCAGCGCGGTGAGCAGGTCGGGGCGCAGCAGCGGCTGGCCGCGCAGCGCCTGCCACGTGACCAGGGCCATCAGGCCCGCGTAGGCGATGGTCAGGCCCCAGGCGAGCTTCGGGGTCGCGCGCCGGCCGAACAGGGCCACGGCCAGCGGGATGACCTGCAGGGCGTGGATGCCGACGAAGTGCGGCACGCGGAGGTCGCCGCCCTCGGTGCTCCAGCCGGTCAGCGGCATGTAGGGGCCGCCGTCGGGCACGCCGACGCTGTGCGCGCCCACGATCCCGGCGTCGTCGTCCTGGCCGGGTGCCGGCTTGGTCATGAGGGTGCCGAGACCGAGGCCGACGAGCGCGAGGAGCAGGCCGAGCCGGATGGAGAGCCCGGTCGCGCGGTCGCTGAACCTGGTGATCAGCAAGGCCGCGGCGATCACCGCGTGCATGATCCAGAGCGTCAGGATGCTGTAGGTCATGATGTCCCACAGCAGTTGGTCGAACGGGGTGCCGACGTTGAAGTGGCTTCGGGCGCCCCGCAGCACCTGGCCCACGATGACCGCCATCTCGGCGGCGGAGGCGAGCGCGATGACCGTACCGGCCCACCAGCCGACCCGGCGGAACCTCGTGACGAGGGTGAGCATCCAGGCCAGCGTGACGGCGTAGAGGCCGAGGGACACGGCGAACTTGAACGGCTTGAACCAGATCGGCGACCCCACCAGAATCCGGTCGTCGGCGACCAGGCCGACCAGTGAGACGGCCGTCATGGCGGCCATGAGCAGGGAGAAGAGCATCAGCGGCGGGTGCCAGCGCAGGATGCGGGTCATGGACGACTCCTAAAGATGGATAGCAGCACTTTCTACTATCGGATAGCTACAGTATCCATGCTGAGGTTCGTCTCAGGAAGGGGTCGTGCCCGATGCGCATCGCCGAGTTGAGCCGTCGCAGCGGCGTGCCCGTGGCGACGATCAAGTACTACCTGCGGGAAGGGCTGCTCCCGGCCGGTGAGCTGACCAGTCCGAACCAGGCCAGGTACTCCGACGACCACCTGCACCGGCTGCGGCTCGTCCGGGCGATGGTGGAGCTGGGCGGGCTGTCGATCGCGGCCGTGCGCGAGGTGCTCGGCGCGTTGGACGACCCGGAGAAGTCCCTGCACAAGGCGATGGGCACGATCTCGGCCGCGGTGGCGCCGCCGGACCTCGGCGCGGACGACGAGGTGGCGCACGAGCAGGTGCGGGCGTTCCTGGAGCGGCAGGGGTGGGTGTGCCGGCCCACGTCGTACGCGTTCAAGGCGCTGGTGGGCGTGCTGGCGACGGCGCGCGAGGTCGGGCACGAGCGGTTCGCGGACCTGCTCGACGGGTTCGCCGCCGCCGCCCGGCCGTTGGCCGAGGCCGACCTGGGCTACGCGCTCGGCGCGGGGACGAAGGACGAGGCGCTGGAGAGCGTCGTCGTGGGGACCGTGCTGGGTGACGCGGCCATGGCGGCCGTGCGCGCGCTGGCCCGACGTGAGCTCTCCGGCGTGCGCCAGGCCGAGGAAACCCCCGCCCAACCGTGCTCCGACACCTGACCTCGCGGGTCGAACCTCCAGGTCCCGCGTCCTGAACGTCGGACACGCGGGCCCTGGAGGTAGGACACGCGCGGGGTCAGGGCTCGGGGGTCGGGGTCAGGGCCTCGGAGAGGGCGTCGGCGGTCAGGGCGATCTGCCAGGTTCGGGCGCCGCCCTCGCGCAGCGCCGCGGCCACGCCCTCGGGGGAGACGTCCGCCGGCGGCTGCCAGCACGTGCGCCGCACCAGGTCGGGCAGCAGCAGGTTCTCCACCGGCAGGGTGTTCGCCTCGGCCACGGCCGTCAGGGCGGTCCTGGCGGCCGCCAGACGTGCCGCCGCGACCGGGTCCTTGTCCGCCCAGCGGTTGGCCGGCGGCGGGCCGTCGTGCTGCTGCGACGGCTCCGGCAGCTCGTTGCGGGGCAGTGCGGCGGCGCGTTGCAGCGCGCCCAGCCACACGCCCACCATGCGCCGTTGCGCACGTCCGCGGAACACGGGCAGCGCCAGCAGCGCCGCCTCGTCGGAGGGGTTCTTCACCGCGGCGTCGACCAGCGCGGCGTCCGGCAGCACCCGACCCGGCGCGATGTCGCGCTCACGGGCCAGCGCGTCACGCGCCTCCCACAACGCCCGCACCGCGGCCAATTGTCGCGGGCTGCGGATCCGGTGGATGCCCGACGTGCGCCGCCACGGTTCGGCGCGCGGACGCGGCAGGGGCGCCGTGCGGGCCGCCTCGAACTCCTCGAGCGCCCACTCCAGCTTCCCCTGCCGCTTGAGCTCCTGCTCGAGCACGTCACGCAGCTCGACCAGCAGTTCGACGTCGAGGGCGGCGTAGTTCAGCCAATCGGCGGGAAGGGGGCGGCGCGACCAGTCGGCCGCGCCGTGCCCCTTCTCCAACCGGTAGCCCAACAACCGCTCGACGAGCGTGCCCAGCGCCACCCGTTCGAAGCCGGCCAGCCTGCCCGCCAGCTCGGTGTCGAACAACACGCTCGGACGCAGCCCGAGTTCGGCGAGGCACGGCAGGTCTTGCGACGCCGCGTGCAACACCCACTCGGTCCCGTCCAGCGCCTCGACCAGCGGATCGAGCCGACCGCCGAGGGCGATCGGGTCGACCAGCACGGTCCCGGCGCCTTCCCGGCGCAGTTGCACCAGGTAAGCGCGTTGCGAGTAGCGGTATCCCGAGGCTCGCTCGGTGTCCACCGCAACCGGACCCGTCGCTCCGGCGAGCGCATCAGCGGCACGCCGGAGCGACGGTGCGTCGGCGACGACAGGCGGAACGCCGTCAGCGGGTTCCACCAGCGGCACCGGATCAGCACCGGTTGGTTCGGTTGGCTCGTCGGAGGGTACGTCCACGGCGGAAGACCCTACGACGAACGCACCACTCGCGGGTGTGTTCGGCCGGTTCAGTGTGCCGACCTGCTCAGCGGATCACGCCGGCACGCATGGCCAGCGCCACCATCTGAGCCCGATCCCCGGTGCCCAGCTTGCGTCCGATCCGCGACAGGTGAGACTTCACCGTGAGCGCGGAAAGGCTGAGCGCCTCGCCGATTTCCTTGTTGCTCTGGCCATCGGCGACCAGCTGGAGGACCTCGACCTCACGCGCGGAGAGCTCCCGCGGCGTGTTGTCGGTGCCCGGCACCCTCGTGCCCGCGGCAAGCACGGGCGCGACGCTCGGGTCTGCGTAGACGCCGCCGTCGAGGACCCTGCGCACCCCGTCGGTGACCACCATCGGCGAGGCGGACTTCAGCAGGTACGCCTGGGCGCCTGCCTGGAAGGCCGACCTGACCGCGTAGGGGTCGTCGGAGGACGCGAGGACCACGATGCGGGGCCAGCCCTGGGCACGGAGTTCCGTGACCAGGTCGATGCCGGTGCCATCCGGCAGACCCAGATCGAGGATCGCGAGGTCGCACGGTCCGGTAGCGAGTGCCCGCGCCCGAGCCTCCGCAACCGAAGCCGCCTCATGCACTGTCCCGGCTCCCATCTGGGTGAGCCGAGCCGATATCGCCTCCCTCAGCAGTGGGTGGTCGTCGACCACCAGCACTGAAAAAAGCTCCTCCCGCGGGTGCGGGACCATGTTCGCCGGCAACGTGCCGGCTGGCGTGGTACGAACGGCCTGACCTAAGCCGACGGCAGCCACGTCACTACCTCCCTGGAGTCGGTCGTGCCCCCCGACCGGCACCGGGACTTTCGTCCAATCAGCCGCGCCACTGATCGACCGAAAGTGGTGTCGTCTGGGGCAGCGTAGCCGCCCAAGCGGGTCTACGGGACGATCAATCGGGTATCTATCCCGAATGAGTTGTCACTGATGGCCCCCGCTGTCACACGATCGGCTGACAACTCGATCGGGCACGTAACGCGAGCGGTTCTCACGACGACATCAAGGAGTTGCGGGTGGCGAGCACCACAGGTCGAGGCCGGGCCGAGGAACTGCTGGCCCGGGTGCCCCTCGTCGACGGGCACAACGACCTGCCGTGGGCCCTGCGCGCCTTGGTCGCCGAGGGTGAATTCGGTGAAAAGTCAACAGCCGGCGATCCGGCCTCGGCCGTCTCGATAGTCGACCTGGCGGTCCGGCAGCCCGCCCTGCAGACCGATCTGGTCCGGGCGCGCGACGGCCGGTTGGGCATGCAGTTCTGGTCCGTCTGGGTGCCCTGCCAACTGGCGGGCGACGCAGCCGTCACCGCCGTGGTGGAGCAGGTCGAGCTGGTGCACGACCTCGCCGCGCGCTACCCCGACCACCTGCGCATCGCGACCACCGCCGACGAGGCTGAACGGGCCTTCCGGGACGGGCGGATAGCCTCCCTGATCGGCGCGGAGGGCGGACACAGCGTCAACGGCTCGCTCGGCGTGCTGCGCGCGTTGCGGCGGCTCGGCGTCCGGTACATGACGCTCACTCACAACGAGAACACGCCGTGGGCGGATTCGGCCACGGACCAGCCCGTGCACGGCGGGCTGACCGACTTCGGGCGCGACGTGGTGCGCGAGATGAACCGCATCGGGATGATGGTCGACCTGTCGCACGTGGCGCCGTCCACCATGCGCGACGCCCTGGAGGTCTCGACGCGGCCGGTGCTGTTCAGCCACTCGTCGTGCCGCGCCGTCGCCGACCACCCCCGCAACGTGCCGGACGACGTGCTCGCGCGGCTGCGGGACAACGACGGTGTGTGCATGGTGACGTTCGTGCCGCAGTTCCTGTCGCAGGCCTACGTCGACTGGGACGGCCGGCTGAAGGACGCGATGGAGGCGGCGGGGGAGAACCACAACGACCTCGACGCCCGCAACCGGTTCGCGGACACCTGGCCGGCCGCCGGCCCGACACCGCGCGTGACCATGGACGACGTCCTTGCCCACCTGGATCACGCCCGTGAGGTGGCCGGTATCGACCACATCGGCCTGGGCGGCGACTACGACGGGACGCGCAGCCTGCCGGAGGGCATGGAGGACGTCTCCTGCTACCCGGACCTGATCGGCGCCCTGCTGGATCGCGGGTGGAGCGAGGACGACTGCGCCAAACTCGCCGGTCTCAACGCCCTGCGGGTCCTCCGCGCCAACGACTGACCCGCCTCGCTGCCGGCATCGGCGCAAGGTCGGCACGCCGACCGGGGGCAGGCCCGGTAGGGGCGGAAGCGCGGGTCAGCGAAGGGTGCTCACGCCCACCGGGGGCAGGCCCACGGCGGTGGCCATGACGTCGTAGAACGCGGTGCCGTGGGCCACCAGGTCGGCGGTGCGGGCGGTCCAGGAGGCGCGCAGTTCCAGGTCGTCGGTGCGGGCGGGGCCCGCGATGTCGCCGAACCGGGCCGACGAGGTCTGCGTGACGGTCCCGCCCAGCGCCAGGAACTCCGCCCCGGCCACCTCCAGCGCCTCCACCAGCCACGACCACCCGACCTCGGGCAGCAGCGGGTCGGCGGCCAGTTCCGGGTCCAGCTCCACCCGCACGTAGGCGACCAGCCGGAACACGCCCGACCACGCCTCGACCCCGTCCGGGTCGTGCAGCAGCACGAGCCGTCCGGAGGACAGCTCGTCGGCGGGCCCGGTCACCTCTGCGGTCAACGCGAAGGCCCAAGGCGCAAGCCGTTGCGGCGGGCGCACCTCGGTCAACTCCAGCTCGGGTCGGGTTCGCACCGACCGGAGCGTCGCCACCGCCCGCTGGAACAGTTCGGGCTCCGTCACACCACGGACTGTAGGCCCCTAAACCTCGGAACGTGAGCGCGGCACGCCGTGCCTGGAGACGCCGCCCCAAGACGCCCACCACCCGGCCCGTGGGAGCATGGAGGGCGAGATGAACGACATCACCGAAGCCCCGTTGCTCGTCGCCGCGCGCGGCGGCAGGCCGTCACGCACCCCGGTCTGGTTCATGCGCCAGGCGGGTCGCTCCCTGCCGGAGTACCGCAAGCTGCGCGAAGGCACCGCCATGCTGGACGCCTGCATGGACCCGGAGATGGTCTGCGAGATCACCCTCCAGCCGGTGCGCCGCCACGACGTGGACGGCGCGATCCTGTTCTCCGACATCGTCGTGCCGCTGAAGGCCGCGGGCGTCGACCTGGACATCGTGCCGGGCACCGGGCCGGTGGTGGCCAAGCCGATCTCGACCGAGTCCGACGTCAAGGCCATCCCGCAGCTGCACGAGGAGCAGGTGCGCCCGGTGGCCGACGCGATCGGGCTGCTCAACGCCCGGCTCGGGAACGTGCCGCTGATCGGCTTCGCCGGCGCGCCGTTCACGCTGGCCTCGTACCTGGTCGAAGGCGGCCCGAGCAAGAACCACGAGCGCACCAAGGCGCTCATGCACGGCGACCCGCACCTGTGGCACGCGTTGCTGGACCGGCTGGCGGGCATCACCGCCGAGTTCCTGCGGGTGCAGGTGCGCGCGGGCGTGAAGGCGGTCCAGCTGTTCGACTCGTGGGCGGGCGCGCTGTCCGAGCGCGACTACCGCGAGTTCGTCCTGCCGCACTCGGCGAGGGTGCTGCAGAGCGTGAGCGGCGTGCCGCGCATCCACTTCGGCGTCGGCACGGGCGAGCTGCTGCCGGCGATGCGCGAGGCGGGCGCGGACGTGGTCGGCGTCGACTGGCGCACGCCGCTGGACGTGGCGGTCGAGCGGCTGGTGCGGGCCGCGCCGGACCTGCCGAAGCCGGTGGTCCAGGGCAACCTCGACCCCGCGCTGCTGTTCGCGGGCCTGCCCGCGCTGGAACGCGAGATCGAGCGGATCAAGCACGAGGGCCGGGCCGCCGCCGGGCACATCTTCAACCTCGGCCACGGGGTGCTGCCCGACACCGACCCGGACGTGATCACCCGGGCCGTCGAGCTGGTGCACCGAGCCGCATGAGAGCGCTGCGAGTGGCGGTGGTCGGGGGCGGGATCTCCGGCCTCGCCGCCGCGCACCGGCTGCGCCACCAGCTCGGTCCTCGGGCCGGGATCACCGTGCTGGAGCAGTCCGACCGGCTCGGCGGCAAGCTGCGCACCGCCGAGGTCGGCGGGCGCGCCTACGACGTGGGCGCGGAGGCGTTCCTGAACCGCCGCCCCGAGGCCACCGGGCTGGTCGCCGAACTGGGCCTGGCCGACCAGCTGGTGCACCCGGCGAAGGTCGCCGCGAGCATCCACGCCGCCGGCGACACCCGGCCCATCCCCGCGCAAACCCTGATGGGTGTCCCCGCGTCGGTCGACGCCGTGCGCCAGGTGTTGTCGCACGAGGGCCTGCGCCGGGTCGCCGCCGAACCCGACCTGCCGCCGATCCGGCTGGACGGCGCGGACGTGTCCGTGGGCGCGCTGCTGCGCGAGCGGTTCGGCCCCGAGGTGGGAGACCGCCTGGTCGGGCCGCTGCTCGGCGGTGTCTACGCCGGTCGCACCGACGTGCTCGGGCTGCGCGCGACCATGCCGCAGCTCGCCCGCGCGCTCGACTCGGGCGTCGGTTCGCTGCTGGCCGCCGCCGCGACCACGATTCCCGCGCCACCCCAGCCGAGTGTCACCCGACCGCCGGTCTTCGGCACGCTGCGCGATGGCCTGTCGACGTTGGTCGACCGCCTCGCCGAGGCGTCCGCGGCCGAGATCAGGTTCGGCCTGCCGGTGCGCGCCCTGATCCGCCGCGAGCACGGGTGGCGGCTGGAGATCGGCTCCGCCGCCGCGCCGCGGCACCTGGACGTGGACGGCGTGGTGCTCGCCGTGCCCGCGCCCGCCGCGCGCAAGCTGCTCGCCGACGTCGCGCCCGCCGCGGCCCGCCGCTACGCCGAGGTCGAGCTGGCGTCGATGGCGGTGGTGGCGCTGGCCCTGCCGCCCGGCACCGAGCTGCCCGAGCGGTCCGGCGTGCTGCTGGCGGAGGACGAGCGGGCCGCCGACGGCGTGCCGTTCACCGCGAAGGCGTTCACCTTCTCCAGCCGCAAGTGGGCGCACCTGGCCGGCGAGCCGGTGCTGGTGCGCGGCAGCGTCGGCAGGCACGGCGAGGCGCACCTGTTGCAGCGCGACGACGACGAGCTGATCGCGGCCGTCCGGCACGACCTGCGGCAGCTCACCGGCGTCACCGCCCAGCCGATCGACGCCGTGGTCACCCGCTGGGGCGGCGGCCTGCCCCAGTACGGCGTCGGCCACCTCGACGTCGTCCAAGGCATCGAGGACGCGGTCGACGCGGTGCCCGGCCTGGCCGTGGCGGGCGCCACGCTGCACGGTGTCGGCATCCCCGCGTGCATCGCGACCGGGGACGCCGCCGCCGCGCGTGTCGCCGCTCACGTGCTGCCCCGCGCCGGGTGAGTGAGAGGATTGGGCCATGGCCCGCCTGAACTACAACGAACTCAACGACACCATCCGCTACACCATGTGGTCGGTCTTCCGGGTCGAGCCCGGTCGCCTGCCCGACGACCGCGGTCCGGCGGCCTCCGAGGCGCAGGAGTACCTGGACGGCCTGGAGTCCAAGGGCGTCGTGGTGCGCGGTGTGTACGACGTGGCGGGCCTGCGCGCGGACGCCGACTACATGATCTGGTGGCACGCCGAGGAGATCGAGCAGGTCCAGCAGGCCTACACGGGGTTCCGCCGCACCGCCGTCGGCCGGGTGTCCACCCCGGTGTGGAGCCAGGTCGCGCTGCACCGGCCCGCCGAGTTCAACCGCAGCCACATCCCGGCCTTCCTGGCGGGCGAGGAAGCGCGCAAGTACGTGTGCGTATACCCGTTCGTGCGGTCCTACGAGTGGTACCTGCTGCCGGACGAGGACCGCCGCCGCATGCTCGCCGACCACGGCAAGGAGGCGCGCGACTACCCGGACGTGCGGGCGAACACGGTCGCGTCGTTCGCGCTGGGCGACTACGAGTGGATGCTGGCGTTCGAGGCCGACGAGCTGCACCGCATCGTCGACCTCATGCGGCACCTGCGCGGCACGGAGGCTCGTCTCCACGTGCGCGAGGAGGTGCCGTTCTACACCGGCACCCGCGTGCCGGCCGCCGAGCTGGTCACGAACCTGCCGTAAGGGCGGCGACGACGCGCTTGGCGTGGGCGCTGCCGACGTGCGCGCCGAACGTGCCGAGCACGATCCACGAGCCGTCCCGGAACACCAGGCCGAACCGTCCCCGCGCGAGGAGCCGGGGACGGCGCCTGGCCGCCGCCACGACGTCGCGCGGCGCCGCCCAGGCCACGCTCATCCGGTCGTCGGCGGCGACCAGGACGACGACCCGCTGCGACGTCACGGCGAAGAAGCTGTGCCCGGTGACGACCGCTTCGAGCTGCCTGGCCGACGACCCGGCCGGGCCGTAGCACGTGCGCCCGCCGATCCAGCTCTCCGGGAAGTCGGCCGGCAGGTCGAGCGACGGCGACGCGAACGCCACCCCGCCGACGCCGGCCAACGCCTTGCCGACCCAGCCCTTCGGCTCCGGCACGGCCCGGTTCACCCGGTCGGCGACCCGACCCGCCGGCGTGGTCCAGAAGTCCGGTTCGGCCCCGCCGCGCGCGCCGTAGGCCACGCCCACGGACGTGATCGCGAGCAGGGCCTCACCGGGGGCGAGCACGCGCCGCGCGTCGTCCCCCCACACCTTGAGGTCGTCGACCAGTGGCATCAGTCGTCGTCGGTGGCGTAGTTGTAGACGTCCTTGCCCATGTTGAACAGTCCGCCCGCCGGTCCGCCGGGCACCGATTCGCCCAGCACCTGGCCCAGCGGGATGCGCACCGGCGCGGTGTAGATCGACTTGGCCACGCCGAGCGCGATGCCTTCCTTGCTGAACGTGCCCGCGGCCTTCTTCAGCGCCTTGATCGCCTTCAGGCCCGCCTTGTACGCCTTGGCGGCCTCGGCCAGCTTGCGCAGCATGTTCGAGAGCTTCATCAGCAGGTCGGCCAGCTTCTTCACGATCTTGAAGACCTTGCCGAGGGTGGCCGCGGCCTTGGCGGCGGCCGCGGCGGCGCCGGCGGCCAGCGACGCGCCGAAGCTGACCACCGAGAGCGCGAGGCTGACCAGCAGGTCGGTCACCAGCATCATGATCAGGTCGATCACGAGGTCGATGATCAGGTTCGCCGAGTCGACGCAGCCCTTGGCGGCCTCGACCAGCATCCCGGACGTGTCCTGCACGTTCTGGGCGAGCTGGTCGATCTGCTCCTCGATCTCGGTCAGCCTGCCGTTGAACTTGTCCGCCGCCGGGCCCTGCCACACGCCGCTGACGGCCTGCCGCGCGCTCGCCTCGTCCGACACGATCGCGCGGATGTCGGTGGCGGCCTTCTCCCACGCGTCGGCCGCGCGGATCAGGTCGTCCGGATCGCCCGCGACCCAGTCGATGGCTTCCAGGAACGGGTTGAGCAGCGGCCGGATGATGCCCTGGACCGGGCCGGGGCAGCCGTTCAGGAAAGTCTCGATCTTGTTGTTGACCTCGACGGTCGTGCTGGGACTCATCCGCCCACCTTCTTAAATCGCCAGCCCTTCGAGGCCTTGGACGATGTCTGTGAGGATCTCTCCGATTCCGCCGTCGACGCCCTGGTAGTCCTCGGCGGTGTCGCGCACCGATTCGGCGATGTCGCGCATGGCCTCGGCGCATTCCTTGAGATCGTTCATGGTCGAGGTGACGCGCTCTTCGTACGAGGCGTAGACGTCACCGCTGGACGGCATCTTGCCGAACGACTCGCGGCCGACCTTCGCGGCCTCCAGAGCGGCCATGACCTGGTCGAACCGGTCGCCCCGGCGGACCGACGTGCCCGCGAACTCCAGGATGCCGTCGAGCTTGACGTCGAACTTCGCCGTCATCGCGCCACCTCCCCGATATCGATCCCTCGGACGGTCGCGAACACGCTCTGGTTCCACCGGATCGCGAATTGCGCCGCCGTTCGGTGCACTAGCCTGCGGCAGACAGTAGTACAGCGGATCGAGGGCGCGATGCGAGAAGATCTCGAACAGAAGCTGGCGCGGATCACCGAACTCGCCGAGCAGAAGCAGCAGCAGGCCGACGAACTGCAGGGACAGCTGGCCGGGCTGCGGGTGACCAGGAAGTCGGGTGACGGGTTGCTGACCGCGACCGTGACCGCGAACGGCCAGCTGGTCGACCTGCGCATCGACGACCGGGCCCTGCGCAACGGCCGCGAGCTGGCGGCGAACCTGCTCAACCTGGTGTTCCAGGCGTCGGCGGAGGCGTCGCGGCAGGTGCAGGCGCTGGCCGCGCCGCTGTTGGAGGACAGCTCGATCGACCCGTCCGAGCTGGGCCTCGGCCCGACGCCGCCGGTCGTGGCGGGTGCGCCCGGGATGCCCGGACCCGGCGGTCCAGGGCCTGGCAGTCCAGGGCCGGGTGGGCCTGGTGGGCCGTACCAGCAGCCGCCCCAGACGTTCCAGCAGCCGGTGCGGAACTACCCGCAGCCGCCGCCTCCGCCGCAGCCGTTCCAGCAGCAGCCGCCGCCCCCTGCGCGCCGCCCGCCGGTGGACGACGACCCGGACGAAGGTGGCTCGATCTTCCGCAAGGACACGTGGTGACACGGGCGGAGGGACGCCCGACCTCGGACGCCCCTCCGCTCCGGTCCGCGGTTACCGGGTGAGCCGGTAGGCGCGGATCACCGAGTGCTCGAACGTGTTGCCCGAGCTGTCGGCGCCCTTGGCGCGCAAGGACGCGAAGCCTGCCTGGTCGGCGTTGCGCACGAGCGCCGCGCCACCGACGACGGGCACCTTGGACCACGTTTTGCCGTCGTCGAACGACACCTCGACCTCGACCTTGCGGACGCGGCCGTTGTCGGCGCCCTGCTGCTGCTCCACGGTGAACGGGATGCGCAGCAGGCGTCCGGCGGGCGTGCCGCCGTTCGCGTCGAGCTCGGGCGCGAACCGCACCACCGAGATCGGCAGCTTGCGGAGCTCACCCTCGGGCACGGTGTCCGAGCGGAACGTCCACGTGCCGGTGACCCGCGAGCTCAGCTCGGAGATGCCCGGCGCCCGGACGAAGTCGACCTCCGCGCGGTAGTCCGCCGCGCCACCGGGCACGGTGAACTGCCCGCTCGGCCTCGGCACCTCGCCGATCTCGGCCCCGTCGCGGTAGAGCGCGGTGCGCGCGGTCTCGTGGGCGGACCCGCCCAGGTTGTTCGCGCCGTCGTTGAGCAACGGCACCTGCACGAGCAGGTGGTCGCCGATCCGGGAGAGGTACTCGTAGCGGGACGCGGGCAGGCCGGGACCGTAGACCGGGAAGTTGAAGCTCTCCCGGCCGCGCTCGCCGGGCCGGTAGGCGCGGTCCGGCGACCGGTAGTCCGCGACGAACCCGAACTCGCCCTGGAGCTGGGCGAACTGCCAGACCCACTTGAGATCGGCGGTGTTGACGTAGTCGACCGCCGCGCTGCCCGGCTTCACCGGGAACAGCACGAACCAGCCACCGGAGCCGTTGGGGCCGATGGCGCCGCCGCCGTGGATGAACTCGTCGGCGGCGGGGCCGGGGCCGAACCTCGTCCGCACCTCGGCCAGTTCGCGCTTGGCCGGCGCCCGGACGAAGCCGGTGGGCACCCGGCCGTGCTCGATCCACGAGAACCGGTAGGAGACCTGCGCGCCGTCGACCGGCGTGCCCTTGTACTGGGCGCCGATCGTGACTTCGAGCTGGTCGTCGGCCAGCGCCGGGCCGGTGTGGGCGATCGTGGCGTTCTCCGGGAACCCGTCGAGGAACGCCACGCCGTACCCGGTCCGCCGGTCACCGATCGTGCGTTCGAGGTTGATGTCGCCGATGAACGCCACCGCGCCCTGGTCGGGCGGCGTGATCTTGATGGGCTTGGCGGTGCGGGCGTCGAACGTCAGGGAGACGTCCCCGGTGAGCATCAGCGAGGGCTGCGGCAGCACAGCGAACCGGCCGTCTTCCACGTCACCGGTGACCACCGTGGCGGACACCAGGTACTCGCCCTTGGGCAGGCGGGTGGTCACGGTGTTGTCGGTGCCGTCCAGGAACGTGAACGTGTCGTTGTCCAGGCCCATCACCGTGCCGCTGTAGCGGGTGGGCGCCTGGCCGTCGGCGTCGAGGAACGTCGCCTCGACCTCGTAGCTCTCCACCTCGCGGTCGACGGCCACCGGCGTGCGCAGGACGTCACCGGCGACCACCGTGCCGGAGAACGCGCCGTCGACCGCGCCGACCCTGGTGTCCGCGGTGACGGTCACCTTGGCCTCACCGCCGGCGGGCACGGTCACGGTGGTCGGCGCGACGGTGAACATGCCGGCGGGCGCGGGCTTGCCGTCCGGGCCCTTGGCCTCGACGGACACCGGGAAGGTGACCGGCGCGGCGCCGCCGTTGCGGTAGGTCAGCTCCTTGGTGACCGGCGTGTCGTCGGTGTGCGGCCACTGCTGCAGGCCCATGGACAGGCTGACGGGGTCCGTCGTCACCGAGGTGGTGATGGCCTCGGCCAGGTCGACCCGGCCCGCGCCCTGGTCGAACGCGGTCAGCGCCGGGTTGTGCTCGGCCGACGCCATGAGCGCGGCCTTGATCTGCGCGCCCGTCCAGTCCGGGTGCTGCTGCGCGATCAACGCCGCCGCGCCCGCGACGTGCGGCGTGGCCATGGAAGTGCCGGACAGCGCCACGTGGTGCTCGTCCACGGGCGTGCCGATGCTGCCGGTGGCTGCCTTCGCCGCGACGATGTCCACGCCCGGTGCGGTGATGTCGGGCTTGACCGCGCCGTCGCCGACGCGGGGACCGCGGCTGGAGAAGTACGCGATGCTGTCGTCGCGCTCGACCGCGCCCACGGTGAGCGCGGCGTCCGCGCTGCCCGGCGAGCCGACCGTGCCGGGACGGCCCGAGTTGCCCGCGGCGATCACGAACAGCGTGCCGCTCTGGGCGGACAGCGTGTTCACGGCCTCTTCCAGCGGGTCGAGCTCCGGTGAGTCGTTGCCGCCCAGGCTCAGGTTGACCACGTCGGCGCCCTGGTCGACGGCCCACTGCATGCCGCCGAGGATCCACGACTCGGCGCAGCCCTGGAGGACGCACACCTTGCCGTCGAGGATCTGGGCGTCCGGCGCGACGCCCCGGTACTTCTCGCCGGAGCTGGCGATGGTCGCGGCGACGTGCGTGCCGTGGCCGTCGACGTCGGTGGCGTCGGGGTCCTCGGTGAAGTTCTGCTCCGCGACCTCCTTGCCCGTCAGGTCGGGGTGCGCGCCGTCGACGCCGCCGTCGAGGACCGCGACCTTGACGCCCTTGCCGGTGTGCCCGGCCTGCCACGCGGTCGGCGCGCCGATCTGGGCGGTGGAGCGGTCGAGGCTGGGTTGGCGCAGGCCGTCGAGCCAGACCTTCTTCACGCCCGGGTCGTTCACCAGGGCCTGGAACGTCGTGCCGGCCTCGGCCTTCGCCGTGGTCGCGGCGACCGCGCCGACGGTGGGCAGCGCGCGGGTCACGTGGACGCCGCCGGTGCGCGGCTGGTCGCCGGTGATGATCAGCGGCAGGGTGTCGCGCCGCGCGTCGTCGTAGCCGGCCTCGACCAGCCCGGTGACGTCGAACAGGCGCAGGTCCAGCTTGCCCTCGGCCACCGCGTCGAGCGCGTCGGCCGGCACCACGTGCAGGTTGCCGTCCCGGTGGAACGTGTGGACGACGACCCCTTCACGGCCGGGGCCGGCCCGCAACGAGCCGGACGTGGGTCCGTTGAGCAGGACTTGGTCGCCCGTGATGAGGGTGACGGTCGCCAGGCGGTGCCCGGCGACCTGGTCGTGCCGCTCCGGTGTCGCGGCGGCAACCCCCGTTGCCGTGCCTGCCGCGAGCCCGGCCGCGAGGGCGGTGGCCGCCCACCCGACCCAGAGCCTTCGTGATCTCGACGTCAACGCAGATACCTCCCGAATCTGGTTGTCGCGCTGCGGAAACGCGCGCGTCGGAAGGCGCCGCCGGCTCACGGTGCGGCGGAGTACCGGAACAGTCGAAGCCCCCCAACGACTTCGACGCTATCCACCCGTCAGGGTGAAGACAGCGTCTCTTCGTGGGGAGTTCACCCCTCGAACGGGGTAGCCGGTGATCACTCACCGTCGATGGTGTGCGAGAGGGGGCATCCGATCGAGCGAATGCCCCCTCTCGTCACCCGATCTCGCTCAGCCGATCTTGTAGGCCCGGATCAGGGTCTGCTCGAACGTGTTGCCGTCGCGATCGGCGCCCTTCACGCGCAGCGAGGCGTGCCCGGCCGCGGCGGGGTTGCGCACCAGGGCGGTGCGCCCGACCACCGGCGCCGACGTCCACGACTTGCCGTCGTCGAACGACACCTCGACGGAGACCCGGTCGACCCGGCCGTTGGCCGCGCCCGGCTGCTGCTCGACCACGAGCGGCACCCGCAGCACCCGGCCGGCGGGCGCGACGCCGTTCGCGTCGAGCGCGGGGGTGAACCGGACCACGGTCAACGGCAGCGGCGCGAACCGGTCACCCGGCACGGTGTCCGAGCGGAACGTCCACGCGCCGCTGACCGCCGTCGAGAACTCCGAGACGCCCGGCGCGCGCACGGCTTCCGCCTCGACGCGGAAGTCGGCCGCACCCGGCGGCACGAGGAACCGGCCGGCGGCCGCCTCGCCCGTCTCACCGACCACGACCCCGTTGCGCAGCAACGTGGTCCGGGCCGACGACGTCACCGACCGGCCGGCGTTGCCGTCCCGGTCGCCGAACAGCGGCAGCGAGAAGCCGACCACGTCGCCCGCCCGGGCCAGGTACGGGAACGGGGACCTGGGCATGGCCGGCCCGAACACCGGCCGGTTGAACCGCTCGTGGTACGTGCGCCCCGGCTGGTGGGTGCGCAGCGGCGAGTCGAACTGCGCCTCGATCCCGTCCTGCCCGAACTGCGCGAGCGACCACACCCACTCGACGCCCGACGGCGTGGTGGCGTAGTCGAGGGACCTGCCCGGAGCGGTCACCGTCGTCTCGACGCCGAGACCGCTCAACCCGCCGGGCAGCACGGGGAAGCCCGCGAACCGGTGCTCCTTGCCCGCCGGACCGGCGGCGAACTCCGACCGCACCTCGGCCAGGTCCCGCTTGGTCGGCGCCCGGACCAGGCCGGTGGGCGCCTTGCCGTGCTCGGCCCACGACAACCGGTAGGTCACCGGCGTCGTGCCGACCGGTGTGCCCACCGCTTGCGTGCTCACCAGCACGGACACGTCGGCGGCGGGCAGCTCGGGGCCGAGGTGCCCGATCGACACCGTGCGGAAGCCGCCCGCGAACCCCGCGCCCAGGGCGGTCACCAGCTCGCCGTCCCGGCTGCGGGTGATCAGCAGGTCGCCGAAGTCGGGCTCCGCCTTCGGGTCGGGGAACGTGATGGAGATCGGTTTCGCCTTGCGCGCGTCCACGGTGACCGCTGTGGTGTCGCGGCTGACGCGCAGGCTCGGCTGCGGCAGCACGGCGCTGTTCGTGCCGTCGGTCAGCACCTCGCCCACGAACATGTACTCGCCCACCGGCAGCCGGGCGGTGGCCTTGCCGCCCGTGCCGCTCGGCACCACGAACTTGTCGTTGTCGAGACCGATGACGAACGCGACGTAGTCGACCGCGGGGTTGCCCTCCGCGTCGATGAAGTCGAACGCCACGTCGTAGCTCTCGACCTCGCGGTTCACGCCCACCGGCACGCGCAGCTCGACGCCGCCGCCGGAGGCGAGGACCGTGCCGCCGTACGCGCCGTCGGCGGTCGCCGCCTTGGTGTCGGCGGTGACGGTGGCCTTGGCCTCGCCACCCGCGGGCACGGTGACCGTGGTGGGGCTGACGGTGAACACACCGGCCGGCGCGGGCGTGCCGCCGGGTCCCTTGGCGTCGATCGTGAGGTCGAGCGTGACCGGTTGCGTGCCGGTGTTGCGGACCGCGAACTCCTTGCTGGTCGCGACGTCGTCCTCGTGCGGCCACTCCTGCAGGCCGAGCGCGAGCGACGGCGGGTCGGCGGTCACCGTGGTGGTGATGGCCTTGGTGAGGTCGACGCGGCCGGTGCCCTGGTCGAACGCGGTCAGCGCCGGGTTGTTCTTGGCGGAGGCCATGAGCGCGGCCTTGAGCTGCGCGCCGTTCCAGTCCGGGTGCTGCTGCGCGATCAACGCCGCCGCGCCCGCGACGTGCGGTGTGGCCATGGACGTGCCGGAAACGGCGATGTGCTTGTTGCCAACGGGTGTGCCGATCTGGCCGGTGCTGGACTTGGCCGCGACGATGTCCACGCCGGGCGCGGTGACGTCCGGCCTCGGCGCGCCGTCGCCGACGCGGGGGCCGCGGCTGGAGAAGTCCGCGATGGCGTCGTCCCGCTCGACCGCGCCGACCGCGAGCGCCGCGTCCGCGCTGGCCGGCGAGCTCAGCGTCTCGGGGCGACCGGAGTTGCCCGCGGCGACCACGAAGAGCGTGCCGGTCTGCGCGGACAGGGTCTCGATGGCCTGCTCCAGCGGGTCGACGTCCGGGGTGTCCGTGCCGCCCAGGCTCATGTTGATCACGTCGGCGCCCTGGTCGGCGGCCCACTGCATGCCGTCGACGATCCAGGACTCGGCGCAGTTCAACGAGCACACCTTGCCGTCGAGGAGCTGCGCGTCCGGCGCGACACCCCGGTACTTCTCGCCGGCGCTGGCGACCGTGGCGGCGACGTGCGTGCCGTGGCCGACCAGGTCGCTGTTGTCGGGGTCTTCGGTGAAGTTGCGCTCCACGACCTCGCGGCCGGCGAGGTCGGGGTGCGTCTGGTCGACTCCGCTGTCGAGCACGGCGACCTTCACGCCCTTGCCGGTGAACCCGGCCTGCCAGGCGGTGGGCGCGCCGATCTGGGCCACCGAGCGGTCGAGGCTCGGCTTGCGGATGCCGTCCAGCCAGACCTTCTTCACGCCCGGGTCGTTCACCAGGCCCTGGAAGGCCGTGGCGGCCTCGGACTTCGCGGTGCGCGCGGCCACCGAACCGATGGTGGGCAGCGCGCGGGTGACCTCGACGCCGCCGGTGCGCGGCTGGTCGCCGGTGATGATCAGCGGCACGGTGTCGCGGCGCGCGTCGTCGTAGCCCGCGTCCACGAGTCCGGTGACGTCGAACAGCCGCAGGTCCAGCTTGCCGTCGGCGAGCGGCCGGGCGACGTCGCGCGGGATGACGTGCAGGTGGCCGTCACGCAGGAACCGGTGGAACGTGATGCCGCCGCGGTCGCGGCCCGGCGTGACCGACAGGAGCGCTTGGCCCGCGACGACGACCCGGTCGCCGGTGATCAGGGTGACGGTGTGCCGCTCGCCGTCGGCGACGTTGAGTGATGCTGATGGTGGTGGTGCGGGTGACGCGACAGCCGTGGCGGTGCCGGCGGCCAGTCCGACCGCCAGCAGCGCGGCACCCCAAGCGACGCCGCGCCTTCGTGATCTCGGATTCAACGCAGATACCTCCCGAATCTGGTTGAGCGCGCTGTGGAACGCGCCTGCGGGAGGCGGGGTGGAAGTGCGGTGAACCGATTGGACGTCGCCCCCCGACGTTTCGACGCTATCCAGCCGGGGGAGCGGATTCAGCGGCCCAAAGTGGTGCGTGCGGGCGGCCGAGCAGCCCAACGGGCGTTGCTCGCCGGGAGGGGCGCCCGCCGGTCGCAGACGCCCCTTCCGGGCTCGATCAGGCGATCTTGTAAGCTCTGATCACGGTGTGCTCCAAGGCGTTGCCGTTGCTGTCGGTCGCCTTCACCCGCACCGAGCCGTAGCCGGCCGCGTTCGGGTTCGAGATGGTCGCGACGCCCCCCGACACCGGCGCCGCGGTCCACGTCGCGCCGTCGTCGAACGACACCTCGACGTCGATCCGGCCGATCGTGCCGTTGACCGCCCCGTCCTGCTGCTGCACGGTCAGCGGCACGCGCAGGGCCTGCCCCTTGGGCGCCGCGCCGCCGGCGTCCAGCTCCGGCGTGAAGCGCACCACCGACAGCGGCAGCGGCACGTACCGGTCGGTCGCCGCCGTGTCCGAGCGGAACGTCCACGCGGCGCTCACCTTCGTGGCGAACTCCGACGTGCCGGTCGCCCGCACCGCGTCGGTCTCCACCCGGTAGGCCGCCGCGCCCGCGGGCACCTCGAACAGGCCGTTCGCCGCGTACGACGTCTCGCCGACCTTCGTCCCGTTGCGCAGCAACGTGGTCCGGGCCGACGACACCGCCGCGTTGCCGCCGTTGCCCGCCCGGTCGGTGAACAGCGGCACCGCGAAGCTGATCTCGTCGCCGCTGCGCGCCAGGTACGGCGAGCGCGCCTCGGGCAGCGCGGGGGAGAACACCGGGTCGTTGAACCGCTCGTCGTGCGTGCCGCCCCGCTGGTAGGTGCGCTCCGGCGAGGTCAACGTCGCCTCGACCGCGCCCTCCGCGCCGAACTGCAGGAAGCCCCACGACCACGCCAGGTCCGTGGTGACCCGGTTGATCGCCTCACCGGGCGAGGCCACGTCCGGCAGCCACGCCCAGCCGCCGACACCGCCCGCGGTGATCGGGTTGCCGCCGTGCCCGAACCGGCGGCCCGCCGGTCCGGGGCCGAACGTCGTCCGCACCTCTGCCAGCTCGGTCGCGGCCACGTCCTTCACGAACCCGACCGGCATCTTCCCCTGCTGCGTCCAGGCGAACCGGTAGGTCACCGGCTTGTCGCCGACCGGCGTGCCGCGGAACTGCGCGCCCAGCAACGCGGTCATGTCGCCCGCCGCCAGCTCCGGTCCGACGTGCGCGATGGACACGTTCGGGCCGAACCCGCCGAGGAACGCCGTGCTCACGCTGGCCTGCCGGTCGCCGTGGTTGCGCGCCATCGTGACGTCGCCCAACGCCTCCTCCGCGCCCGCGTCGGGTGCGGTGATCTTCAACGGCTTGGCCGTGCGCGCGTCGAGCGTCACCGTGGTGTTCGCGGTGACGCTGAGCCCCGGCCGGGGCAGCAGCGCCAACCGCGTGTCGTCGGTCTGCACGTCGGAGTTGGTGAAGTACTCGCCCCTGGGCAGCCGCAGCGTGAACGAGCCGTCCGCGTCGTAGGGGAAGGCGAACGTGCCGTTGCTCAGCCCGATGATCGACGTGTAGTAGTCGGCCGCGGGCGCGCCCGCGCCGTCCACGAAGTCGAACGTGACGTCGTAGCTCTCCACCTCGCGGTTCACGCTGAGCGCGGTGCGCAGCGGCGTCGGACCGCCGGTCGCCACCACCGAACCCACGTACAGGCCGTCCTGCGTGCCGAGCCGGGTGTCGGCGGTGACCGAGGCGGTCGCCTCGCCGCCCGCCGGCACGGTCACCTTCGCCGGCGACACGCCGACCAGACCGGCGGGCGCGGCGCCGCCGTCGGGAGCCTTGACCTCGGTGGCCAGCGACAACGTGATCGGCGCGGTGCCGTCGTTGCGGTAGGTCACGGTCTTGCTGACCGGGGTGTCGTCGCCGTGCGGCCACTTCTGCAGGCCCATGGCCAGGCTCGCGGGCTCGGCGGTGACCGAGGTCGTGATGGCCTTGGCCAGGTCGACCCGACCCGCGCCCTGGTCGAACGCGGTGAGCGCCGGGTTGTTCTTCGCCGACGCCACCAGCGCCGCCTTGAGCTGCGCGCCCGTCCAGTCCGGGTGCTGCTGCGCGAGGACCGCCGCCGCGCCGGCGACGTGCGGCGTCGCCATCGACGTGCCCGACATGGACACGTACCCGTCGCCGGCCGGTGTGCCGACCGTGCCGCTGCTCGACTTCGCGGCCACGATGTCCACGCCGGGCGCGGTGATGTCGGGCTTGACCGCGCCGTCGCCGACGCGCGGGCCGCGGCTGGAGAACGGCGCGATGCCGTCCTGCCGGTCCACCGCGCCCACCGTCAGCGCGGCGTCGGCGCTGCCCGGCGAGCTGATCGTCTCGGGGCGGGAGTTGTTGCCCGCCGCGACCACGAACAGCACACCGGTCTGCGCGGACAGCGTGTTCACGGCCTCCTCCAACGGGTCCAGCTCGCTGGTGTCGCCGCCGCCGAGGCTGAGGTTCACGATGTCCGCGCCCTGCTCGGCGGCCCACTGCATGCCCGCCACGATCGCCGACTCCTGGCAGCCCGAGAGCACGCACACCTTGCCGTCCAGCAGGTCCGCGTCCGGCGCGACGCCCTTGTACTTCGCGCCCGAGCTCGCGATCGTCGCGGCGACGTGCGTGCCGTGCCCGACGCCGTCGGTGTTGTCCGGGTCGTCGGTGAAGTTGCGCTCGGCGACCTCGTGGCCCGCCAGGTCCGGGTGGTCCTGGTCGACGCCGGTGTCCAGCACGGCCACCTTCACGCCCTTGCCGGTGTGCCCGGCCTGCCACGCGGTCGGCGCGCCGATCTGCGCGGTGGAGCGGTCCAGACCCGGTTGGCGCAACCCGTCCAACCACACCTTGCGCACGCTCGCCCTCGACACGAGCGTGTGCCAGGTGTCCGCGGCCTCGGACTTGACCACCTGCGCGGCGTACGAGCCGACGGCGGGCAGCGGGTGGCCGACGCGCAGACCGGCCGTCGCCGGCTCCTGCTCGCCGGTCACGATCAGGGGCAGGGTGTCGCGGCTGCCGTCGTCGTAGCCGGCCTCGACCAGCCCCGTGACGTCGAACAGCCTCGGGTCCAGCCTGCCCTGCGAGACGGCCTTCGCCGCGTCGCGCGGCACGACGTGCAGGTGCCCGTCGCGCCGGTAGCTGTGGAACACCGTGCGTTCTCGTCCCGGAGCGGCGACCAGGGCGGTGACCTCGTCATCGAGGAGCACGACCCGGTCGCCCGTGATCAGGGTGACCTCGTGGTGCTCGCCGGTGACCGGTGGGGCGTCCTCCGCCCCCGACACCCCCGGACCGCTCGCCGTGAGGCCGGCCGCGACGAGCACGGCTCCCCACGTCATGCCACGGATGCGTTTGCTCTTCAACTGTCTCGAACCTCCCGGTGAGTGCCGCGCATGGCGGGTACGCGGCCGGAAGGGCTGCTACCCGCGGTGGCGGCGGATGTACCGGGAGCGACGTTGCCCTTGACGTCACCGACGCTAGAGGGTTCGGGAAGGGCGGACAGCCGCTGATTGGTCGGCATGTTCTTGACCAATTCAGCCGAGTAAACGGTTACCTACCGTTCAGTAATAGAGCCGTCGGCACCAACTGAGATACCTGCCTGTGGACCACCCGATGGGCAGTCCGGACCGTTGGGGTAGACCATTTCGGGGGTCAGCACGAAATTCCGGTCCACCAGGGAAGAACCGGATTGGTCCAGCAGCGTCAAGGTCACCGTGACCGGTTGCGCGGGCAGGTCGGGGAGGTCGGCGAACCCGTGCTTGCCTCCCGTCGGCTCGGAACGCGCGCTGCACGAGTCGTCCGGGGAAGTGCCGGTGCAGGTCGTCTCGGCAACCCTGCTCGACGGGTACAGCTCCAGCGAGGGGGTTGCACAGGAGCCGTCCCAGCAAACCTCGATCTTCGCGGAAGCCGCCTCGGGGTGCGCGACCTCCACGCTCACGCCGGTGCGAGTGCCGATCGCCGTGCAGGCCACGCCTTCGATCGGGCCGCACGCGGTGGCCAGCAGCAGCACGCCCAACGGCCAGGTCCGTCTCCACATGCCGGTGGGACGGAACGGGACGCCGATCAGGTTGCGCGCCGCCACCACCGTCTTCTCCTCGGCGGCTGGAGCTCGCCCCGGGCGGTCGCCCACTCGGCGAAGCGCGCGGCGTCCTCGCGGAAGCGCGTGCCGACCTCTTTGGGGTGCTCCTTGGCGTAGGCGTCGAACAGGGGCCGGAACCGGTCGCCCAGCTCGACGGCGACCTCGGGCCGGAGCATCTCCACGATCCCGCGCCGCTTGTTGAGCAACGCGCGTCTCTCGATGCGCACCCGTTCCGCGTCGAACCCCTCGGGCACGTCGCCGTCGGCCAGGAGCGCCCGCAGCAGCTCCGCCTGCGCCGCGGCCAACCGGTCCCGTTGGGGTCCGGTCATCCCAGCACCGCCCGGATCGCGGCCAGCTCGTCGGCCAGTTCGGCGTCGGCGGGGTAGTCGTCGTCGCGTTCGAGCAGCACGCCGGGCGGGTCGACGCGGGCGCGCAGCTGGGCCAGCACGTCCAGCACCTCGGGCCGCACGGCGTGCGCGTGCGTGTCGTGGTAGACGCCTTGGTGCTCCTCGCCGCCGGCGACGTGCACGTAGGCGAGGCGTTCCAGCGGGATCTCGTCCAGGAAGCGGGCCACGTCCGTGCCGAGGTTGCGGGCGTTGGCGTAGAGGTTGGCGACGTCGACCAGGAGGTGGCAGTCGGTGCGGTCGACCAGCTCGGCGAGGAACTGGCCCTCGGTCAGCTCGCCGTCCGGCCAGTCGAGCAGCGCGGCGACGTTCTCCAGGGCGAGGGGCACGGGCAGGTCCTGCTGCGTGGCCTTGACGTTGGCGACGAGCACGTCGAGCGCGTCGCGGGTGCGGGGGAGCGGCATGAGGTGGCCGGAGTCGAGGCCGCCCGCGCGCACGAAGCACACGTGATCGCTGACCAGCGGGGCGTCGAGCGCCTCGGCCAGCGCGCCGAGGTGCGCGACCCGTTGCGCGTCAACGGGTTCCGCGCCGCCGAGCGAGAGGGAGACCGCGTGCGGCAGCACCGGGATGCCCCGTTCGCGCAGGAGCAGGACGGACTCGGGCAGGTGCCCCACGTGCAGGTTCTCCGCGACGACCTCCACGAAGTCGATGCCCGGCAGGCGTTCGACGGTCAGGTCGATCTCCGGCCGCCACCCGATGCCGACACCCAGCTTCTCCACGTGCCACCGCCTCCTCGTCGCCTTCGACCCGATCAGTCGCCGCCGCCACCGCCGCCGCAACCGCCACCACCGCACGACGAGCCGCCGCTGTCGGAACTGCTGCTGCTCCCGCCACAACTGCTGCTGGCACAACTGCCGCACCCACCGCCGCACGACGCGCCGCCGTCCGACCCGCTGCCGCGCGATCGCCGTCGCAGTGTCGCCGCCGCGGCCGGTGCGATGCCCAGCACCTCCCACACGTGGTGGCGCTCGACTTTGCCCAGCAGCCCGTAGTAGGCGACCAGCGCGATCCGGTTCGGCGAGACGGCCACCTGCTTCAGCGCCCGCACCACCTGCCGTCCCCGGGCGGTCAGCGGACGACTCAGCCGCCCGAGCACCACCGCCACCACCGCCCCCGCCACCGCCGTGAAGAAGGCCAACGCGAACGGCAGGTCGAGCGCGCCCGCCACGATCATCGTGACCACGACGGCGGCCACCACGAGCAGGCGCAGCGTGCGCAGCGCCTTGCGCCGACCGGGCGGCGTGACCAGGCCGACGTCCACGAGGTGCTGCCGCAGCGACTGGGCCTCCGCGCTCCACGCCGTCGCGGTGATCAGCTCGCCCAGCGTCCTCGGCGCGGAGCGCAGCACGTACGCCTGCAACGGGCTCCAGCCGTGACCAGGCCGTCCGACCACCGAGACCAAGCCCTCGCGGGAGATCCGCACGGCGCCCGCCTCGACCAGCGACACCACCGCGACCTCGGCCGCGCGGCCCGGCCCGCCGACCAGCAAGCCCTGCTGCTCGGGCCCCGGCTCAGGTGTCGAACCCGCCGAACCCGCCGAAGTCGGCGTCCACTGAGTCGCCACCGTCATCGCCCTCCAACCACTCCGCGGCCAACCACCCACCGGCGAACCACCCGCCTGCCACCAGCCAGCCGTTGCGCCGCTGCCAGCGTTGCGGTTCGACCACCACGGCACGCCTGCGCCGCGGTAGCGGTGCCTGTGACGTTTCCGCAGGTGCGATCGGTTCCGCCCGTTCGCCGTCGAACACCGCCGTCTCCGCCCGTGCCGACCCCTTGCGCGGCACGGGCGGTCCGGCGGTGCGCGACGTCGTGCGGACCAGGCCGTAGCGGGCGGTCACCTCGGCCGGGTCGACCGGTGCGAGGCCCGCCGTGGCCTCCTCGTACGCCCACGCGCCCCTCCTGGTCAGGACGGGCGGCGGACCCAGCAGCAGCAGGACTCCGAGCAAGCCTGTGACCGACAGCGCGGTGACCGTCACCCACCCGCCCGGACCTGCGAGAACAGCCACCACCACGAGCGCCGCCACCGGCACGACCGACAGCACCGCCCGAGCCAACCGCCGCCGCGGCGACACCAGCAGACCGCCCGCGACCAGGCGTTGCCCGATCTGCCGGGCGGGACCGCTGGTGGCCGCGCCGACCACGAGCTCGTCCAGGTCACGCGGCGGCGTGAGCCGGGCGAGCACGACCGCCTGCAACGCGGTGGCCGGCTGCTCCTCGCCGGGCACCGCCGCGGCCACCGAACCGGACACCCGCGCCCGGTTCTCGGCCACCAACCCCGCCAACGCCACCTCGACCGCCCGCACCGGGCCACCACCGAGGTAACCGATCTCCTCGAACGACAGCGGCCGGTCGGGCACGTCGCCGGCGACCCGCTTCCACCGCAGGCCCACCAGCACCGCGGCGACGAGCGCCGGGCCGTACCACCACAGGAACGTCATGGCCGCCACCCTAGGAGCCGTCAGGCCGATGACGGCCGTGGTCACGGAAGCGTAAGAACCCCGTCAGCCCCCGCCGCCACCACCGCAGCCGCCCCCGCCGCCACAGCTGCTCCCGCCACCGCAGCTGCTCCCACTACTGCTGCTGCAACTGCTGCCACCGCCGCCGCTGCAGGTGCTGCCGCCGCTCGTCGCGCTGTACGCGCTGCTCGCGCGAGCACCGCGTGACGCCTTCCGAGCAGGCGGACGCGGCCGTGCGGCGGCACGCAACGTGATGCTCGGGTGGCTGGTGAAACCGTTGAGAGCGACCAGCTCGGCGGCGTTCGCCGAGCTGGTCCCTCCCCACCCCCCGGTGATCTCGCCTGCGCGAGCCTTCGCCACCGCGTCGCGCCCCTTGGCGGTGCGCGTCCACGGAGCCGCCTGCGACAACCCCCAGATCAGCAAGCCCGTCAGCACGAGCTGCCACGACATCGTCCACTCGGGCGCGCCGACCGCCAGCTCGGTGATCCAGCGCGCGACACCGACGACGAACAACAGCGCCATCGGCGCGACACCCGTCCGCAACCGCCTCTTCAGCACGTCCGGCGCGACCAGGTAGTCCTGTTCGGACAGCCGGCGGCCGACCTCGCGCGGCGCGTCCTTCTCCGACACCGAGGTGATGAGCAGCGTCAACGTCCGGTAGCGGTAGCGCTTCGCGTCGGCGAGCACGGCCTGGTCGACCGGGTGGTCGGCGACGGGCGAGCCGACGAGGCGCACGGCCCCGTTGCGGGCGGCCACCAGGGCGCCCGAGTCGATGAGCGACGCGACCGACGTCTCGACCACTCGACGTGGCCCGCCGGTCAGGTAAGCGATGTCCAGCAACCCGAGCGCACCCGCGGGGGCGTCTCCCCGCGTCCCCCGCAGGCGCACTCGGACGAAGATCGCGAAGACCAGTGACCCGGCCAGAGCGATCCAGTACAGCTCAAGGAATTCCGGGCCTGAAAGCCCCCACGGTCGCTCCACGGTCCACCCCCTGTGGCCCTCGGTGGAACCAGGTCCACCAGCTAGGAGGCAATCGTGTGCGCCAGGCCACACTCCAGCAAGGGGGCTTGAGCAAGCCTTAGGGTTGGCCGGTTCGCCGGTGGTCCGTCAGGAGGACGACGCGCCGTCCACGCCGCCGGAGCCTTCGCCGTCAGTGCCCTTGAAGATGCGCATGATTCCTCCTGGAGTGGATCAGTCATCATTCGGAGTAGCGCCTTCAGTCTGCTCGACCACCGGGGGTTTCGACCAGACGCAAACTCACCGAGTTGATGCAGTAGCGCTGATCCGTGGGGGTGGCGTAGCCCTCACCCTCGAAAACGTGCCCGAGGTGGCTGTGGCACGTGGCGCACAACACCTCCGTTCGGACCATGCCGTGCGCGCGGTCCTCACGCAGGATCACCGCGTCACCGGCCAGCGGCGAGAAGAACGACGGCCAGCCGCAGTGCGAGTCGAACTTCGTGTCGCTGCGGAAGAGCTCCGCGCCGCACGCGCGGCACTCGTAGACGCCTTCGGTCTTGGTGTCCGTGTACTCGCCGACCCAGGCCGGCTCGGTGCCCGCGTCGCGCAGCACCGCGTACTCCTTGGGGGTCAGGATCTCCCGCCACTCCAGCTCCGAGTGGACCACCTTCGGGGTGGCGCCGACGACAGGTTCCATACCTCCACGTTAGTCGAAACCGCGGCGGCCGAAACGTCGGCGGAAGTCAGTAGAAGAACACCCAGACGAGGGTGCCCAGGTAGTACCAGACGCTGACCAGCACACCCAGGAGGATGAGGCCCACCACGACGACCGCGGTGAGCCTGCGCAGGCCGCCCGCCCGGTTCGCCGAGTCCGCGAACTGCCCGACGCCCGCGACCGTGCCCTCGATGGTGAAGCTGGGTGGCTGCTGCTGCATCCGGCCGAGGTGCTCGGCGAACGCCCTCGTCTCGGGGTCGTCGGGGTCGAGTCCGATCAGCTCGTCGTCGATGCTGCCCAGTGGGCGATCGTCCGGTGCGTCGGCGGCTCTGGCGCTGGCCATGGGACCCAGCGTAGCCGGCGTTTCAAGCGGCCGGGCGGCTCAACTCGCCAGGACGGGTGACGGCCGGACCGCGCCGACCGGCCTGCCGTGGCCGAGGACCGGGAACGTGGCCAACTCGTCCGGCGCGTCCACTCCCAGCTTGCGCAACGCGGCCACCAGGACCACCGCCCTGGCGCGGCTGGAGCCGTCCGCGATCTTGCACGCCACGGCTTCGCCGGTCGGCAGGCCGATCGCGTAGACGCCCTCCGCGCCGTCCTTGGCGACCGCGCCCGGGATCGCCCGCATCAGCTTCGTGACGTCGCGGCCCGTGCCGCCGACCCACTCCGGGTAGGCGTTCATGGCCTGCGCGATCCGGTGCTCCGGGCCGTCCTGCGCGCCGGCCAGCTTGGCGAACGCCCGCGCGAGGCCGGTGAGGCTGATGCCGAGCAACGGCGCGCCGCAGCCGTCGACGCCCTCCGCGCCGACGCGCTCGCCGGCCACTTCCTCGAGGGTGTCGCGGATGGCCCGCTGGAGGGGGTGGGCGGGGTCGAGGTAGTCCCGGGTCGACCAGTCGTTGACGACGCAGGTCGCGAGCATGGCGGCGTGCTTGCCCGAGCAGTTCATGTACTCCGGCGCCTTGGCCCGGCCCGCGGCCAGGTGGGCCCGGAGGGCGTCCTCGCCGATCGGCAGGTCGGGGGTGCACTGGAGGTCGGCCTCGGTCAGGCCGTGCGCGTGCAGGATGCGCTGGACGCCGTCGACGTGGAAGTCCTCGCCGGAGTGGCTCGCGCAGGCCAGGGCGAGCAGCTCGTCCTTCAGGTCGAGGCCGTGGCGGAGCATGGCCAGCGCCTGGATCGGCTTGTTGGACGAGCGCGGGTAGGCGGTGTCGTGCGGGCGGCCGAGCGCCAGCGCTTCGCGGCCTGTGCGGTCGAGGGCGATGACGGAGCCGTGGTGCACGGACTCGAGGAACTCGCCACGCCAGACCTCGGCGACCAGTTCGTGTGCCATGCCGGTACCTCCACCCTGTGCGCGTGTGCGCTGCCAACTGTCGACAGTTAACATCGTTGGCGACCCGGTGCGCTAGGAGACGTTCGTGACACGTGGCATGTTCCGAGCCGTCGGTGAGCCTCGCTCCCGCCGCGGGCCGGTTCGCTATATTGATCACTGTGCTGGTCACGTGTCGCCACCGGCTGGAGCCCGAGGTGGCTCGGCGGGCGATGCCGGCGCGCACGTTCTGGTGTGCCCGGGTGGTGGTCGGTGATGAAGCAGGACGCTCCCCGGACGCGGTCTAGCCACGAGGCGGCGCCCGGCGGTGAGCACGTCAGACCCCCCTTGCACCTGAGCTTGGCCGGTCAGGCCGTGGACGTGCTGCGCGAGCTGGTGCTCACCGGCGACATTCCGCCCGGGGCGCGGGTGAACGAGGTCGAGCTGGCCCAGCGGCTCGGGATCTCGCGGGGACCGCTGCGCGAGGCGATCCGGCACCTGGCGTCCGAGGGGCTGCTGGTCCTGGCGCCGCACCGGGGCGCTTCCGTGCCGATCTCGGACGAGGCCGACGTGCGGGCGCTGTTCGAGCTGCGGACCGCGCTGGAGTGCGCGGCGGTCGAGCTGGCCGCGTCACGGCGGACCGAGGCGGACGTCGTGCGGCTGCGCGCGGTGTGCGAGGAGTCGCGTCGGGCGTACTCGGCCGGTGAGCGCTTCCCGTACCGGTTGGACCTGGCGTTCCACCAGGCGTTGCTGGACGCGGCGCGCAGCCCTCGGATCGCCGAGCAGGTGCGGCTGGCGCAGCAGCGGGTGGTGTTGCTGCGCAGCGGTCTGCGCGACGACCCGCCGCACCAGCACGCGTCGTTGGACGACCACGACGCCCTGGTGGCCGCCATCGCCGCCACCGACCCGTCCCGCGCGTCCGACGTGATGCGCAAGCACCTGGCCCGCGTCTGCGCCCAGATGCTCACCAGCCTGGCCTGACGGCCGCTCGGCGGGGGAGCGCGCATCCGCCGCAGTCGTGTTTGGATCTTCGGCATGGCGCTCGACCTCGTCCACCCGCCGAAGGCCCGACCGGGTGATCGCATCGCGGTCCTCTCTCCGTCGTTCGCGGCTGCAGGCGCCTTTCCCGAGGTGCACGAGCAGGCGATGCGCCGGCTCACCGAGGTGACCGGCCTCATTCCGGTCGAGTACCCGACGACGCGGGACGTCGGGGCGACACCTGTGGCGCGCGCCGCGGACGTCAACGCCGCGTTCGCGGACCCGCAGATCCGCGGCATCCTCGCCGTGGTCGGCGGTGAGGACCAGATCACCGTGATCCCGCACTTGCGCGCGGACCTCGCCCGGGCGGATCCCAAGCCGTTCCTGGGCACCAGCGACAACACCAACCTGCACCACTGGCTCTGGGCGAACGGCATCGCGAGCTTCTACGGCGGCTCCTCCCAGGTCCACCTCGGCCCCGGACCCGCCGTGGACGACGTCCACGCCCGGTCGCTGCGGGCGGCCCTGCTGACCGGTGAGCGCCTGGAGATCACCGATCCGGGTGAGTCCGAGGACGTCGGCATCGACTGGGCCGACCCGCGCGCCTTGGAGTCCTTCGGTGAGCGGGAGGCGACGGAGCCCTGGAGTTGGCCCGGCCCGGCCCGCTCCGTGACCGGCTGCGCCTGGGGCGGCTGCCTGGAGGTGATCGAGTGGATCCTGACCGCCGGCCGGTTCCCGTTCCCGCCGGACGTTCTGCAGGGCGGCGTGCTCATCATCGAGACGTCGGAGGAACTCCTGCCGGCGCGCAACGTCGGTTGGATCGTCCGCTCGCTCGGCGAACGCGGCGTCCTCGGCGCGGTGGACGCGGTCCTGGTGGCCCGGCCGCCGGTGTCGGATTTCACCCGCCGGCCGCCTGCTGCGGACCGGGCGCGGCTGCGGGCCGAGCAGCGTGACGCGGTCGTCGAGGTGGTGAGCCGCTACCACCCCGAGGCGGTCGTCTGCGTCGGCGTTCCGTTCGGCCACACCAGGCCGCAGTGGATCCTTCCGCACGGCGGTGACATCACCGTCGACGGCATCGAACGCCGGATCTTCGCCGACTACGGCTGACAAGGCTCCAGCCGGCTCCGGGCCCGCTCTGGGTCCGCGTGGCAACGGCTCGGGCGGCAATGGATCGGGCGTGCCGGGTCCGCCGCCAACGGGTCGGGCGCAGTGGGTCGGGCGCAGTGGGTCGGGTCGAACCGGGGCGGTCGTGTGCATCGGCGGCGGCGGGGGTTGGGCCGGCGGTGGAGGTGAGGGCTTCTGGCGGTTCGGTCGGGGGTGGGTCAGTAGGTGGCCAGGTGGTCGAGCAGGTGCAGGGTCGTTTCCTCCGCGGCCTCCTCCGGCACGAAGTGGCCGACGCCCGGCAGCACCTCGAACCAGTACGGGCCGGTGGTCCACCGCGCCGCGTTCTGCGCAGTGTCGGGCGAGATGATCTCGTCCTCCTCGCCCCACAGGTACCGGGTGGGCACCGAGACCGGGCGGTGGAGGTCGGTGAGGTCCGCGGCGGTTCCCTCGGTGAAGTCGTTGGCCCGGTACCAGTTCAGCGCCGCGGTCAGCGCGCCCGGCTCGGCCAGCTTCCGCACGTACTGCGCCGCCCGCTCCGGCGGGATCGCCGACGGCCAGCCGGCACGCAGCCGCGCGCCGTCGTCCGCCAGCAGGGCGCGTTCCGCGACACCGGGCTCCGGCAGGCGGACGAGGCGGGCCCACCGACGACGCTGGTCCGGGTCCGTGCGCACCGCCTCGGCGAGAGCGCCGGGGTGCGGCGCGGACACCGCCGTCACCGTGCGCACCCGCAGCGGGAACCTCGCCGCCGCGACCCACGCCGCCATCGCGCCCCAGCCGTGCCCGACCAGGTCGAACCTCGTCCACTCCAGCGCGTCCGCCAGCTCGACCACGTCCCGCACCAGGTGGTCCAGCCCGTACGCGCTTGCCCGGCGCGGCCGCACGCCCGGTGAGTAGCCGCGCAGGTCCGGCGCGACCGCCCGGTACCCGTGGGCCGCCAACGCCCGCAACTGGTGCCGCCACTCGATCCCGCACTCCAGCGCGCCGTGCAGGAGCAACACCTTGCGGCCGGTGCTGGGGCCGGTCGCGACGGCGTCGAACGTGCCCGCGGGTGTCGTGATGCGCTGACGCGTCAGGTCGGACGGGAAGAGCGCCGGTCGTGATCGCATGCACTCATCGTGGTCGGGTGATCGCGCTCAGTCCCTGGTGCGCGCTCCCCGAGCCCTGGTGGGGTCTGCCCTACCTCTGTTGGTCATGGGTCCATTCTCGAACTGGCGTTCGACAGTGGCAAGATCACGACCGGGTGGTCTTGACGGGGGCCGGTCGGGCTTGGCGGAGCCGGCGACCCCGTCAAGCCCGACCGAAGCGGGTCAGCCGAGCGTCCCCGTCACCTTCGCGTGGCCCTTGAGCAGGTTGCGGGCGATCGTGCGGCGCTGGATCTCGTCCGTGCCCTCGTAGATGCGCAGCAGCCGCAGCTCCCGGTACCAGCGCTCGATCGGCAGCTCGCGCGTGTAGCCCATGCCGCCGTGGATCTGCAGCACCCGGTCCACGATCTCGTTCGCCTTGATGCCGCCGTACAGCTTCGCCATCGACTGCGCCTGCCGCGAGTCCGCGCCCTGGTCGACCAGCCACGCCGCGTGCAGCACGAGCCAGCGCAACGCCTCGATCTCCACCGCCGAGTCCGCGATCATCCACTGGATGGCCTGGTACTCGGCGATCGGCTGACCGAACGTGACCCGGGTCTTCGCCTGCTCGATGGCCATCTCCACCAGCCGCTCGCACGAGCCGAGCGCCCGCGCCGGCAGCAGGTAGCGGCCCTGGCCGATCCACTGCATGGCCAGGTTGAACCCGCGACCGACCTCGCCGAGCACGTTCTCCTCGGGCACGCGGACGTCCTCGAACACGAGCGCGGCCGGACCCCACTGGCCCATGGTCGGGATCGGCTCGGACTTCCAGCCCATGTCCCGGTCGACCAGGAAGCACGTGACGCCGCCGTCCGCGCCCTTCTCCTTGTCCGTCACCGCGAACACCATCACGAAGTCGGCCTCGTTGCCCTGCGTGATGAACGTCTTCTCGCCGTTGATCACCCACTCGCCGCCCTCCTTGCGGGCGGACGTGCGGATGGCCTTGGCGTCGGAACCCGCGCCCGGCTCGGTGATCGCGAAGCACGACACCCGCTCACCGGAGATCGTGGGCAGCAGGTAGCGCTGCTTCTGCTCCTCGTTGCCGTGGAACAGGATGTTGTCCGCGTACCCGCCGAACCGGAACGGCACGAACGTGCGACCCAGCTCGGCCTCCAACAGCGCCGTCATGAGCGCGCCCAGGCCCATGCCGCCGTACTCCTGGGGCGTGAGCACGCCGAAGAAGCCCGCCGCCTTGGCCTTGTCCTGGAGCTCCTTGAGCTCGTCACGCGTCAGACCGGGCTGACCGAGGCGTTCGCGGCGCAGCACCTCCGGCTCCAGCGGCGCCACCTCCTTGCGCACGAAGGTCCGCACCCAGTCGCGGATCTCCTTCTGCTCCTCGTCGAGCGTGAAGTCCATGCCGTCCTCCCTCTACGCGAACGCGTTGACGCCGGTCAGCGCCCGGCCGATGAGCAATTTCTGGATCTGGCTGGTGCCCTCGTAGAGGGTCGTCACGCGGGTGTCCCGCAAGTACTTGCCGACGGGGTACTCGTCGACGTAGCCGTACCCGCCGAAGACCTGGATGGCGTTGTTCGCCACGCGCACGGCGGCTTCGCTGGCGTAGAGCTTCGCCATGGACGCCTCCGTGCCGAACGGCTCGCCGCGGTCGGCGAGGTCCGCGCACCGCCACGTGAGCAGGCGTGCCGCGTCGGTCTCCACCGCCATGTCGGCCAGGAGTTCCTGCACGAGCTGGAAACCGGCGATGGGCTTGCCGAACTGCTCGCGCTGCTTGGCGTACGCGACGCTGACCTCCAGCGCCCCGCGGGCCGCGCCGACGCACCCGGCGGCGACGGACATCCGGCCCCGGTCGAGGGCGGCCATGGCCAGCTTGAAGCCCGTGCCCTCGTCGCCGAGCCGGTCGGCGTCGCTCACCCTGACCTGGTCGAGGGTCAGTTCGGCGGTGGCCTGGCCGCGCATCCCGAGCTTGCCGCGGATCTCCGTGGCGGTGAAGCCGGGCGAGTCGGTCGGCACCAGGAACGCGGTGATGCCCTTCGGGCCGGGACCACCCGTTCGGGCGAAGACGAGCGCCACGTCGGCCCACGTCCCGTTGGTGATGAACACCTTGCGCCCGGTGATCAGCCAGTCGTCGCCGTCGCGGACGGCCTTGGTGGCCAGTGACGCGGCGTCGGAGCCGGTGCCCGGCTCGGTCAGGCCGAAGCAGCCCAGCTCGCGGCCCGAGCACAGGCCCGGCAGCCACCGCTGCTTCTGCGCCTCGGTGCCGTGCTTGGCGATCGTCTTGCCGACCAGGCCGAGGGAGACGGAGATGATGCCGCGCACGGCCGAGTCGCCGCGGGCGACCTCCTCGAGCACCAGGCAGTACGCCAGGTGGTCGCCGCCCGAGCCGCCGTACGCTTCGTCGATGCCGAGACCGAGGAAACCGACGTCGCCCAGGGCGGGCACCAGGTCGCGGTCGATGGCCTCGTCCCGGTCCCAGCGCGTGGCGTGCGGGACGATCCGCTCCTCGGTGAACCGGTGTGCCAGCTCCTTGAGCTGCCGGTGTTCGTCGGAGATGCGCAGATCCACCGGGGTGACCTCCTAACCGAACGGTGTTAGGTTATCTAACCTAGGCGCGGAATCGACCACAGGCAAGGGGAGCGGACATGCCGAGGAGCCCGATCCTGAGTGCCTCGCGCATCCGGACCGCCGCGCTGCACATCATCGACCGGGACGGGCTCGACGGCCTGTCGATGCGCAAACTGGCCTCTGAGCTGGGAGTTCAGGCCGCGTCGCTGTACGGGCACGTGAGCACGAAGGACGACCTGCTGCACGAGGTGGCCGCCGGGATCCTGGAGCGGGTCGACGTGTCCGGGTTCGAGGGCGGCGACTGGCGGCACGGCCTGCGCAGCTGCGCCCGTTCCTACCGGGCGGCGCTGGCCGCGCACCCCAACATCGTGCCGTTCCTGGCGTACGGGCCGGCGCACCGCGAGGCGTCGCTGCGGCGGCTGGACGTCGTGCACGGCGGGCTGGTCTCGGCGGGCTGGTCGCGGCGCGAGGCGACGATGATCGCGGCGTCGTTGATGTACCTGGTGTTCGGCGCGGCGCTGAGCTCGTTCTCCAGCGGCTTCTCGGAAGACCAGACCTTCTACCGCGACCGGTACCCGAACCTGGACAAGGCCCACCTCCTGCCCGCCGTGGCCCGCGAGCTGGACCACGACAGCTTCGAGCTGGCGCTGGAGGCGTTCGTCACCGGGTTGGCGGCGCGAGCGCCCGGCTGAGCCCGCGCACCGGACCGGTGTGGGCGATGTGGAGGGTGGTGTTCGTGGTCACGGCCGTGTCGGGCGATCATCGCGCTGGGCACGTGGTTCGTTGTTAGGCTCGCCCGCGTGGCCCAGGCTGTGGAACTGAACGTAGGCGAACGCGTGGTGCGGGTGTCCAACCCGGGCAAGGTCTACTTCCCCGAGCGTGGGATCACCAAGATCCAGGTGGTCGAGTACTACCTGGCGGTCGCGGAGCCGTTGCTGCGCGTGCTGCGCGACCGGCCGACCACCCTGAAGCGTTACGTCGACGGGGTGACCGGGGAGGCGTTCTACCAGAAGCGGTTGCCCAAGGGGGCGCCCGAGTGGGTGGAGACGGCGCGCATCAAGTTCCCCTCCGGGCGACCTGCGGACGAGGTGTGCCCGACCGAGCCCGCGGTGCTCGCGTGGGCGGCGAACCTGGGCACGTTCGACTTCCACCCGTGGCCCGTGCGGCGTGCGGACACCGATCGGCCGGACGAGCTGCGCGTCGACCTCGACCCCCAGCCGGGCACCGACTTCCGGGACGCGGTCGCGGTCGCGATGGTGCTGCGGGAGGTGCTGGAGGAGCTGGGGTTCACCGGGTACCCGAAGACGTCCGGCGGTCGCGGCATCCACGTGGCGGTGCGCATCCGGCCCGAGTGGGACTTCGTGGACGTCCGGCACGCGGTGATCGCGCTGGCACGTGAGGTGGAACGGCGCGTGCCCGACAAGGCGACCACGTCGTGGTGGAAGGAAGAGCGCGGCGAACGGGTCTTCCTCGACTTCAACCAAGCCGCCCGCGACCGCACCATCGCGTCCGCCTGGTCGGTCCGCGGCACACCTCGCGCCACCGTGTCGACCCCCGTGACGTGGGACCGCCTGTCCACTGTGGACCCGGACGACTTCGACGTCCTCACCGTGCCCGCCTACCTGGCCGAGAACGGCGACCCGCACGCGTCCCTGGACGACGAGGCGTTCGGCATCGAGCGCCTGCTGGAGTGGTACGAGGCCGACGACCGGGGCGAGATGCCCTACCCGCCGGACTACCCGAAGATGCCCGGCGAACCGCCCCGCGTGCAGCCGTCGCGGAAGCGGAACTAGCGCGGGAGTCAGGCCGGTTGCCCGTCCGGCCGTCCAGCGCGGCGTGACGATCTCCGGGTGACGTCGTCAGCGCGCGGTGACGTAGTCGTCGGCGGCGGTGCTGAAGGCGCGGACGCGGGCGGTGGCGTTGTCGGTGCGCCAGAGCAGGCCCCAGTGCACGGGTGGCGCGTCGTGCAGGTGGACGTAGGCGGTGTCGGGGCGGGCGTAGTAGCGGCGGACGTTGGCGCCCACCGGCAGGACGCCGTGCCCGGCGCCGACCAGGGTGAGCAGCTCCTGCAACGTCGCGGCCGACCGCCCGGCCGGAATCGGCAGGCCCGCGGGGGTCGTCGCCGGGGTGTGGTCGGCGCGCAGGGACTCGGGCAGCGTGTCGGGCAGCCGCAGCACCGGAACGGTGGCCAGGTCCTCGACGGAGAGGCGGTCGCGGCACGCGAACGGGTGCCCGATCGGCACGGCGAGGAACCTGGCCTCCGAGACCAGGGCCGGTCCGGTGGTGATGTCCGGTTCGAGCACGGGGAACGTGGTCAGCGCGAGGTCGACGGTGCCGTCCCTCAGCCACGGCATGAGATCGGCCGGTTGCGCCTCCCTGATCTCGACGTCGCAGTCGGGGTGGCGTTGTCGGAACAGCTCGGTGACGCCGACCAGCAGCTGGCCGCCCGCGGCTCCGGTGAAGCACACCCGCAGCGTCCCGGTGAAGCCCCGGCCGGCCTCGATCGCGCGGGCGAGCGCGGCGGCGACCTGGTGCCACGCCGGCCGCAGGTCCTCCTCCAGCCGACGTCCGGCGAGCGAGAGCTCCACGCGGCGGCTGGTCCGGTCGAACAGCGGGACTCCGACGCGCCGTTCGAGCTTGCGGATCGTCTGGCTGACCCGGGCGGTGGACACGTGCAGCCGCTCGGCGGTGCGGCTGAAGTGCAGCTCCTCGGCAAGCGTGAGGAACGCGTCGATCTCGTGTCGTTCGAGCACGCCCGGACCTCCGCATCGTCAACCGTCGCTTCACGATCGTGGCACGACGCGGCGTTGTTCCCGGATCCCGCCGGCTGCAGGGTGGACCTGCCGATCAACCTTCGACAGGAGCACCTGATGTACGTCACCGATGACCGCGCGCTGTCCGCCGGCGATGGCGAGGCGGTGGTGCGGGAGCTGCGGGACCGGGTCGAGGTCCTCGACGCGCTGCACCGCTTCGGCCTCGGGCAGGACCTGAAGGACCGGGCGCTGTTCGCGTCGGCCTTCGCCGCCGACGCCGAGCTGGACTTCCGGCCCGCCGCCGCGAAGTGGGGCGCGCGACCGCCGCTGATGTCCGGGCGGGACGCGATCGTGACCACGGTCCTGGGCATGTTCACCGGACGGGTCGACACCACCCACCAGGTGACCAACGCCCGGATCGCGGTCGACGGGGACACCGCGCGGCTGACCGCGCTGGTCGAGGCGCAGCACCTGCTCGCCGCCGACCACGGCGTGTTCGCGCTGCTGAAGAACCCCTACGACGTGGTCCTCGTGCGGGACGGCGAGCGGTGGGTGATCCGCCGCCTCCGCATCGACAACGCCTGGTTCACCGGGGACCCGACCAGGATCTTCGGCGACTGACGGTCACCTGCCCGGGTGGTGTGCGGCCGACCCGAGGGGGCGGGAGGCGGGTCGGTCGGCCGCCGGAGTGCGCACGTCGGGCGGCCGTGCGGCGAGGACGCGGGAGGACTCGTGGTCCACCCGCCACGGACGGGGGATCGCGTGGCCCGGTGGGCTGGGAGCAGGGTGGCCGCATGAACGCCCGACGCCTCGAAGTCCTGCTGCCCGCCGACGTGCCCGCCCGCGACTACGCGGCCGTCGCCCACGCCATTTGGGGGGTGCTGGACAGGGTCGGCCTCGGCGAGGACGGCTCGCTGAAGACCGACGAGGAGACAGCCGACGAGCAGTCGGGCGAGGACCGGTAATCGTTCGCCCACCCCGCGGGAACGCTCCAGCCTCCCGCCGTGCGTCGCGCGGCAGCGTGACCGCGGGCTCGCGCCCGGGTGGCTGGAGCAGGTACCCGACTTCCTCGACTCCGTCGACCTCGGGCACCCGGAACTCGTGCCGGC
The DNA here is from genome assembly GCF_040656635.1 of Actinosynnema sp. NPDC049800. Lineage (NCBI taxonomy): Bacteria > Bacillati > Actinomycetota > Actinomycetes > Pseudonocardiales > Pseudonocardiaceae > Actinosynnema > Actinosynnema sp. NPDC049800. Next base: position 259,858 of record NZ_JBFAMT010000004.1, on the reverse strand, counting down.
GCACACCGAGGTGATGAGCGCCCACCTGCTGGTCGACGAGGGCCGCCTCACCGGCCTGTTCGACTTCGAGCCCGCGATGCGCGCCGCCCGCGAGTAGGAGTTCGTCGCCACCGGCGTCTTCCTCACCCGCGGCGAACGCGCGGCCAACAAGGCGCTGCACGACGGCTACGGCCGCACGGTCGACCCGCGCAAGGTGCCGGCCTGCACGCTGCTGCACGTCTACTCGAACGTCGCCCGGTACCTGCGCGAGGTGCCGACCGGCGCGACCACGCTCGACGACCTGGCCGACCACTGGTTCCGGACCTGACCTTCGGCCGACCGGCTGTTTCCGGCAGCGGTTCAGCCGCGATCCGACTGGTCCTCTCGTACCATGGGGGCAACGCCGAAGAGAGGGAGGCAGGCCGATGACGCAGGCGTACGTGGTGCGGTTCGTCGGTGGTCCCCTCGACGGCCGGGTCGACTCGCACGCGAAGCCGCCCGAGTCCCCGAAGCCGACCGTCACCCACGTCCACCTGCACGGCGGCCCGAAGATCGTGCACCACTACGACCTCCAGTACGCCGTCGAGTACGGCTGCGAGTACCGCCTCCGCGTCGAGGACCAGCCCGGCTCTTGACAGAGTCAGTAGCGGCCAACCGTAGACACACGCCTCACCTGCGGTTTACCGTTTGGCTTGCGTGAGAGCGCTCTCACAGAGCTGTGAGTCCCTGCTGGAGGTCCCTGTGCGTTCAATCCGCCCCCACCTGGCGGCCCTCGCGGTCGCCGTGGCCGCGGCTGCCGCGATCCCCCTCGCCCTGCCCGGAACGGCAAGCGCCGTCACGGTCGGCGCAGGCAGCTACGCCACCACCCGCCCGGCGGGCGCGGTCGGCCCGTCCGACTCCAACGGCGCGCCCGTGACGCCGAAGGTCACCGCCCGGATGGCCGGCCGCCCGGTCCCGACCAACGACTGGTGGTCGTCGCTGGCCTTCCAGCGCTATCCGGGCAACCCGTACTCCGAGAACATGTACGCCCACCCGCTGACGTTCCACGCGGCGGCGCAGGGCCTCGGCGTCGGCTACCCGACCAGCCCGAACATCACCCCGGACGGCCGGTTCTACGAGTTCATGCACACCGACGACCTGTTCGTCGGCGTCAGCGGCCTCAACGCGCCGCGCACCCAGGTCGACGGCTGGTCCGACTGGACGGTCAGTCCACTGTGGACCGACGGGACGCGCACCCTGCGCACGACCATCGGCCACGGCTCGCCGTACGTGTACGCGGAGGCCACCGGCGGCGCGGCCAGGGTCGGCTTCAACGGCGCCACCACGATCTGGAGCAACACCGGCACCACCCTCGGCGTCACGATCAACGGCCGCGACTACGCGTTGTTCTCGCCGAGCAACTGGAACGTCGTCGGCACCGCCGAGGCCACCTCGTCGGCCGCCTTCTTCTCGGTGGCCGTGCTGCCGAGCCGCGACGCGCTCTCGCTGTTCCAGCGCTACGCGTTCTCGTTCGTGACCGACACGAAGGTCAACTGGACGTACAACTCGGCGAACGCCCAGCTCACGGCCACCTACACGGCCACGACCACGGCGCGCCAGGGAACCCAGACCGGCACCCTGCAGGCCCTCTACCGGCACCAGTGGCTCAACTCCACCGACACCGTCACCGGCTACCGCTACACCTCGCCGCGCGGTGAGATGCGGCTGCGCGAGGGCTCGTCGTTCACGACCCGCAGCACGTTCAACGGCGTCCTGCCGGCGCTCCCCCTGTCCTCGGCAGCCGACAAGAACCGCCTGCGCGCCGAGATCGACCAGGAGCTCAACGCCGCCGACCCGTGGAAGGGCGCGGGCGACACCTACTGGACCGGCAAGGCGTTGTGGCGCCTGGCGGCGCTGGCCCGGGTGGCCAACCAGATCGGCTACACCGACGGCCGCGACCGGCTGCTCGGCATGGTCCGCGACCGGCTCTCCGACTGGCTCACCGCGTCGTCCGGCGAGGCGGGCAACCACTTCGTCTACGACGCCACGTGGGGCGCGCTGACCGGCTACAAGGCCTCCTACGGCACCGACGCCGAGCTGAACGACCACCACTTCCACGCCGGCTACTACGTGCTGGCCGCCGCCGTCCTGGCGCAGCACGACCCGACCTGGGCCTCCGACTCCCGGTACGGCGGCATGGTCAAGCTGCTGGTCAAGGACGCCAACAACTACGACCGCGGCGAGTCGCGCTTCCCGTTCCTGCGCAACTTCGACGCCTACGCGGGCCACGGCTGGGCGTCCGGCCACGCCGGCTTCGCGCACGGCAACAACGAGGAGTCCTCGTCCGAGGGCATGATGTTCGCCACCGCCGCGGTGCTGTTCGGCCAGGCGACCGGTGACACCGCGCTGCGCGACGCGGGCATCTACCTGCACACCACGCAGGAGAGCACGATCGCCCAGTACTGGTTCGACAAGGACGACACGGTGTTCCCGGCGTCCTTCCAGCACGGCACGGTCGGCATGGTGTGGGGCGCGGGCGCCAGCTACAGCACGTGGTGGACGGCGAACCCGGAGGAGATCCACGGCATCAACATGCTGCCGATCACCGGCGGCTCGCTGTACCACGCGGACTACAAGGCCGACATCCTCCAGAACGTCAACGAGCTGCGCGCCAACAACGGCGGCACCGAGGTCGAGTGGAAGGACGTCATCACCCAGTTCCTCGCGCTCGCCGACCCGGCGCAGGCGCTGGCGAACTACGGCTCCGGCCTGCCGCCGGAGGACGGCGACTCGCGGGCGCACGCCTACCACTGGATCACGTCGCTCAACACCTACGGCACGCCCGACACGTCCGTCACCGCGAACGTGCCGACGCACGCCGTGCTGAGCAAGAACGGCGCCCGCACCTACGTGGCCTACAACCCGGGCACGACGACGGCCACCGTGACGTTCTCCGACGGGCAGACCCTGTCCGTGCCCGCGTCGTCCACCGCGTGGCGCGGGCCGGCCGGCAGCGGCGTCGACTCCGGCTCCGGTGGCGTGAACCCGACGACGACCACCACTACTACGACCACGACGACGACCACCACCACCACGACCACGACCGCTCCGCCCGTGAGCCGGGACGCCTTCGCCACGATCCAGGCCGAGTCCTACGACGAGCACAAGGGCGTGTTCAAGGAGACGACCACCGACAGCGGCGGCGGCCAGAACATCGCCGGCATCGCCAACGGCGAGTGGGCGCTCTTCCGCGGCGTCGACTTCGGCTCCCGCACCGGGCGGCAGTTCATCGCCCGGGTCGCCAGCGGCGCGGCGGGTGGTGTGAGCGGCCTGGTCGAGGTCCGCGTCGGCAGCCCCACTGCCACGCCGCTGGGCAGCTTCGCCATCGCCAACACCGGCGGCTGGCAGAGCTGGCGCACCGTGCCCGCCAACATCGCCGGCCTGACCGGCAAGCAGGACGTCTACCTCACCTTCACCAGCGGCCAGCCCGCCGACTTCGTCAACGTCAACTGGATCACGTTCGGCTCCTAGACCTGCCGCCGCATCCCGCTCCACCCGGAGGAGATCGGATGAACGCGAGATTGAGAGGTGTCATCGGCGCCGCGTCCGTCGCGCTGGCACTGGCCCTGATCGGGTCGGTGGTCGCTTACCAGCCGGCGGGCGCGGGCCCCCTGGTGAACCACGACAACCACCCGGCCGCACCGGACGCGCACCAGGCCGCGGCCATCGAACAGCAGGCCGGCATCCAGGCCGCGTCGGAGTTCCGCGCCAACTGCCGCGCGAGCCACCGGTCCGGCAACGACCCGATCATCTACCCCAACCAGACCGGCGTGTCGCACGTGCACGAGTTCTTCGGCAACCGGTCGACCAACGCGTCGTCCACGTACACGTCGCTCAAGGCGGCGGGCACCACGTGCGACCCGCTGGTCGACCTGTCCGCTTACTGGGTGCCCACGCTCTACAAGAACGGGCAGCCGGTCGCGCCGGAGAGCGTCACCGTGTACTACCAGGGCATCCACGACATGCAACGCGCCGTCGCGTACCCGCCGGACCTGCGGTACGTCGTCGGCAACGCCCGGGCGACCAGCCCCGACCAGAACCCGTCCGCGCGGTGGTCGTGCACCACGCAGTCGCCGTCGAGCCGGGACTTCATGAACTGCCCGGCCGGCACCAAGCTGGAGACCTACCTCGACTTCCCGACCTGCTGGAACGGCCGGGACCTGGACAGCGCCAACCACAAGGACCACATCGTGTTCTGGAACGGGTCGTGCCCGTCCACGCACAACGTGGTCCTGCCGAGGCTGGAGTTCCTGATCACCTACCCGGTCAACGGCGGCGGGCTGTCGCTGGGCGGGACGGTGAACGGGGTGAACGTGACCAACGCGCCGGGGTACACCTTCCACGGTGACTTCATCAACGCGTGGGACCAGCCGGAACTGGAACGACGGGTGCGGAACTGCGTCAACGCGGGTCGCATCTGCGGCACGAACGGCAACCCGATCTAGGGGTCGCGCGGGCGGCGGGGGCGTTGTCCTCCGCCGCCCGTCCACTGTGGACTGATGCGCGGGGCGGCCCGTTGGTGGCAGGATCGCCGGATGCAGCCAAGGGACCGCCTGCCGGTCACCCTCGCGGTACTCGTCGTGGTGGCGGTCGCGGTGTCGGCCATCCGGCCCAAGAGCTACGTCACCTGGCTGCTGGAGGTCGCGCCGATCCTCATCGCGCTGCCCCTGCTGGCGTGGACGCGCCGCCGGTTCCCGCTCACGCCGCTCGCGTACTGGCTGATCTTCGGGCACGCGCTGGTGCTCGCGCTCGGCGGCCACTACACCTACGCCGAGGTGCCGTTCGGCGATCTGTGGACCGACCGCAACCACTACGACCGGTTCGCCCATTTCGTGCAGGGTTTCGTGCCCGCGGTGCTGGCGCGGGAGATCTTGTTGCGCCGGACGCCGCTGCGGCCGGGGCGGTGGACGTTCTTCCTCGTGTCGGCCACGTGCCTGGCGGTCAGCGCGGGCTACGAGTTCGTGGAGTGGGCCGGCGCGGTGATCGGGGGTGAGTCGGCGACGGACTTCCTTGGCACGCAAGGTGATGTGTGGGACACGCACTGGGACATGCTCCTCGCGCTCGTGGGATCGGTGGTCGCGCAGTGGGCGCTGGGACGTGCCCACGACCGGCAGCTCGCGGGATTGTCGGTGGGGTAGGGCAAGCTGCACCCGACAGATCTTGTGCAAGTCGTGGAGGTAGGCGATGGCGAAGGCGAAGCAGAGCTCGTTGTCCCCGCAGGACATCGACCACCTGCGTGCGGAGTTGGCCGCGGGCCGACCGCCCGCGGTCTGGTTCACCTCCGCCGCGGTCGGGGTGGAGGCCGGGCGGTCGGCGAAGGTGGTGGCGTTCACCGAACCCGCCGAGGGGGACTTCATCCAGGTGCGGCCGACGGGGGAGAAGGACGAGCTGTCGTTCTCGCCGGCCGAGCTGACCGTGGAGAAGCCGGCTCCGCGCAAGCGCACCCCGGCGCCCGCCGCTGAAACCCCGCCGCCGGTGGCGCCGGTGGAGCACATCTACACGCCGGCGCCCGCCCCGCCCAAGCCGAGGCCCGCTCCGGCGCCTGCCGCGCCCGCGGCGCCGGCGGAACGCCGACCGGCCGCGCGCAAGCAGGCGAAGCCGGCGGAGGTGACCGTGACGCTCACGTCGACCGCGGACGGCGAGTGGACGGTCGACGTGCAGTGGGGGTCGAAGCGCACGTTGAAGGCCGCGCCGGTGGCGGCGTCGGCGGTGTCGCAGGCGTCGAAGCTGCTGCCGCCGGAGGTCGACGAGGCGGTCGAGAGCGTGCTCAGCGCGGCCCGCGAACGCCACCTCGCGCGGGTGGAGCAGCTGCGGGCGGAGCTGGAGGCGGCCCAGCGGGCGTTGGACGAGCTGACCGGCTGACCGGGCGGGAGCGGGTGCTGACCTGGCGAGAACACGTATTGCAACGTATTGATGATTGGCGTTCCGCGATCGGGTGAGGGTACTTCCCCTGGCCGGCGGTAGGGGCGGACCGTGGGGTCGAAATACCTTCGGTCGCACGAAGTCCCTCGACGCCGCGGAGGCACAAGATGGTTGTTGAGATCACGACCGCTGAGCACGCTCAAGCCCACAACTGCGGGTGCTCGGGTTGCACGGGCCCCGGCTGCGGGTGCTGCTCCACCTGCTAGTCCATCCCGCGCCTGCCAAGCAGGCCGCAAACCGCAACCACCCGACCCCGGCCCGCCCCAGCGAGCCGGGGTCCGGGCCACCGACCACCACCGACCACCACCGACCACCGCCGCCAATCGAGCGCCACCGGTCTTTCGCCCGCCCCACCGCCCGCCGCCGGCCCTTCGCGCCGCCCCGCCGCCGGCGCCGGCCTTTGCGCCGACCCACCGCCAGCTTTCGCGCCGACTACCGGCCGCCGCTGGCCTTTCGCGCGCCGTCCGAACGCCCGCTCGGGTTCGCGGCCCGGATCCACCTGGCCGGGACTTCGCACCCAGGGTTCCGCGCCCGGATCACCTCTGCGGACACGCCATGTCGCGGGGGTCAGGCGCCCTGCCGTCGGGCTCGTGCTGCCGGGCTCGTCGTGCCGTCGGGCTCGTGCTGCCGGGCTCGTCGTGCCGTCGGGCTCGTGCTGCCGGGCTCGTCGTGCTGCCGAGTCCGTGCCGCCGAGTCCGTGCTGCCGAGTCCGTGCTGCCGAGTCCGTGCTGCCGAGTCCGTGCTGCCGAGTCCGTGCTGCCGAGTCCGTGCTGCCGAGTCCGTGGCGTCGTCAGGTCCGTGGTGCGTCAGGGCCGTCGTTCGCCGAGAGGGTGTGCGGTGGCCGTCTCGTGGCGGGGTCGCGTTCGGGCTCGGCGGGTGCAGGGCTCGGGGCGGCGGGGCCAGGGTCCGGGGGGTTGGCGGCTGGTTGGGCTGCTGTGACGGGTGCCGGGCTGCCGGGTGGTGGCTGCCGGGTGCCGGCTGCCAGGTGGTGGGTGCCGGGTGGTGGGCGGTCGGGGGTGGTTTCGGCGGGTCCGCTGGTTTTTCAACCGAGGTACGGGAACAGTGTTTCCGTACACTTTCCGGCCAGGTTCACTCGATCGTGTTTGGTTGTCGTGGGCCCTGGCGGGTGGGACGCGGGAGGGTCCGCGGGCAGGGTAGCGGGGTTGCGGTCGGGGTGCCGGGTGACGTGGTGCCGGCCTCACGGTGGGCAGGCGGTGCCGTTGGACGGCACCTTGGCGTCCACCAGGAACTCCTCCGCGGCCTTCGTCGCGCACGCCGACTGGCCGAGTGCGCCATGCCCGCCGCCCTGCCACCCCACCACGACCCCGGCCGGCAGGGCCTGCGCCGCACGCTCCCCGCCCTCACGCGGCGTGACCGGGTCGGACGCCGTGGTCAGCACGAGCACCGGCGGCGCCCCCACGAGCCTCGGCACCTTCACCGCCTGAGGCACCGGGAACGGGCCGCAGGCCAGCAGCTTGCGCGCGAAGTGAGCACCGAACATCGGGTGCTTGGTGCGCCAGTCCTCCGTCAAACCCGCCACCCGCTCCGGCGGCACGCGGGTCGTCGTGTCGTTGCACCCCGTGATGATCCCGGCGTCGATGCGCGGCGGGTCGTCGTCCCGCTCCAGCAGCAGCGGCTCGATGAACGCACCCAGCTTGGCGCCGTCACCACCCTCCGCCGCCACGATCGCGTCAGCCAGCGCGCCCCACCGCGACCGGTCCGCCAAGCCGGCCAGCACGGCCTCCGTGGCGGTCCCCGGCGTGAGGTCGAAATCGCCGCCGCGCAACGGCCGGTCCCGCAGCGAGTCCAGCAACGCCTTGTACCGATCGGTCGCACCGGCCCCCAACGGGCACCCGCGCACCACGCAGTCCTTCTGGAACGCCGAGAACGTCTCCTCCGCCGCCACCGCCCGCGTCTGCATCACGGCCGTCACGTCCAACGTCGGGTCCGGCGCGCCGTCGAACACCATCCGCCCGATCCGGTCCGGGAACCGCGACGCGTACAGCGTCAGCACCCGCGAACCCTCACCGAGCCCGATGGCGTTCAGGTGCGGCACGCCCAACGCCTCGCGCAGCTGCTCGAGATCGGCCGACGCACGCCACGAGTCCACCGCCGGCAACCGGTTCTCCATGTCGAGCACGCACTCGCGGCTCGCCAACGTGTACGCGTCGACCAGGTCCTCGTTCGACTCCGCCCCCGGATCGGCCTCCACGATCCCGACCCGCGCCGCGTCCGGCACGCACTGCACGGGGTCCGACTCGCCGGTGCCCCGCCGGTCGACACCGATCAGCGTGAACGTGCTCAGCACCGTCGCGGGCAGGCTCGCCGCCAGCCGCGCCGCCTTCAACGTCCCAGGCTCGCCGCCCGCCTCGCCGACCACCACCAAGGGGCTGCCGCCCGTGCCCACGCGCAGCAGGGACATACCCAAGTTGCCCCGCCCGGGACGGCTCGGCACGTCCAGCCGCACGGTGAGCTGCGAGCACTCGTACTCCCACGTGCCGGCCGGCGCGGAATCACCCATCCGGGCACGCGCGGAGTCCGTGCACGACGACCAGGACAGCCCGGGCGTCTCGTAGCTCTCCAGCGGCGGGACCTCGCGGGGACCGGACGGGGTGGTGACGGACGACGGCTCCTCGCCGTCACCGTGCACGGCGATCACCGGCCGGGTCGACGGACCCGCGCTGCACGCGGCCAGCGCGCTCAGAGCCACCAACATCGAAGCGGCGTGACGCCGACGCGGCACAGCGGTCCCCTCGCTCTCTCCCACGGCATTGGACTCCCGGTGGGCTGGTTGCCCCAGAGGTTCGGTGCAGAGCCTCACACAGTCCAGGTGAGACTTCGGTGAGCGGGCTGGGGCAGGATGTCCGCGTGGTCACAGTGCACGTCGAGGGCATCCCCGAACGCAGGCTCCACCGCTCCGGGCCGGTCACGATCGCGGCCAAGGCGTTCGGCGCGATACCTCCGCCCGCGCTGGTGCTGCTGGGCGTGGTCAGCGTGCAGGTCGGCGCCGCCGTGGCCAAGCAGCTGTTCACCCTGGCGGGCGCCGCGGGCACGGTCACGCTGCGGCTCGTGCTGGCCGCCCTCATCCTGCTCGCGGTGTGGCGGCCGTCGCTGCGGCTGGACCGCCGGACGTACGCGGTGGTCCTCGGCTACGGGCTGGTGCTCGGCGCCATGAACCTGAGCTTCTACCAGGCGATCAAGCACATCCCGCTGGGCGCGGCGGTCACCATCGAGTTCCTCGGCCCGCTGGCGGTGGCCGTCATCGGGTCGCGGCGCTGGCTGGACGGGGTGTGGGCGCTGCTCGCGGCGACCGGCGTGCTGCTGCTGACCAGGGTCGACGGCGGCCTGTCGCTGCCCGGCGTGCTGTTCGCGGCGGGCGCGGGCGCGTGCTGGGCCGGCTACATCCTGCTGACCGCGGCGCTGGGCAGCCGCACGTCCGACGGCAAGGGCCTGGCGCTGGCGATGGTGGTCGGCGCGGCCGTGGCGCTGCCGTTCGGCGTGGCCGAGGCGGGCACGATGCTGCTCGACCCCGTGGTGCTCGTCGCGGGCGCGGCGGTGGCGCTGCTGTCGTCGGTGGTCCCGTACTCGCTGGAGCTGGAGGCGCTGCGCAAGATCCCGCCGCGCGTGTTCGGCATCCTGATGAGCCTGGAGCCGGCCGTCGCGGCGGTGGCCGGGTTGGTCCTGCTGCACGAGGCGCTGCGCCCCGCGCAGTGGGTCGCGGTGTTCTGCGTGGTGCTGGCGTCGATCGGCGCCACCCGGACCGGCAGACCGGAGGTGTGAGGAGTGGTCCGGAGCAAGGCCGGGACGGTCGAGGAGTACCTCGCGGAGCTGCCGGAGGACCGGCGCTCCACGGTGTCGGCGGTGCGGGACGTGATCCTGGCGAACCTGCCGGCCGGGTACGTCGAGGGCGTGCAGTGGGGGATGATCACCTACTCGGTGCCGCTGGAGGTGTCCGGCAAGACCTACAACGGGCAGCCGCTCGGGTACGTGTCCCTCGCGTCGCAGAAGAACCACGTCTCGCTGTACCTGATGGGCGTGTACGGCGAGCGCGAGCAGGAGTTCCGGGCCGAGTTCGAGGCGACCGGGCGGAAGCTCGACATGGGCAAGAGCTGCGTGCGCTTCAAGCGGCTCGACGACCTGCCGCTGGACCTCATCGGGCGTGAGGTCGCACGGCAGGGCGTGGACGACTTCGTGGCGAAGGTGCGCGCGGCCCGCAGCTGAGGTTCAGTGCTGAGGCTTGGCCGGCGGGTCGGGCGGCGGCTCCTCCACGCTGAGCCGCCCGTCGATCAGCTCGCCGCCGCGCTCCTCGAAGATCGTCGCGTAGGTCGCCGAGTACTTGCGGTAGACGGCCAGCAGCTCGCCCTCGACGGTGGCGGCCACGTCGGCGCGGAACTCGTCGCGCAGCCGGCGCATGGTGTTCACGGCGCTGCGGCGGTTCAGGCTGTGCAGGTAGGGCCGGAACGTCACGTTCAGCCCGCCCACCACCGCCGCCATGAGCAGCAGCACCTTGCCCAGCGGCGTTTCCGACGAGGTGAAGCCCACCGCCAGCACGGCGGGCACGAAGATCAGCACCACGGTGTAGAACAGCCCGGTCGTCCGGTGCACGACCCGCCACGCCGACAGCCGCCGGCAGTCGTGCTGCATGCGATCGTCCAACTCCCGGATGAGCACGTTCACGTCAGCTACCTCGGCCACAGCCGACCACGGTACTCACCCGAGCGGTCACGCGGGGCGAACTTCGCCTCGCAGCACCGATTCCACGTCGTAGCGCGCGGGCTGCTCGAGCTGGTCGTAGCCGCACGACGCGGGGTCGCGGTCGGGCCGCCAGCGGCGGAACTGGCCGTTGTGCCGCAGCCGGGCGGGCGCGCCGCCCTCGGTCTGCGAGTACGCGATCTCCAGCACCCGCTCGGGCCGCAACGGCACCCAGTCGGCGTGCTTGCCCCGCCACCGGTTGATCTCGCCGGGCAGCCGGCGGCCGTCCGGCTCCACCAGCCACGGGTGCTCGTCGGTGGTGATGAGGTCCTTGAACTCCTCGGCCAACGCCCGCCGCTCGGCCGCCTTGAACGAGCCGACGACGCCGACGTGGTGCAGGACGCCCGCGTCGTCGTGCAGGCCGAGCAGCAGCGAACCGACCGCCGTGCCCGGCTCGGTGTCCTTGTGCCAGCGCAGCCCGGCCACCACGCACTCGGCGGTGCGGGCGTGCTTGACCTTGATCATGGTGCGCTTGCCCGGCGTGTACTCGCCGGCGGCGGGCTTGCCGATGACGCCGTCCAGGCCCGCGCCCTCGAACAGCTCGAACCACTGCGCGGCCAGGTCGCCGTCGGTGGTCGCGGGCGTGAGGTAGAGGCCGTCGCCGGGCGTGATCAGCCCCTCCAGCGCGGACCGGCGCTCCGTGCACGGCCGCTCCAGCAGCAGCTCGTCGCCCAGGGCCAGCAGGTCGAACGCCACGAAGCTCGCCGGCGTCCGCTCCGCCAGCAGCCGCACGCGGCTCTCCGCCGGGTGGATCCGCTCGGACAGCGCGTCGAAGTCCAGCTTGTCGTCCTTGGCCACGACGAGCTCGCCGTCGACGACGATCCGCGGCGGCAGCGTGCGCCGCAGCGCGGCCTCCGCCTCCGGGAAGTACCGGTTGAGCGGCTTGCCGCTGCGGGACTGGAGGAACACCTCGTCGCCGTCGCGGAACACCAGGCAGCGGTAGCCGTCCCACTTGGGCTCGAACACGAGGTCCGAGCCGGTCGGGATCTCGTCCACCGAGGTGGCCAGCATCGGCTGCACGGGAGGGGTCAACGGGAGCGCCACGCGGCCATCCTGCCGGGTGACCGGGCCCGGCGCACGCGTTGGCGCTGCCTCTTCGCCAGATCGAGGCGCACCGCGGTCGGGAGGACCTCGACGCCGAGCGCGGCGCGGGCCCGCGACAGCACCCGACCGTCCAACTCCCGCCACACCCGGCGCACGTCCGCGCCGTGCCGCAGCGTCAACCGCAGCCGCAACGCGCGCCCGCCCACCACGGCCACCTTCGCGCCGGCCACGCCGTGCACCTGCTCGGCGTCCGCGCGCACCGCCGCCGCCAGCGCCTTGGCGGTGACGACCACGTCGTCCAGGAGCAGGTCGGGGTGCCGTTCGGGGCGGACCGCGCGCCACGCCCACCACAGCCCGAGCACCACGGCGAGCAGGCCGAGCGCGATCAGCCCGAGCCGGACGGGCAGCAGGTGCCGCCGGGCCCAGTCGAGCACCACGGGGTCCAGCACCGGCCGGTCGACGGCGAAGCGGTGCAGCACGACGGCGGCGCCGCCGACCAGCAGGGCGAGCACGCCGAGCACGGCGGCCAGCACGCGTTCGGCGCGGTTCGAGCGGTTCACGGTCGGTCCTTCGGCGAGATGACGATGACCGACACCTTCGGCCGCACGGGCATCGGCAGGTCGTCCACCGCGGCCCGGGCCACCTCCAGCAGCCGCGGCCGCAACGACGCCTCGTCGTGCAGGCGGCTGGTCGCGCGGACCCGCACCTTGCGCCGCGACGCGGTGACCGACACGTCCACCACCCCGTCCTCCGCCCGCACCCGGTGCCCGACCACGCGGGCCAGCGACGCGGGCGTGGTCACCACCCGCACGCCGTCGGCCGGGTCGTCCAGCGGCACCTGCGACACCCCCGCCCGTGACGCCACGACCAGCAGGAACAGCCCTCCGACGGCCACGCACGCGCCGGTCACGAGCACCGGTCGGTCCACCCAGGACCAGTCCGGCCACGTCGGCCACCCGTGCCCGGACCAGTGCCGGGCGACCGCGACGACCAGCAGCGCGCCGGCCGCGGCCAGCGCCGACCCGAGCAACGGCGACAGCACCCGCAGCAGGACCCGCACCTACACCACCCGCGGCCGGGTCTCGGCGCGCAGCGCGGACACCGTCAGCGCCACCGAGCGGACCCGGTAGCCGGTGATCCGCTCGACCTCCTCGGTCACGCGCCGCCGCACGTCCGCGGCGGCCGTGCGCACGGGCGCCGGGTAGCGCAACGCCAGCTTCACCGCGAGGTCCAGGTCACCCTCCACCTCGTCGACCTTGACCACCGCGCTCGGCTCGGCGCCGGGCACGAGCCGGACGGCGTGCGCCGCGACCTTCCGCACCACGGTCGGGTGAATCTCGAGCGAGCCCTCCGCGTCGGTCACTTGTCGCGGCCCCGGCCGAGCAGGTCGCCGAGGTCGAGCTCGCCGTCGAGGACCCGGCCCACGACCAGGCCGATCACCCCGACCGCCAGGGTCACCAGGAAGGCGGTGAAACCGCTGGTCGCGGCCAGCCCGAGGACCAGGCCCGCGAGCAGACCCGTCTGCGTCGCGCTCATCAGCTCTCCCACTCCAGATCGGCCACGACGACGTCCACGGGCGCGGCGCCCGCCACCCGCGTCACCCGCGCCCGCAGCTCCGGCACCACCTCGCCGATCGGCCGGTCGGTCCGCAGCACCACCGCCACCTCGACCCGCGCGCCGACCCGGACGCCGAGCACGCGCCGTCCCGGCAGGTAGGAGGCGAACGCGCCGTCCAGCCGCGCCACCTCCGGGTGGGCCAGCACCGCCGCCTCGACGTCCTCCGCCACGTCCGTCACTCGACCCGGGACCCCGTGGTCGGCGTGGTCTCCTCGTCCTCCTCGGGCAGGTGGATGTCGTTGACCGCGATGTTGACCTCGATGACCTCGAGCCCGGTCATCCGCTCGACCTGGCCGATCACGTTGCGCCGCACCGCCCGCGCGAGGTCGACGATGCTCACGCCGTACTCGACGATGATGTCCAGGTCGACCGCGGCCTGCTTCTCGCCCACCTCGACGGCCACGCCGGCGGTGTTCACGGTGCCCGCGCCCGGGATGCGCTCGCGCAACGCGCCGAACGCCCGCGACACCCCGCCGCCGACGGCGTGCACGCCGGAGATCTCCCGGGCCGCGATGCCCGCGACCTTCTGCACGACCGACGACGCGATCGTGGTCCTGCCCTGCTCGGTGTCGTCGGCCGCACGCGGCGCGGTGCCGGTCTCCGGCTTGACGGCGGTGCTCTGGGCCACGGCGGTCCCTCCGAATCGGTGCGTGCACGTTCGGGAGCGGACCGTATCCGGATCAGGGCGTGGACGGGCCGGACGTCACCGGATCAGGCGTCACCTTGCGGTACCGCAGGAGGAGGGCGCTGTCGTGGTGCAGCACCGACGCCAGCTCCAGCGACCGGGGCGCCGGCGGCAGCGGACCGTTCGAGATCCGACCCGCGTCACCTCCCGCGAGCAGCGGGGAGAACGTCACGCACAGCACGTCGACCAGGTCCGCGTCGATCAACGCGCCGAACACCTTCGGCCCGCCCTCGCAGTCGACCCGGTGCAGGCCGCGCTCGCGCAGGGCCGCCAGCGCCAGGTCCATGGCCACGGTCTCCTCGCCGGCGACGACCACGTCGGCGCCCGCCGCGGCCAGCGCGTCACGCCGCTCCCGGGGCGCGGCCCGCGTGGTCAGGATGATCGGCGGCACGGTCGTGCTGGTCAGCAGCGTGGACGTCGGCTCGATCGAGCACCGCCCCGTCACCACGGCGACCGGCGGCACGGGCGCGAGGCCCAGCCTGGCCCGCCGGGACGCGCGCACCTCGCCCGCCTTGACCCCGTGGTAGCCCTCGACCAGGGCCGTGCCCGCGCCGACGAGCACCACGTCGCACAGGTCGCGGCCCAGCATGAAGACCTTGCGGTCGGCCTCGTTGCCCAGCCCCTCGGACCGCCCGGCCACCGACACCGCACCGTCCACGCTGGACACGAAGTTCACCTGCACCCACGGCCGGTCGAGCCCGTCGGGGTAGTCGTAGAGCCGTTCGAGCTCGTCGTCGGTGATCTCGCCGTCACGTGGTGGCCACAACATCCGCACCGCCACATCCCAGCACGCCGTTACGATCCGGTCATGTCCGCCCCGCCGCGCCTGTCCGACCGCACCCCGCACGTCGCCGCGGACGAGCTGGTGGACGCGATGGTCCCGCCGCCCCGCTTCGACGCGGTCCGCTTCGCCACCTACCTGCCCAACCCGGACGAGCCGAGCCAGGCCGCGGCGGTGCGGGCCGGCCGTGAGTTCGCCGAACGCGTGTCCGAGGGCGGCGGCCGGGGCGTGTTCGGCCGGCTGTTCAAGCGGTCGGGCGCCGAGGACGCCAAGCCCGGGCTCTACCTCGACGGCGGGTTCGGCGTCGGCAAGACCCACCTGCTGGCCTCGGTCTGGCACGCCGTGCCCGGTCCCAAGGCCTACGGCACGTTCGTCGAGCTGACCAACCTGGTCGGCGCGCTGGGCTTCGGCGAGACCGTCCGCCGGCTGTCCGCGCACAAGCTGCTCGCGATCGACGAGTTCGAGCTGGACGACCCGGGCGACACGATGCTGGTCACCCGCCTGATCAAGGAGCTGATCGCGGCGGGCGTGTCGGTCGCGGCCACGTCGAACACGCTGCCGGACAAGCTGGGCGAGGGCCGGTTCGCCGCCGCCGACTTCCTGCGCGAGATCCAGTCGATGTCGGCGAAGTTCACCGTGGTCCGGGTCGACGGCCCCGACTACCGCCACCGCGGCCTGCCCGACGCGCCGCCGCCGATGGCCGACGAGGACCTCGTGGCCAAGGCCGTGAGCACGCCCGGCAGCACGTTGGACGACTTCGCCGACCTGTGCGCCGCGCTGGCCCGGATCCACCCGTCGAGCTACGGCCGGCTGGTGGACGGGGTGACCGCGGTGCACCTGCGCCACGTCCGGCCCGCGCCCGACCAGGCGGTGGCGCTGAGGCTCGTGGCGCTCGGCGACCGCCTCTACGACCGGGACATCCCAGTGGCGGTGTCCGGCGAGCCGCTCTCGGAGCTCTTCACCGCCGAAATGCTGCGCGGCGGCTACCGCAAGAAGTACCTGCGGGCGGTATCGCGGCTTGTAGCCCTGTCGCGCTGATCTTGCCTGCTCAGGCCCCCGTTCGGGGTGGTTTTGCGGGTGGGGCGCCGGGTATCCCTCGGCCGTGATGAGCGAAGCGGAACGCCGCACCCTCAGTGAGATCGAGAGCAGACTCGCGGACGAGGAGCCGGGCCTGGCCTCGGCGCTCGTCGCCGGCAAACCCCGGCACCCCGTGCTCAGCTACGCCCTCGTGGCCACGTTCGGTGGTCTGGGTGTGCTGCTGCTGTTCCTCGGGGCGTTCGGCCCCGCCCTGGCGTCGCTGGGGTTCGGCGCGCTGCTGATGCTGATGCGCGGCTACACCTGGCGGTGAGCCGGGACCGCCCCGCGGTCCCGCACGAGCGGGCCGGCGCCCACCAGCTCATCGCGCAGTCGCGCCGCGCCCGGTCACGCCCGTCGACCGACCCCGGTGGTCGGGGAGGTGCGTCACACTTCGCGGATCCGGCCTAATCCGCTGGCCCTCCGCGGTGGCCATGGCCGACCATGCGCGGGTGGGATACCTGGACGCGAACGGCCTCGCCTTCCGCCTGCCCGACGGCCGCGAGCTGTTCCGCGACGTGTCGTTCAAGGTCGGCACGAACAGCGTGGTCGCCCTGGTCGGCGCGAACGGCGTCGGCAAGACGACCCTGCTGAGGATTCTGTCGAACGAGCTGACGCCCACCGCGGGCAGCGTCCGCGTGCAGGGCGGCCTCGGCGTGATGCCGCAGTTCGTCGGCTCGGTCCGGGACGGAAGCACCGTCCGCGACCTGCTGCTGGCCGCGTCGCCCGCGTCGCTGCGCGCCGCCGCGAAGGCGCTCGACGAGGTCGAGCTCCAGCTCATGGAGACCGACGACGAGCCGACCCAGATGCGCTACGCCGACGCGATCACCGCGTGGGGCGAGGTCGGCGGCTACGACGCCGAGGTGCTGTGGGACACCGTCACGGTCGCCGCGCTCGGCGTGCCATTCGACCGGGCCCGGTTCCGCGAGGTCCGCACGCTGTCCGGCGGCGAGCAGAAGCGGCTGGTGCTCGAAGCGCTGCTGCGCGGCCCGGAGCAGGTGCTGCTGCTCGACGAGCCGGACAACTACCTCGACGTGCCCGGCAAGCGCTGGCTGGAGGACCGGCTGCGCGAGACCGGCAAGGCCGTGCTGCTGGTCAGCCACGACCGGGAGCTGCTCGACGTCGCCGCGACGCACGTCGTGACGGTGGAGGCGCACTCGGCGTGGACGCACGCGGGCTCGTTCGGCACCTGGCACGGCGCCCGCGCGGCCCGCATCGACCGGCTCGCCGAGCTGCACCGGCGGTGGGACGAGGAGCACGACCACCTCAAGGAGCTCGTCCGCACGCTCCAGATCCAGGCCAGGATCAGCGAGGTGATGGCGGCGAAGTACCGGGTCATGCGGGCCAAGCTGGAGAAGTTCGAGGAGGCGGGTCCGCCGCCGGAGCTGCCGACGGACGAGAAGGTGACGCCCCGCCTGCGCGGCGGCCGCACCGGCGTGCGCGCCATCACCGTGGAGGACCTCGAGCTGACCGGGTTGATGAAGCCGTTCAGCACGGAGGTCTTCTTCTCCGACCGCGTGGCCGTGCTCGGCTCGAACGGGTCGGGAAAGAGCCACTTCCTGCGGCTGCTCGGCGGCGGCGACGTCGCGCACACGGGTGTGTGCCGCCTCGGGGCGCGGGTGGTGCCGGGCCTGTTCGCGCAGACCCACCAGCACCCGGAGTGGATCGGCCGCACGCTGGTCGACGTCCTGTGGCACGGCGAGGGCGGCCGCAAGGGGCTCGACCGGGGCGCGGCGATGGCCGTGCTGAGCCGCTACGGCCTCGGCAAGCAGGGCGACCAGCGGTTCGAGACGCTCTCCGGCGGCCAGCAGGCGCGGTTCCAGGTGTTGTTGCTGGAGCTGTCCGGCGCCACGCTGCTGCTGCTGGACGAGCCGACCGACAACCTCGACCTGAACTCGGCCGAGGCGTTGCAGAACGCCCTGGAAGGCTTCACCGGCACGGTCGTCGCGGTCACGCACGACCGCTGGTTCGCCCGCGGTTTCGACCGGTTCCTGCTGTTCCGGTCCGACGGCGAGGTCGTCGAGGTGGACGAGCCGGTGTGGGACGAGACGCGGGTCAAGCGCGCCCGGTAGCGCGATCCGGGCTGCCTGGGCGGTGCGGCCGGGTCTGGCAGCTTTCCGACGCATCGCCGGCGGACCACCACGCGAGGGCGCGTCGGTCGTTCGCGTCCTCATTTGCCGGGGATCACGCTTTTCGATCGTCGGGAAATCAGGGCGCGAACGACCGACTTCCAGGCGACCGAGCCCGCGACGCCGGAGGCAGCGCACTCCAACACAGGTGCTCGGCGTCGTCGTCGGGCTCGTCGTGCTGGTCCTGATGGTGGCGGTCGCCCGGCACCGCGCCCGTCCGCCGAAGACGCTGCCGCTGGCCGTCGGCGTGCTGGTCGGCGTGGGTCTGCAAGGCCTGATCGGCGGCCCCAGCGTGCGCCGCGCCCTCGCGCCCGAGATCGTCGCGGTCCACTTCCTGGTCAGCATGGTGCTGGTCGCCGCGCTCGTCGTGCTGGTCGACCGGCTCGGCAGGCCCGACGCGGTGCCGACCGCGCCGGCCGACTTCCGGCTCCGGTACGGCATGAGGGCGATGCCCGTGGCGCTGACCGCCGTGGTCGTGCTGGGCATCCTGGTCACCGGCAGCGGTCCGCACGGCGGTGACGAGGACGCGCGCCGGTTCGGCTACGACCTCGCCGAGGTGGCCGCGTGGCACGCGGAGGCGGTCGTGGTGCTGGTCGGCCTCCAGCTCGGTGCGGCGATCGTGCTGCGCACCGCGGCCGCGTTCGCCGCGCTCGCGCTGTCGGTCGTCCAAGGCGTGATCGGCTCGGTGCAGGAGGCGTTGGCGCTGCCGGCGCCGTTGGTGGCGGCGCACGTGGTCACCGGCGCGCTGGTCGTCGCGGCCACCACGCACCTGGTCGTGCGGACGTTCCGGGGCTAGCGGGCGCTCGGCTCCGGCGTGCGGGTCGACGCGTCCTCGGACTCCGTCGGCTCGACGCCCCGCTCGACCAGGTGACCGGTCTCGAACTCGCGTTCCAGCACCCACAGCCCCTCTTCACGCCGCCACGACGTCAGCGAGGCGTTGGGCACGACGGTGTTGCGCGCGAACGCGGCGAGGTCGGGTTCGGGCAGGCACTCCAGCAGGTAGCGCAGCAGGAACGCCTGCAGCTCGTGCCCGAACAGCAGCACGCGCCGCCCGTCGAGGTCGCGCAGCAGCGACCGCAGCCGCAGCGCCACGTCCGCCCACGACTCACCGCCCGGCGGCCGGTAGTAGAACTTGCCGAGCCGCCGCTCGCGCGCCCGTTCCTCCGGGTACCGCGCCGCCACGCCGTGGCTGGTCAGCAGGTCCAGCACGCCCAGCTCGCGGTCGCGCAGCCGTTCGTCGACCCGTGACCGCGGTCGCCCGCTCACGGTGAGCCGCGCGGTGTCGATGGCCCGCCGGTACGGCGAGCAGACCACGAGGTCCGGCCACTCCTCGCGCGGCAGGGCGGCGAACCACCGGCCCAGCGCCCGGCCCTGCCGCTCGCCCTGGTCCGACAGCGGCACGTCCGCGTCGCGATCGAGGAGGTCCACGACCTCGTGACCGGCCGACTCCGCGGCCTCGCTCGCCACGTTGCCGGTGCTCTCGCCGTGCCTGATCAGCCCGATCCAGTCCACCCCAAGGGAGTCCACCTGAGCCAACCTAGCGCTCCGTCGCCGCCTCGGCACTCCCTGGCGTCGACCCGGGCGCGGCTGGACTCCGCGCGTGGACGTGGAGGTGGCCCGGCAGGTCATCCGCGGTCGGCGGGCAGCCGGCCGGACCTGACCGCCGCGACCAGCTCCTCGTGGTCGGCGCACGTCCGGTCGGCGTAGTCCAGCGCGTACCGGGCGATCGCCTCGTCCAGCTCCTCGCCGCCCGCGCAGTACCCCGCCAGCAGCCGGGGGTCGACCGACCGGCTGTGCGCGCGGGCCAGCAGCGCGCCCGCGAGCCGGCCGTAGTCGTCCAGGTCGTCCCGCTTCAACGTGGTCGCGTCGATCTCGCCCTTGCGGTTGCGGAACTGCCGGACGATGTAGTCCCGGCCCTCGATCGTGGTCCAGCCGAGCAGGATGTCGGTCTCCGCCTGCACGAGCCGCGCGCCGTGCACGATCCGCTTGCCCTCGTGCTTGACCGGCGGCGCGCCCAGGAACGGCGCCAGCGCCGACGGTCGCGCCTCCTTCGCCTGCAGCACGAGCGCCTCGTCGCCGTTGCCGTGCAACAGGACCAGGTAGTTGCGCAGGCCCACGCTGCCGGTGCCGACGACGCGGAACGCCACGTCCGACACGCTGTAGCGCATGATCAGCTCGTACCGGGACTCGCGCAGCGTGTCCACATAGGACGGCAGGGCGTCCACGACGGACCGCGCCACCTCGTCGGAGATCCGGGACAGCACGGGCGGGTCCGGCACGAACCGGATGTGCTCGCCCTCGCGCCGGGTCCACTTGGCCGCCACCCGGGCGCTGGTGTTCTTGCGCGCCTTGGACGCGGCCTTGGTGAAGTCGTCCAGCAGGTCGTCGGCCTTCGTCTTGGACAACGCCGACTCGTCGCCCAGCGCGTTCCACGACTCCATGAACGGGATCTCGGCCAGGTGCCGCGCCGCACCGCGGTAGGCGCGCACGGCGTCGGACGCCGCGTCCCGGCAGCCCTTCTCCGACACGCCGCCCTCCCGGCCCGCCAGCACCAGCGAGGTCGCCAGTCGCTTCAGGTCCCACTCCCACGGGCCGGGCAGCGTCTCGTCGAAGTCGTTGATGTCCATCACGATCCGGCCTTCGGGCGTGCCGTAGAGGCCGAAGTTGGCCGCGTGCGCGTCACCGCACAGCTGGGCGTCCAGCCCGCTGCGCGCGCCCACGGCCAGGTCGCCCGCCATCAGCCCGGCGCTGCCCCGGAAGAACGCGAACGGCGAGACGAGCATCCGGCCGATCCGCAGCGGCACGAGGTCCGGCAGGCGGCCCTCGTTCGACGCGTCCACGAACTCGACCACCGACGGCCGGTCCGGCGCGAGCCGCAGCTCGCGGTGCGCCCGGTGGCTCACCGCCGCCCGCAGCTCGCGGCCGCGCGCCAGGACCTCTTCCGGTTCGACCCACTGCCCCAGCGCGACGGCCGCCTCGGCCCGCTTGCGTTCACCCATGCGGGTAAGGATGCGTCACGCCACGACGGGATACGTGTGCCGCGACACGTCTGTGACCTGCGGTAACGGTCCGTGGTCGGTCCGTGTGGAACGGAAGCGGGTCAATCGGACACAGTGCCCAAAACCTCGGCGACGGCGTCGACGCCCCGGTCCAGCTCCGCGCGCGTGATGACGAGCGGGGGAGCGACGCGCAGGGTCGTGTCCTGCGTCTCCTTGCACAGCACGCCCAGCCGGGCCAGCGCCTCCGACGCCGCACGGCCGCGCGGTCCGCCGGGCGCGATCTCGACGCCCGCCCACAGCCCGCGCCCGCGCACCTCGGCCACCCCGCGCCCGACCAGCTCGCCCAGCCGCGCGTGCAGGTGGGCGCCCAGCTCGCGGGACCGCTGCTGGAACTCGCCGGTCGCCAGCAGCCGCACCACGGCCCGCCCGACCGCGCACGCCAGCGGGTTGCCGCCGAACGTCGACCCGTGCTCACCGGGCCGCAGCACGCCGAGCACCGCGCGGCTGCCGACCACCGCCGACACCGGCATGATGCCGCCGCCCAGCGCCTTGCCCAGCGTGTAGAGGTCGGCGCGCACGCCCTCGTGGTCCAGCGCGAGCAGCTCGCCGGTGCGGCCCAGGCCGGACTGGATCTCGTCCGCGATCATCAGCACGTGGTGCTCGTCGCACAGCGCCCGCACGCCCGCCAGGTAGCCCGCCGGCGGCACGACCACGCCCGCCTCGCCCTGGATCGGCTCCAGCAGCACCGCCGCCGTCCGCTCGGTGATCGCGTCGCGCAACGCCTCCAGCGAGCCGTACTCGACGACCTTGAAGCCCGGCGTGAACGGCCCGAAGTCCTCCCGCGCGGTGTCGTCGGTGGAGAACGAGACGATCGTGGTGGTCCGGCCGTGGAAGTTCGACCCGGCGACCACGATCTCGGCCGTGCCGGCCGGCACGCCCTTCACCCGGTACGCCCACTTGCGGGCGACCTTGATCGCCGACTCGACGGCCTCCGCGCCAGAGTTCATCGCCAGCACCATCTCGGTGCCGGTCAGCTCGGCCAGCTCGCGGCAGAACGGGCCGAACTGGTCGTGGTGGAACGCGCGGCTGGTCAGCGTGACCCGGCCGAGCTGCTCGACCGCGGCGGCGACCAGGTCGGGGTGGCGGTGGCCGAAGTTCAGCGACGAGTAGCCGGACAGGAAGTCCAGGTAGCGGCGTCCGTCGACGTCGGTGACCCACGCGCCTTCGCCGTGCGAGATGACGACCGGCAGCGGGTGGTAGTTGTGCGTGCTCCATTCCTCGTCGAGCGAGATGAAGTGCTGGGAGCTCAGAGCTGCGGCCATGGCGGTCATGTCACCAACACTAAGGGGCCTGCGCCAGCGAATTCATCCGTCAGGCGTTGCGCATCCGTCATGTTCGTTGCGCAATCGGACGTTTTGGCGGCGATTCGTTGTGCGATCGGCAAGCCCAAGATCGGCGGGTTACTCTCCGACGATGGCCGACAAGTCCGCGCAGGTCCAGTCGATATCAGACGCCTTCCGGGTGGACCCGGAAGCCTTCGACCTCGCCAAGGTCGACCCGGCCGCGACGCCGGTCGGGCCGCGGTCGAAGACGGAGGCCGCCGCGGACATGGCGGTGATCGGCCGTGAGCTGGACCGGCTCCAGGAGGCGCTGTACGCGGAGGGCACGGGCGGGGGCAGCCGGCGGGTGCTGCTGGTGCTCCAGGGCATGGACACCTCCGGCAAGGGCGGCACGATCCGGCACGTCGCGGGCCTGGTCAACCCGCAGGGCCTGCACATCGCGTCGTTCAAGAAGCCGACCCGGACCGAGTTGCGGCACGACTTCCTGTGGCGCATCCGCCGCCAGGTGCCGCAGCCGGGCTACATCGGCGTGTTCGACCGCTCGCACTACGAGGACGTGCTGGTCGCACGGGTGGACAACCTCGTGCCGTCGACCGAGTGGCGGCGCCGGTACCGGCAGATCAACGCGTTCGAGGCGGAGCTGGCGGAGCAGGGCGTGACCGCGGTCAAGTGCTTCCTGCACATCTCGCCGGAACGGCAGCGCGAACGGCTCATCGCCCGGCTGGAGGACCCGCTCAAGCGCTGGAAGTACAACCCGGGCGACCTGGAGGTGCGGGCCAAGTTCTCCCGCTACCAGCTCGCCTACTCCGACGCGCTGGTCAAGTGCTCGACGAAGGTCGCGCCCTGGCACGTCGTGCCGTCGGACCGCAAGTGGTACCGGAACTGGGTGGTGGCCCGGCTGCTGCTGGAGGCGCTGCGCGGCCTGGCGCCCGCCTACCCGGAACCCTCGTACGATCCGGCCGTCGAGTTGGCACGGCTCCGGGAAGCCGACCCGCTGCGCTAGTCGCGATCTTCGGCGCGCCTCTTGCTCGTGCCCAGTGGTCCAGGCCACTGTGGGAGCCGCCGCGGGCGGTCGAGCGGAGGTTCGGTGTGGTTCTGGACAGGCGGCGGTTCCTGGGGGCCGTTGGCGTGGGAACGGGGTTGCTGATGACCGAGGGTGTCGCGCGAGCGGACGAGTCCGGGGCACGGGAGGAGGTCCGCGCCTACCTGGGCACCTACACGTCCTGGGCGGGCGGTGGCACGGGCCTCGGGCTCGGTGCGTACGACCCGGCGACGGGCAGGCTGCGCGTCACCGGCGTGGTGCCGGACGTGCCGAACCCGTCGTTCGTGATCGACGCGGGCCGGTGGGTGTACGCGGTCAACGAGAAGTCCGACGGGGAGGTGACCGCGCTGGCGGTCGGCCCGGACGGCGTGCCGAAGGTGATCGGCAGCCGGAGCACCGGCGGCGCGGACCCGTGCCACCTGGCGCTGCACCGGGGCTTCCTGCTGTCGGCCAACTACAGCTCGGGCAGCGTGGCCGTGCACCCCGTGCTGCCCGGGGGCGGGTTGGGCGAGCGCACGGACCTGGTCGTGCACACCGGCGCGGGACCGGACCCGGACCGGCAGGACGGGCCGCACGCCCACCAGGTGCTGGCCGACCCGAAGGGCGAGTTCGTGCTGGCGGTCGACCTGGGCACCGACTCGGTCTACAGCTACCGCCTCAGCGGTGACGGCAAGCTGACCTCGGCCGCCACCGCGCGCGTGCACGCCGGCGCGGGGCCGCGGCACCTGGCGTTCCACCCGTCGGGCAAGCACGCCTACATCGCCAACGAGCTCGACTCCACGATCGTGGTGGCGGGCTACGACCGGGGCGTGCTCACGCCGGGCCAGAAGGTGAGCACGCTGCCGGCCGGCGCGCCGACCACGCCGCGCAACTACCCGGCGGAGATCGTGGTGTCGGCGGACGGGCGGTTCGCCTACCTGTCCAACCGGGGTCACGACAGCGTGGCCGTGTTCGCGGTGGAACGCGGCGGCGCGGCGCTGCGGCTGGTCGAGGCGACGCCGGTGGGCGGGAAGTTCCCCCGGCACATCGCGCTCGACGCGTCCGGCCGGTTCCTGCTGGCGGCCAACCAGAACTCCGACACGATCACCACGTTCGAGGTGGACCGGAGCACCGGGAAGCTGCGGCTGACGAGCACGTCCGCCGCGCCGATCCCGGTCTGCGTCGCCCTGACGAGGTAACTCCCGACGGGTTAACTTCCGCCGGCGGGACTGTCCACAGTGGTAGGCACCGGTGCATGAAGATGCTCGCGATCGCGCTGCTGATGGCCATCACACCTGTACCGGTCGCGCCGGAGCTCGTCGCGTTGGGTGACTCCTACGCGGCGGGCCTCGGCGCGGGCGGCGAGGCGTCCGACGACTGCCGGCGGAGCCCGCACGCGTACCCGAGCCTGTGGGCGAAGCGCAACGGCGCGTCCCTGGTGTTCGTCGCGTGCGCGGGCGCCAAGACGGACCAGGTGACCGGGCAGGCGGAGCGGATCACGCCGAGCGCCACGCTCGTCACCATCACCGCGGGCGGCAACGACGCCGGGTTCGGCGACGTCATGACGACGTGCACCCTGGGCAACGACGAGGAGTGCGTGCAGCGGGTCGACGTGGCCGAGGCGTTCATCCGGGGCGAGCTGCCCGGCCGGTTGGACTCGCTGTACGGCGTGGTGGCCGACCGGAGGTCCGCGTCGGCCGAGGTCGTGGTGCTCGGCTACCCGCGGCTGTTCTCGCACGAGACGTGGTGCCTGATGAGCGGGCCGAAGCGGGCGGCGGTGAACCGGGCGGCGGACGTGCTGGCCGAGGTGACCGGCGACCGGGCGAAGGCGGCCGGGTTCGAGTTCGCGGACGTGCGGGAGCGGTTCGACGACCACGGCGTGTGCGCCGACGAGCCGTGGCTGAACGGCCTGGTCCTGGTCCCCGTCGACCGCTCCTACCACCCGAACCGGGCAGGCCAGGAATCCGGCTACCTCCCCGCCCTGACCGACGCCACCACCCGCGCGGACACCCCGACCACCGCCACCTGACCAGCCCGCCACCCCCCGCCAGCTCGCCCGCTTCCTCCGGCAAGATCGCCCGCCACCCCCGCCAGATCGCCCGCTTCCCCGGCAAGATCGCCCGCCGCCGCTAGACCCCGACTGCCCCACGCGGTCACCGCCCGCCGCCCCGCGAGGTCGCGTCGATCGTTCGCGTCCCCATTTCCGGCGATCACGCTTTTCGATCGTCGGAAATCGGGGCGCGAACGGTCGACTTCCAGGCGACCTCGCCGCCGTCTGCGGAGCAGCGGCAAACTAACACCGTGAACCACTCGAACGGGCTGCGCCAGGTCGCGGCCACCCGCTACGTCACGCCCTTCCGGGAGGGCGGCTCCCTGCCGGGGTTGGTCGAGGCCGACGACCTGGGCATGTACGTGCTCAAGTTCCGCGGCGCGGGCCAGGGCGTGAAAGCGCTCGTCGCCGAGATCGTGGTCGGCGAGCTGGCCCGCCGCCTCGACTTCCGGGTGCCGGAGATCGTGCTGGTCGACCTGGACCCGGAGCTGGGCCGGGCCGAGCCGGACCAGGAGGTGCAGGAGCTGCTCAAGGCCAGCGGCGGGCTCAACCTCGGGCTCGACTACCTGCCCGGCTCGTTCGACTACAACCCGGTGGTGCGCGAGCCGTCCCGGGAGACCGCGACCCGGCTGCTGTGGCTGGACGCGCTCACGCTCAACGTCGACCGCAGCTGGCGCAACCCGAACACGCTGCTCTGGCACCGCGAACTGTGGCTGATCGACCACGGCGCGTCGCTGTACTTCCACCACTCGTGGCGGCCGGAGCGGTTCCCGGCGGCCACCTACCGGTTCGACGCGGCCGACCACCTGATGCTGCCGTTCGCGGGCGACCTGGCCGAGGTGGACGCCGAGCTGACCGCCCGCGTCACGCCCGACCTGGTGCGCGAGGTGCTGGCGCTCGTGCCCGACGAGTGGCTGGCGCAGGACGAGGCGTTCGGCACACCGGCCGCCGTGCGCGAGGCGTACGAGTCGTTCTTCACCGCCCGCCTGGCCGCGCCGCGGGCGTGGGTCGACGCACTGGAGGCCGCACGTGCCGCACGTGTTTGAGTACGCGCTGCTGCGCGCCGTGCCCAGGCAGGAGCGCGGCGAGTTCGTCAACGTCGGCGTGCTCGTCTACTGCAAGGACCTGGACTTCCTCGGCGCCCGCGTGCACGTCGACGAGCGCCGGGTGCTGGCGCTGGACCCGTTCCTGGACGTGGAGGTGTTGCGGGCCACCCTGGAGCACCTGGGGCTGTCGTGCGACGGCGTGCCTACGGCGGGTCCGGTGTCGCGCACCACAGCGGGTCAGCGGTTCCGCTGGCTGACCGCGCCGCGCAGCACCATCGTCCAGACCTCGCCCGCGCACACCGGCCTGACCGACGACCCGGAGGCCGAGCTGGACCGCCTGCTGGCCGCGCTCGTGCTGCCGCCCGACCGGTAGTGCCACGACCGACGACCTCCGCCGCGATGCACCCGTCCGAGGGCCGGAACACGGGGCGGAGGCCGCCGGTCGTGGCACTAGGGTGGCAACCTCTTGCCGCGCACCGCGTCTTTAGGTGCGAGCAGTGACCGACACACGGACGGGGTCGCTTGATGAGCGCCGGATACCAGCAGGGCGGGTATCAGCAAGGCGGATACCGACAGGGCGGGCAACCGCGGCAGCGCAGGCCACAGGGCGGGCCACAGGGCGGGCCGCCACCGGGCGGGTACGGGCAGCAGGCCGCGTACCAGCAGGCCGGACGACGTCCGGCGCCCCGACGCCGCAAGCCGAGAATCGGGCGGATCATCGGGGTGGTCCTGGTGCTGCTGCTGGCGCTCGGCGTCGGCATGTGGTTCTACGTCGACGGGTCGTTGCGCCGCATCGACGCGCTGACCGACTACGAGGGCAGGCCCGCCGACACGCCGGGCACCAACTGGCTGCTCGTCGGGTCGGACGCGCGCGACGACCTGACCGAGGAGCAGAAGGCCGCGCTGTCCACCGGTGACGCGGGCGGTCGGCGCACGGACACCATCATGCTGCTGCACATCCCGGAGGGTTCCGGGAAGTCCACTTTGGTGAGTGTCCCTCGCGACTCCTATGTGGACATCCCGGGCAACGGCAAGAACAAGATCAACGCGGCGTTCGCGTTCGGCGGGCCGTCGCTGCTGGTGCAGACCGTGGAGGGCGCCACGGGCATCCACGTCGACCACTACATGGAGATCGGCTTCGGCGGTTTCGCCGGGATCGTGGACGCGGTCGGCGGCGTGGACATGTGCATCGAGGAACCGATGCAGGACCCGTTGGCGGGTCTGGACCTCCAGCCGGGCTGCCAGGAGCTCGACGGCGCGCAGGCGCTGGGCTTCGTCCGCTCGCGGGCGTTCGCCACGGCCGACCTGCAGCGGGTGGAGAACCAGCGCAAGTTCCTCGCCGCGCTGACGGACAAGGCGACGAGCTTCGGCACGCTGGCCAACCCGTTCAAGGCGTTCCCGCTGCTGTTCGCCGGCACGGACTCGATCTCGGTGAACTCCGACGACCACCTGCACCACCTCGCGGGCATGGCGTTCGCCATGGGCGGGGGAGTGGACACGGTGACGGTGCCGGTGGGCGGCACGCCGACCGTGCCGGGCGCGGGCTCGGTCGTGCAGTGGGACCGGGACAACGCGCTGCGCCTGTTCGGCGCGCTGGAGAAGGACGAGCCGGTCCCGGCCGACCTGCTGCCGCAACCGAAGTAGCGCTCCGCGAACGGGCCGCCGGGCACACGCACCCGGCGGTCGCTCCACGGATCGGGCCGCCGGGCACACGCACCCGGCGGCCCGTCCGCGTTCCTAGGCCTTCGCGAGCGGGGCGTCGGCGATCCCGAGCAGGTCCACGGCCAACCGCAGGGCGACCGCGCCCGCGAGGACCATCGCCGCACCCACCACGCACGCCGCCCACCACTGGACGCCGTCGTACAACAACCCCGCCGCCAGGCTGCCGACCACCAGCCCGACCAGGCCCGCGGTGTCCTGCACGCCCAGGACCGGGCGGGCCGACGCCTCGACGACGGCCTGCCGCACCGACAACACCGCACCCCAGGCCGCCCCGCTGATCATCCACAGCCCCGCGATCACGTACGGGTTGGGCGCCAACGCGAAACCCAGCGTGGTCGCGCAACCGACCAGTGACCCGACCGCCGACACCCGCCTGCGGCCGTGCCGCGACACGTGCCGGCGCACGTGCAGGATGGCGAGTCCCGCCGCCATCGAGCCGGGCACCAGCACGAGCACCACCTGCACCACCCCGAGGTCGAACCCGCGTTGCAGGTGCAGGACGAGGAGCAGCCCGACGGCCGCCCCCGCGGCCGCCGCCATCGCCTCCGCGACCGACGCCGGCCACCGCCGTCCCGTGCCCACCTCGGCCGGCGCGTTGTCCTCCCGACCCTCGTCAGCGCCCGTCGGGCGGCGAGGCGCGGTCAAGAGGATCACCGCCGCGAGCACGCACATCGCCGCGCACGCCCAGAACAACCCGGCGAACCCCACCATCCCGAAGAACACCAGCCCGAGGACGGCGGTGGGCCACGCCCCCACGTCCCGGGCGGAGGTGACGCGGAGGAACGCCTCGGTGTCGTCGGCCTCCCGTTCCCCGACGATGGCCCGCACGGCGACCCACAGCAGCGCGCCCCCGGCGCCTCCGACCGCCGCCGCGCCGTACGCGAGCGGTGCGCTCTGGGCCACCGCGTACCCCGTGCACGCGAGCGCGTAGAGCGCCGCGCCGACCGCGGCGGTGTGCCGACGGTCCCACCGCTCCGCCAGCACCCGCGCGACCGGCCGCGCGAGCAGCGCGAACGCCGCCACGACCGCGACCAGCACACCCACCTCGGTCGCCCGCAAGCCGATCGCCGCCCCCGCCCAGAGCGGCAGCACGAGGTCGATCAGCTCGATCGGCCCGCCGACCAACCCCGCCGCTCTCAACGCCCGCCGTTCCCGCAGCACACCCGGTGCGTCCACGTCGCCCCCCCAGAACCTCGGCACCGTCCGAAGCCGAACGGTAGTGGCCCGAGAAGGAGCCCGGTCAGGCTTTGACCACCGGGATGTCGGGCACGCCGAGCCGCCGCACCGCACGCGGCACGACCACCGCACCGGCGAGGATCATCCCGGCGGCCACCACGCACGCCACCCACCAGTGCGCGCCGTCGTACAACAACCCCGCCGCCAGGCTGCCGATCAACGCGCCGACCAGGCACGCCGCCTCGTACACGCCCATGGCGCGCCCCACCTGACCGTCGGCCGCCTCGGCGATCACGGCCTGCTGCACCGGCATCACCGCCGCCCACGCCAACCCGCTGAGCACCCACAGCCCGGCGATCACGTACGGGTTCGGCGCCCACGCCAGGCTCACCGCGAACGCGCAACTGGCCAGCGACGCGCACACCAGCACCAGCCGCCTGCCGAACCGCAGCACGTACTGGTGCAGGTACTCGGCGGCGGCGCTCATCGCGATCGCGCCGGGCAGGAACACGAACGCCACCTCCCGCAACTCCAGGCCGAACCCGCGTTGCAGGTGCAGGAGCAGCAGCAACCCGACGGCCGCCTCCGCCGCCATGGTCATCACCACCGCGAACAGCATCGGCCGCAACCGCCTGCCCACCGCGCCCAGCCCGGCCGCCGCGACGCCCCGGCCGCCGCCTTCCCGACGCCTCGGCGCGACGAGCAGGAACACCGCCGCCGCCGCGCACGCCGCCGCGCACGCCCAGAACAGCCCCGCGTACCCGATCGAGCCCATGAGCGCCAGCCCCACCACGAACGCCACCCACGAGCCCGTCTCCTGCGCCGAGAGCAGGCGCGGGAACACCGCGCTGTCCTCGGCCAGCCGTTCGCTGACGATCGCGCGCACGGCGACCCACAGCAACGCGCCACCCGCACCGCCCACGGCCGCCGCGCCGTACGCGAGCGGTGCGCCCTGGGCCACCGCGTACCCGGCGCACGACAGCGCGTAGAGCAGCGCGCCGATGGCGGCGGTGTGCCGCCGGTCCCACCGGTCCGCCAGCACGCCCGCCAGCGGCCGGACGAGGACCGACAGCGCCAGCTCCACCGCCATCAGCACGCCGACCTCGGTCGCGCTCAGCCCGATGGCCGCGCCCGCCCACAGCGGCAGCACGAAGTCGATCAGCTCGGTCGGCCCGTTGGCCAGCGTCGCCGCCGTCAACGTCCGCCGTTCCCGCGCCATCCCCCGGTCCACGTCGTCCCCCAAAACTTCGAACACCGTTCGTACAACTCCGAACGGTATACTGAGTTTCACCATGGACGCAAAGGACGACGCGCAGCGGCGAGTGCTGGAACTGCTGTGGAAGGACGCCCGCCGCCCCGCCCGCGGTCCCCGGCGCGGCCTGACGATGGAGCGGATCGTGGCCGCCGCGATCCGGATCGCGGAGACCGAGGGCCTGGCCGCGCTGTCGATGCGCCGGGTGGCCGTCGAGCTGGGCGTCGGCACGGCCTCGCTCTACACCTACCTGCCGGGCAAGGCGGAGCTGGAAGCCCTGATGGCGGACTCGATCGGGGCCGACGACCCGCTGCCGGACGACCGGCCGGGCGACTGGCGGGCCAAGCTGGAGGCGTGGGCGCGCGCCGACCACGAGGGCTACCGCAAGCACCCGTGGGTGCTGCACCTGGTCGCGACGGTGGCCGCGCCCGGACCGGGCCTGCTGCGGTGGATGGACTCGGCGCTGCGCGTGCTGGAGGGCACCGGCCTGTCCGAGGCGGAGAAGATGGCGGTGGTCGAGTCGGTCGACGCCTACGTGCGCGGTCAGGCCAGGCTGGGCCTCGACGCGCCGGAGCCCAGCGCCGAGGAGATGCGCGAACGCGACGCCGTGCTGGCCGAGCTGGTCGACTTCGAGCCGTACCCGGCGCTGGTCGCGGCCGTGCGGGAGGGAGTCTCGCCGTACGCGGGCGACCAGTTCGAGTTCGGGCTGCGGCTGCTGCTGGACGGTGTCGAAGCCCTCATCGCCTCGAAGAGGGCCCCGACGTCCTGAACGCCCTGGTCAGCCCTCGTCCGGGGTCGGCTCGTCGGCCTGCGCCGCAGCCGGTGCGGCGGTCTGGACCGCCTCGGCCGCCTCGCTGACGAGGATGATCCCCTCGAACTCGCGCAGCAGGTCGTCGTAGATCGGCGTGAGTGACACTTCGTAACCCCCAAAACCTCGTACGTCCCCCGAACGGGCCAAAGCAGCCTACCTACGGCCGCACCATCACTTCACCCGGTATTGGGCAATCCGATCATTCCCGGGCTAACTGTCGGCTAAACACATGGGCTGTCCGGAGGTTGTAGGGCTTCGTCACATGTCCGGTGCACCGCAGGTCACCTAGCGTTTCG
The DNA here is from genome assembly GCF_040656635.1 of Actinosynnema sp. NPDC049800. NCBI lineage: Bacteria > Bacillati > Actinomycetota > Actinomycetes > Pseudonocardiales > Pseudonocardiaceae > Actinosynnema > Actinosynnema sp. NPDC049800. Next base: position 228,123 of record NZ_JBFAMT010000004.1, on the reverse strand, counting down.
GGCCATGACGAGTGTTCCCGGTCACAGCGACGACCTGTCCGGTCGAACCGCCCTGGTCACCGGCGCCGGCAGCGGCATCGGTCGGGCCTGCGCGGTCGCCCTCGCCCGCGCCGGGGCGAAGGTGCACCTCGTCGACCGCGACGGCGACTCGGTCGCCGACGCGGCCCGCGAGACCGGCGGCATGGAGCACGTGGTCGACCTCGCCGCCGACGACCCCGTCCGCGACCTGCCCGCCGAGGTCGACATCCTGGTCAACAACGCAGGCCTCCAGCACGTGGCGCCGGTGCACGAGTTCCCGCCCGACCGGTTCGCGCTGTTGCAGCGGGTCATGGTCACCGCGCCGTTCCTGCTCGCCCGGCACGCCCTGCCGCACATGTACCAGCGCGGCTGGGGTCGGGTGGTGAACATCTCCAGCGTGCACGGCGCCAGGGCCAGCGCGTTCAAGTCCGCCTACGTCACCGCCAAGCACGGCCTGGAAGGGCTGAGCAAGGTCATCGCGCTGGAAGGCGCGCCGCACGGCGTGACCAGCAACTGCGTCAGCCCCGGCTACGTGCGCACCCCGCTGGTGGAGAACCAGGTCGCCGACCAGGCCCGGGCGCACGGCATCGAGCCGGAGCAGGTGCTCGCCGACGTGATGCTCACCCGGCACGCCATCAAGCAGCTCATCGAACCGGCCGAGGTGGCTTCCGTCGTGCTGTGGCTGTGCGGCGCGCACTCCGGTCACGTCACCGGCTCGTCGTTCACGATCGACGGCGGCTGGACCGCCCAGTAGCCCCCGTTCGCCCCCCTCCCCAACGAAGTGGTGACCGACATGACGAACGCCGCCCCTCCGCAGCCGAAGAAGTCCTTCGCCAAGGTGGTCATAGCCAGCCTCATCGGCACGACCATCGAGTGGTACGACTTCTTCCTCTACGGCTCCGCCGCCGCCCTGGTGTTCAACAAGCTGTTCTTCCCGCAGAGCGACCCGCTCGTGGGCACCATGCTCGCCTTCCTCACCTACGCGATCGGCTTCCTGGCCCGTCCGCTCGGCGGCCTGGTGTTCGGCCACTTCGGCGACAAGCTCGGCCGCAAGAAGCTGCTCGTGCTCAGCCTGGTGCTGATGGGCGGCGCGACGTTCGCCATGGGCCTGCTGCCCACCTACGCCGCGATCGGCGTGGCCGCGCCGCTGCTGCTGACGTTGCTGCGGTTGATCCAGGGCTTCGCGCTGGGCGGCGAGTGGGGCGGCGCGGTGCTCATCGTGTCCGAGCACGGCAGCGCGGAGCGGCGTGGGTTCTGGGCGTCCTGGCCGCAGGCGGGCGTGCCGATGGGCAACCTGCTGGCGACCGCCGTGCTCGCGGTGCTGGCCGCCGTGCAGTCCGACGAGGCGTTCCTGTCGTGGGGCTGGCGGGTGCCGTTCCTGCTCTCCGGCGTGCTCGTCCTGATCGGGCTGTGGATCCGGCTCAGCGTGTCCGAGTCGCCGGTGTTCCTGGAGGCCCAAAAGAAGATCGAGGCCGGCAAGCTCAAGGAGAAGCCCCCGATCGTGGCCGTCGTGCGCGACCACTGGCGCGAGGTGCTGATCGCGATGGGCGCCCGCATGGCGGAGAACGTGTCGTACTACGTGATCACCGCGTTCATCCTGGTCTACATCACGTCGGAACTGGGGATGCCGCGTTCGGCGGGGTTGAACGCGGTGCTGATCGCGTCGTTCGCGCACCTGGTCACGATCCCGATGTGGGGCGCGCTGTCGGACCGGATCGGCCGCCGCACCACGTACCTGATCGGCGCGGTCGGCATCGGCTTGTGGATGTTCGTGTTCTTCGCGCTGCTGGACACGAAGTCGTTCTTCCCGATGACGCTCGCGGTCACCGTCGGCCTCGTCCTGCACGGCGCGATGTACGGCCCGCAGGCGGCGTTCTTCTCGGAGCTGTTCGGCACGAAGGTGCGCTACTCGGGCGCGTCCATCGGCTACCAGCTCGCGTCGATCGGCGCGGGCGCCGTGGCGCCCCTCATCGCGACCGCCCTGCTCGCCGCCTACGACAGCTCGTTCCCGATCGTGGTGTACGTGATCGGCATGTGCGTGCTGACCGTGATCGCGGTCGTGGTGGCCAAGGAGACGAAGGGCAGCTCCCTGAACCGGACCGACGCGGACACGGCGTCGGTGCGAGCATGACGGTATGAGCGAGGCGGACGCGGTGGAGCACCTGTTGGAGCTGCTCGACCTGCTCGCGACCGACGCGGGCAGCGAGCGGTTGGCGGCGGTGCTCCCCGCGGCCCGCGCGGCCGGTGTGCCGGATCCCGAGCTGGACCACATCGCCCGCGCCACGGAGTGGGCGTTGCGGATCCGCCGCACGCTCACCGCGCACCGCCGTCGTGAGGCCGAGCTGGAAGCGCTGTTCGACACCGCGAACGACCTGGCCGGCGTGCGCGACCCGGACGCCGTGCTGCGGTCGATCGTGCGGCGCGCCCGGCTGCTGCTCGGCGCGGACATCGCCTACCTGAGCATGAACGAGCCCGGTCGCGGCACCTACATGAGGGTCACCGACGGCTCGATCTCCGCGCTGTTCCAACAGGTCCGGCTCGGCATGGGCGAAGGGCTCGGCGGGCTCGTGGCCCAGACCGCGCGGCCCTACGTGACCGCCGACTACTTCGCCGACGACCGGTTCAACCACACCGGCCCGATCGACGCGGCCGTGCGCGACGAGGGCCTGGTCGCGATCCTGGGCGTGCCGCTCCAGCTCGACCGCCGGGTCATCGGCGTGCTCTACGCGGCCAACCGCTCGCCGCGCCAGTTCCCGCCCGACGAGGTGGCGCTGCTGTCGTCGCTGGCCGACCACGCCGCGATCGCGCTGGACACCGCGCACCTGCTGGAGGAGACCCGGGCCGCGGGCGAGACGATCCGCGCGCACAACGAGGCCATGCGCCGCGCCGAGGACGCCCACGACCGGCTCACCGACCTGGTGCTGCGCGGCGCGGACGTGCCCGAGGTGGCCGCCGCCGTGGCCAAGGTGCTCGACGGCGGGATCGTGGTGCACGACAACGACGGCGTCGAGCTGGCCCGCATCGGCACCACCCGCGCGCTCACGCCCCGTGCGGCGGTCAACGCCTCCCGCGCCAGCGGCCGGGCCATCCCGCAGGACGGCACGTGGGTGTGCGCCGTGCTGGCGGGCCGCGAGCTGCTGGGCGGCATCACGCTCACCGACCGCCCGGACCTCGGCGACGCCGACCGCAGGCTGTTCGAACGCGCGGGCGTCGTCACCGCCCTGCTGCTCCTGCTGCGCCGCACGGTCGCCGAGGCGGAGAACAAGGTGCGCGGCGAGCTGATCACCGACCTGCTGACGGCCGGGGTGGACTCGGTCGCGTTGCGCGCCCGTGCCCGCCGGGTCGGCGTCGAGCTGGCCGCCGACCACGTGGTGCTGGTCGCGGACGGTCCCCGTGACCGGCTCCTCGCCGCCGCCGCGCACCACGCGTCGTCGTGCCGCGGGCTGGCGGGCGTGCACGGCGAGCACGTGGTGCTGGTGCTGCCCGGCGCGGACCTGGCGTGCGCGGCGGAGGACGCGACCCGGGTGCTGGGCAAGGCGGTCGGCCTGCCGGTGACCGTCGGCTCGGGCGGTCCGGCGCACGGCCCGGAAGCCGTGGCCGCCGCGCACGCAGAGGCCGTGCGGTGCCTGAAGGCCTTGCTGCAGCTGGGGCGCAAGGGGACCGGCGGCACGCTCGCGGACCTCGGTTTCGTCGGCGTGCTGCTGGGCGACCGGGCGGACGTCGCCGGGTACGTGCGCTCCACCCTCGGCCCCCTGCTGGACTACGACTCCAGCCGCGGCACCGAGCTGGTCCGGACCGTCACGGCGTACTTCGCGTGCGGCGCGAACCTCAGCCGCGCCAAGGACGAGCTGCACGTGCACGTGAACACGGTGGTGCAGCGGCTGGACCGGGTGGCGAGCCTGCTGGGCGAGGACTGGCAGTCGCCGGACCGGGTGCTCGAAGTCCAACTGGCGCTCAAGCTCATGAAGGTGCTCGGCCCGTGATGTCGTCGCCCGGTCGTCGCTGAGCCCTGGAGATCCGCACGCCCGGCAGGCGGGCCCAGAAGCGCGGAAGCGCCGGACGCCGGTGTCCCGCCGCTCGGCTGCCCCCAGTGCGAGCCGAGCGGCGGGACGGTTTCGGTTACGCCAGCGAGCACTCCGTGGCGGTCACGGATGCCGGGCGCGGCACGGTGGTCGACGCGGGTGGGCGCGTGCCCGTCAGCCAGCCCTCCAGCGCGGTGAACGCCGACCGGTGGCACGGCGTCAGCGGCCGCAGCCGGTCGGGGAACGCGTCGAACAGCGAGTCCACGTGCGTGCCGCCCTCGATCCGGTAGTAGCGGAACAGCGCGCTGCGGCCCGCCTTGCGCACCATGTCCGCGTAGACGTCCGAGTCGCGGGAGATCGGCAGCAGCACGTCCAACGTGCCGTGCAGGGTGAGCAGCGGCTTGCCGATCCGGCCGGTCAGCGCGATCCGCTCGACGGCGCGCTGCGCCTGCGGCCGTGCGGCGTAGTCGTAGTCCGCGTCGCACAGCGGCGTGCCGGGCGCGCAGAACGGCGTGCCCGCCTCCGCGTCACCGTCCCAGCCCGGGTCCAGCTCCTCGCGGTAGATGCGCTGGGTCAGGTCCCAGTAGTACTGGTGGTGGAACGGCCACAGGAACTCCGACTCGGCCGGGAACCCGGCGGCCACCACCGCCGCCTTGTCACCGGTGGCGTAGCCCTTCAGCGCGGGCGGCAGGAACGTCAGCAGGTTCGGGCCCTCGGCGGTCCACAGCGTGCCCTCCCAGTCCACGCCGCCGTCGTACAGCTCGGGGCGGTTCTCCAGCTGCCACCGCACCAGGTAGCCGCCGTTGGAGATGCCGGTGGCCAGGGTGCGCGACGGCGGTCGGCAGTACCGCTGCGCCACCACGGCCTTCGCCGCCCGGGTCAGCTGCGTGACCCGGTGGTTCCACTCGGCGATCGCGTCACCCGGCCGCCTGCCGTCCCGGTGGAAGGCCACGCCGGTGTTGCCCTTGTCGGTCGACGCGAACGCGTAACCGCGGGCCAGCACGAAGTCGCTGATCGCGCGGTCGTTGGCGTACTGCTCGCGCACGCCGGGCGAGCCCGCCACGACGAGGCCGCCGTTCCAGCGCGCCGGCAGCCGGATCACGAACTGCGAGTCGTGCGCCCAGCCGTGGTTGGTGTTGCCGGTCGAGGAGTCGGGGAAGTAGCCGTCCACCTGGGTGCCCGGCACGGGCGTCGGCGCGGGCAGGCCCGCCGGGGTCAGGCCGGCCCAGTCGGCGGGGTCGGTGCGGCCGCCGGCGGTGGACAGGTCGGCGAGGTGGGTCAGTTCCTGGTGCTCGGCACCGGGAACGCGCAGTGGCCCGCACCCTTCGGCGGACGCGGGAACGGCCTGCGCCGTCGTCGCGAGGAGCGCTGCGATCAGTGGAACGACGATGTTCACCCGAGGCACGGTAAGTCGGCCCGCCGGGCCGCGAAATGGGTCCGGACGCCATGGCCGGCGGGGCGGATGTGGTGTGCGGAGCCATCGGCGGCACACCTGCGAGTGACCCTCACACCGGGGGATTGCACGACGCCGCGTCACCAAGGGCGGTAATCGGGATTTTCACTGCCACAGGTGACGTCGATCGGTGCATAACCGGGCTGTCACCGATCGCCGTGACCGTCCTAACGGCCGTGTCCTGGACGTCCCCGCGTGCACGGTGTGGCCGATCGCCCGGCGGTGGAACCTTGAGTACCACGATCGGTGCGTTTCGAGCGCCCTGGCGGGGGTAGCTGAGTTGACCCAGCGAAGTTCGCACTGCCAGGTGATTTACGTTCACCCGGCGTGAGGTGTCTGCTTCCGGGGTGACTGAGCAACGGCGCTCTACGCGCACTGACCAGGAGTGGGACCTGATCCGGCGCATCCAGAACCTGGCCCACCGTGCCGAACGCACCGCGTTCGACCACTCGAACCTCGTCGGTCCGCCACCGTCCCAGCAGCACCTGGACATCCTGGCGGAGATCCGCACCCTCACCGAGCAGGCGGTGGCGCAGCGGATGCCGAGACGCTCCAAGCTGCCCCGACAGGCGGCGCCGGTCGAGGACGGGAAGGTCTCCGCACCCGTTCGCTGAACGCCGTGCGCGGGCCGGGCCTGACTCCCGGCCCGCGCACGGACGCGGTCAGCGGCGCCGGACCAGCTTGACCAGGCCCTTGAACGTCTCCTCCAGGCCCGAGGAGAACGGGTTGTCGTTGACCAGGTAGGTCCAGGTGGTGTTCGGGCGCTGCACGCCCGCCTCGGCGAGGTGCGCGCCGTCGGCGTCGATCTCCACCTTGGCGAAGGTCTCCTCCGCCTCGTCCCACGCGTCCGGGATGATCTTGTGGTAGGCCGGGATCGCCTCCCGGTGGAACTCGTCGAGCGGGTTCTGCCGCGCCAGCGCCCGCAGGTGGATGCCCTCGCGCAGGTCGGTCAGGAACGTCAGGTGGTCGCTCCACCGCTGGTCGAGGTGGTGCAGCGCGATCAACCGGGCCGCGCCGACCTTCACGTCGGTGTCCAGGTCCTTGATCTCGTGCGCCTTGTCCGGCTTGCGCTCGGAGAGCTCCTGCCACGCCAGGTCGGTGCGCAGCAGCTTGTCCCGGTACTCCAGCAGCAGCTGGCGCTGGTGCTCGATCAGCTTGTTGTACCGCCAGGTGTTGCGGTGGATCTCCAGGTGCACGCCCTCGGCGACGCGCTGCGCGTGCTCCACGGTGTGCAGCGTGCCGGAGTCCGTGATGCGGCCGTCCTCGTCCACCTCCGCCGGCTCGTCGTGGTCGGGCACGTACTGCGTGACCAGGTCGTCCTGCAACGAGGAGAAGAACACCGACCCGCCGGGGTCGCCCTGGCGGCCCGCGCGACCGCGCAGCTGGTCGTCCAGCCGGCTGCTGGAGTGGCGGCCGGTGCCGATCACGTAGAGGCCGCCGAGCTCGGCGATGCGCTCCCGGTCGGTCGAGTCGTGCCCGCCGAGCCGGATGTCCGTGCCGCGGCCCGCCATCTGGGTCGAGACGGTGACCCGCTGGAACGAGCCCGCGTCGGCGATGATCGCGGCTTCCTCGGCGTCGTTCTTGGCGTTGAGCACCACGCAGTCCAGGCCCGCCTCGGCGAGCTTGCGGGACAGGCGCTCGGACTCGGCCACGTCCAGCGTGCCGACCAGGATCGGGCGGCCCGTCTCGTGGACCTCCTTGATCTCGGCGACGACGGCTGCTTCCTTCTGCTCCAGCGTCGCGTACAGCCGGGGCGCCTCGTCCTCCCGGATCGTCTCCACGTTCGGCGGGATGACCAGCACTTCCAGCTGGTAGAAGTCGCGCAGCTGCTCGGCCACGGCCACCGCGGTGCCGGTCATGCCGCAGACCGTGGGGTAGCGGCTGAGCAGCGCCTGCACGGTGATCGAGTCGAGCACCTCGCCCGCGTCCGTGGTCGCCACGTTCTCCTTGGCCTCGACCGCCGCCTGGAGGCCGTCGGGCCAGCGCTGGAGCTTCGCGATCCGGCCCCGGGTGTCGTTGATCAGGTGCACCCTGCCGTCGCGGACGATGTAGTCCACGTCGCGGTGCAGCAGGACCTGCGCGTGCAGGGCCACGTTGACCTTGCTCAGCGTGGTCGAGACGTGCTCGTCGGAGTACAGGTCGATGCCGCCGAGCGCCCGTTCGACCAGCTCGCTGCCCGCGCCGGTGAGGTAGACGTTGCGCTCTTCGTCGTCGATCTCGAAGTGCAGGTCGCGGCGCAGCCGCTTGACCAGGTCGGCCAGCGCCGGGTCGACCGCCGGGCCCGCCGTGGAGCCCGCCAGGACCAGCGGCACGCGCGCCTCGTCCACCAGGACCGAGTCCGCCTCGTCGACGAGGGCGACGCGCGGCTTGGGCACGATGAGGTTGCCCTCGTCGGTGGCCAGCCGGTCGCGCAGCACGTCGAAGCCGATTTCCGAGACCGAGGCGTACATGACCTCGGCCTGGTAGGCGGCGCGGCGCTCCTCGGGCTTGGAGCTCTGGTTGATCCAGCCGACCTTCACGCCCATGAGCTCGTAGAGCGGGCCCATCCACTCGGCGTCGCGCTGGGCCAGGTAGTCGTTGACCGAGACCACGTGCACCTGGTCGCCGCGCAACGCGAAGCCGGCCGCGGCGATGGCGCCGGAGAGCGTCTTGCCCTCACCGGTGGCCATCTCGACCACGTGGCCCTCCAGGAGGCCCAGCGCGCCGAGGATCTGCACGTCGAACGGGCGCAGGCCGAGCGCGCGGTCGGCGGCCTCGCGGCCGAGCGCGCACACCTCCACCAGCTCGGGGCGGCCGAAGTCCGACTTGTCGCGCAGCGCGGCGGCCGCGGCGGTCAGCTCCTCGTCGCTGAGCTTCTTCACGCGTTCGGACTGCTCGTTGACCTCGTCGAGCAGCTTCCGGTAGGGCGTGAGGTCGGCGGAGCCGGGCTTCTGCGCGAACCGCCGCATCCGCTGCTTGAACCGTCCCAGGAGAGTGGTCACGGCACGGCAACGTACGGCAAGCGCACAACGTTCCGCACGTCACCCGGTTGACAGTTCACTCGTCAGACGAGTCGATCTTGTTCCCGGACGGCCCCGCGGTGCTGCGGGCGGTGCTGCCGCCGAGCGGGCGAACCTCGCGCGATCCGAGCCCGCTGGGCCGCTCGGGTGCTGCCAATCGTGACTACCGGTCGATAATCTCCGACTCCGTGGCGTGACCAAGCGTGTAGGGGGCCGCCGTGCTGCAACGGTTCGTCCACTGGCTTGACGACCTCCTCGCCGACGAAGGCGCGCCGGTGGTCGTGAAGGCGGTCGTCGGCGTCTTGTCGTTCGCCGTGCTCCTCGGCGCCATCCTGGGGAGTGCCGCCGTCAAAGCCGGCGCGCTGGTGGCCGCGATCCTCGTGCTGCTCTCGCTCGGTCTGCTTCTGCTGGCCGATCGCCGCGGATTGGTTCGACAGGTCGAGTCATATCGGACGATAATTTCGCAGTTGGTCGATGTCGCGTCCGGCGATCAGCGCCCTGCGTATCGGATAGTGGACTGGGACGAGTTCGTGGGAGTCGACTCGAACGGGAACGCGCGCAGGCGGACCACGATCCGGGCCAAGGTGTTGAGCAAGGACTTGTGGGTGGTGCCCTTGGTCCAAGGTTGCGGCTGGCCGCAGCCCTCCAGGTACCGGCGCCAGATCGGCGTGGCGGTGCGGAGGTTCCTGGGCGGTGACCTGCCGGGAGCGAGTTTGACGACCACGTCGACGTGGGTCGCCGATGGCAAGTTCGTCCTGATCGTCCACCTCCCCGAGCCACCACCGGAAGACAGCGAGATCACCATTGCGGTGGAGATCGAGTGGCCTGGCATGTGTGCGCCGCTCATGCGGGACCGGACGCCGGACGACTTCACATTCAGGTTCGCCACTCCGGTGAGGCATGCGCGGTACAAGGTAGCGCTTCCTCGCGGATACGACGCCTACTATGAGCCCATCGGTTTCGAGGAAGACCATAACGGCTTCACCCTTGGCCCGGCCGAGGACGAGAGCGGCCGGTCGATCTTCGTGTTCGAGGGGTTCGACCTGCCCATGCGCCACGGCATGGGCATGCGTCTTGAACTGAAGGAGAGGGGTGCCTGATCGGCACCCCTCTCGATTGTCATCCAGGAAGCGGCGTCAGCCGTCGTTGCCGCTTTCCCCGCCCGCGTGCAGCGATCCTGTCAAAGCGTCCCCTTCGCTGATGGTCCATTGAGGCGCGAGGAGGATAGTCGCAGTCCGCTTTGAATCCGGATTAGTGGATTCGGCTCATGTCAGACCTTGTGGGTTTCCCGCAAGCCGAGCACCGAGGCCAGCGTCACCACGCCCATGACCAGCAGGAACGCGGACACCGACAGTGACGTACCGGTCGCCACCAGCAACGCCGTCATGATGAACGGTGTGCCGCCGCTGACCAGGATCGACGCCAGCTGGTACGCCAGCGACGCCCCCGAGTACCGCACCCCCGGCTCGAACAGCTCCGCCAGGTACGCCGCCACCGGCCCGTAGACCAGGCTCGACCCCACCCCCGACACGGCGAGCGCGACGAAGATCAGCCCCAGCGACGCGGTGTCGATCAGCCAGAAGTAGGGGAACGCCCACACGATCATCGCCACCGCGCCCGCCACGATCAGCGGACGCCTGCCGTGCCGGTCCGACCAACGCCCCGCCAGCAGGATCACCGGCACGCTGACCAGCGACGACAGCAGCGTCACCACGAGCACCGAGTTCCGCGCCAACCCCAGCTCACGCGTCGCGTAGTCGAGCACGCCCGCGATGCTCACGTAGAACACCGCGTTGGACGCGAACATCAGCCCCGCGCCGAGCAGCACCGGCTTGCGGTGCGTCCGCAGCACCTCCCGCAACGGCGCGGGCGCGGGACCGTCGCCACGCCGTTCCTTGATCTCCCGGAACACCGGGCTGTCCTCGACCTTCAACTGGATGAACAGCACCACCGGGAACAGCAGCGCGCTCGCCAGGAACGGCACCCGCCACCCCCACGTCGCGAACGAAGCGGCCGGCACGGTCGCGCCCACGACCAGGAACGCGACGTTGCCCAGGATCACGCCCAGCGGCACGCCCGCCTGCCCGAACGTCCCGGCGAACCCACGCCGCTGCGGCCCCGCGGTCTCGGTCAGCAGCAGCACGACACCGCCCCACTGCCCGCCCACCGCGATCCCCTGGAGGAACCGCAGCACCACCAGCAGCACCGGCGCCATCACGCCCAGCGTCGCGCTGGTCGGCAGCAGCCCGATCAGGAACGTCGCCGCGGCCATCAGCGCCAGGCACGTCACCAGCGCGGGCTTGCGGCCGAACTTGTCGCCGACGTGCCCGAACACCAGCCCGCCGACCGGTCGGGCGATGAACCCCGCCCAGAACGTGCTGAACGACAGCAGCAGCCCGATCAGCGGCGACGCCTCGGGGAAGAACAACTTGGGGAACACCAGCGCCGCGGCGGTCGCGTAGATGAAGAAGTCGTACCACTCGAGCGAGGAGCCGACGAGCCCGGCCGCCATGAGTTTGCGCAACGTGCGCCGCTCGGGGGGAGCGGTCGTGACCATGTGCTTGTTCCCTTTCACCAGGTGTCCACGAACGGGCGTTTCTTGCCGGTCCTGACCTGGACGGGGTCGGGGCCGGTGAGCAGGGTGGTGATCCAGCGCCGGGTGTCGGCGGGGTCGATCACGTCGTCGATCTCGTACGCGGACGCCACGTTGAGCGCCTTGCCGTGCTCGTAGGCGGCGGAGACCATCGCCTCGAACATCTCCTTGCGCTGGGCCGGGTCGTCGATGGCGTCCAGCTCGCGCCGGTACCCGAGCCGCACCGCGCCTTCCAGCCCCATCGGGCCGAACTCGCCGCTGGGCCACGACACCGCGAACAGCGGCACCTTCAAGCTGCCCGCCGCCATTGCCTGCGCGCCCAGCCCGTAGGCCTTGCGCAGCGCCACGAACCCGAACGGCACGTCGAGGTTCGCGCCGGCCACGAGCATCCGGGTCAGGTGCCGCACGGTCGCGGTGCGCTCGGCGTCCGGCCCGACCATGAACCCCGGCGTGTCGCACAGCGACACCACCGGCAGGTCGAACGCGTCGCACAGCTGGAGGAACCGCGCGGCCTTGTCGGCGGAGTCGGCGTCGATCGCGCCGCCGAGGTGGCCGGGGTCGTTCGCGATCAGCCCCAGCGGCCTGCCCTCGACCCGGGCAAGGGCGGTGACGATGCCGCGGCCGAACTCGCGCCGCAGCTCCAGCACCGAGCCGGTGTCGGCGAGCGTCTCCACCACGGTCCGCACGTCGTAGGCGCGGACCCGGTTCTCCGGCACGAGGTGCCGCAGCAGCCGCTGGTCGGGGCACTCCCAGGCGTCGGTGCGCGTCCCATCGGGGTGACCTTGGAAGTACGACAGGTACTTCTTGGCCACCGCGACGGCCTCGGCCTCGTCGGACACGAGCACGTCGATCACGCCGTTGGGCACCTGAACGTCCACCGGCCCGATCTCCTCGGGCCGGAACACGCCGAGCCCGCCGCCCTCGATCATCGCCGGGCCGCCCATGCCGATGGTCGCGTCACGGGTCGCGATGACCACGTCGCACGTGCCCAGCAGCACGGCGTTGCCGGCGAAGCAGCGGCCGGACGCGATGCCGATCAGCGGCACCAGCCCGGACAGCTTGGCGAACAGGTGGAACGCCAGGCAGTCCAGCCCGCTGACGCCGCCGTGGTCGGTGTCGCCGGGTCGCCCGCCGCCGCCCTCGGCGAACAGCACCACGGGCAGCCGCCGCTGCTCGGCCAGCTCGAACATCCGGTCCTTCTTGGCGTGGTTGCGCAGACCCTGCGTGCCCGCCATGACCGTGTAGTCGTAGGACATCGCGACGACCTGGCCGCCGTTCACCCGGCCGACGCCCGCCACCAGCCCGTCCGCGGGCGTGCGCTCGACCAGCTCGTCCAACGACCGGCGGCGGCGTTGCGCGGCGATGGCCAGTCCGCCGTACTCCACGAACTCCTCGCACAGGTCGGCGATGTTCTCCCGGACCGCGCGGCGGCCGGCCGCGTGCCGCTTCGCCTCCGCCTCGGGACGTGAGAAGTCGTGGCGCGCCAACGTCTCCGCGAGGTCGGGCCGCACGTCGTCCAGGTCGACCTCGACGGCCTTCTCCTCGACGGCGAGGTCCACGCCCTCGGCCAGCAACGCGCCCTCCGCGACCGTGTCGCCGACCTCGACCAGCACCCGCGCGTCGCCGATCGGCACGACGTGCTGCATCTTCATCGCTTCCACGACGACCGTGCCGGACTCGATCGCGACGACCGTTCCCTGCACGGGAGCGCGCGCTCCGGTGTCCTCCCGGGGCAGTGAGTCGACCAGGCCCGTGTGCGCTTTCAGGACGTCCGGGTGGTCCAGGAGCCCGCGCAGGAAGCCGATGTTCGTGCGCGCACCGTCCACGGTGAACTCGTCCAGCGCGCGGCGGGCCCGGCGCAGCGCGGTCTCCAGGTCGTCGGCGTGCACCACGACCTTCGCCAGCAACGGGTCGAAGCCGAGGCCGGCCCGGTAGCCGACGGACGCGTGCGTGTCGACCCGCACGCCCGGTCCTGTTGGCGGGACGAACGCCGACAGCCGCCCCGCGGACGTCAGGCTCACGCGCAGTTGCAGCGCGCTGCCGCGTGGCGTGTGCGTCAGGTCCGGCTCGACCTCGGCCGCGAGCAGCAGTTGCGCGCGCACCAGGTCCAGCCCGGTGACCTGCTCGGTGACGGTGTGCTCGACCTGGAGCCTCGGGTTGGCCTCCAGGAACGCGAACCGGCCGTCCGGCGCGACCAGGAACTCCACCGTGCCCAGCCCGGTGTACCGGACGGCGCGCGCGATCGTGGCCGCCGCGTCGTGCAGCGCGGACCGCAGGTCGGGGGAGAGGTCGGGCGCGGGCGCGACCTCGACCAGCTTCTGGTGCCTGAGCTGCAACGAGCAGTCGCGGTCGCCGAGCACCGTCGTGCCGACCAGCTGCACCTCGACGTGCCGCGCGGGTTCGAGCAGCTCCTCGACGAACACCGTGCCGTCGCCGAACGCGGCCAGCGCCTCGGCCCGGCACCGCTCGACGGCCGCGGCGAGGTCGGCGAGGCGGCGCACCACGCGCACGCCCTTGCCGCCGCCACCGGCCACGGCCTTCACGACCACCGCGCCGTGCGCGCGAAAGAAGTCCTCGAACTCGTCCTCGGCGCCCGCGAGCACCGGCACGCCGACCTCGGCGGCCAGGGCACGGGCCCGGCTCTTGTCGCCGAGCAGCTCCAGCACTTCCGGCGGCGGTCCGACGAACGTCAGCCCGGCCTCGGCGCAGCGGCGGGCGAACCGGGCGTTCTCGGCCAGGAACCCGTAGCCGGGGTGCACCAGGTCGCACCCGTCGGCGGCGGCGAGGACGGCGTCCACGTCCAGGTAGGAGCCTTGCAGCCGGACGGCGCGGTCGGCGAACCGGCCGTGCGCGTCGTCGGAGTCGGTGACCAGGGCGACGGTCCGCCAGCCGAGGTCGGCGGCGGCGCGCAGCACCCGGACGGCGATCTCTCCCCGGTTGGCGACGAGCAGCGTGGGCACTTCAACCTCCTGAGCGACCGCTTAGTATGTGACCGCGGTCGCATAGTGGCATCCGCGCTTAGCGTTCGTCCAGGGGGAACCGATGCACCTGTCGAGGCGTCCTTGAAGAAACCCGAGGTCAAGGGCGTGACACAGAGCAGGCCAGGAGGCACCCACCGTGGTTTTCAAGAGGATGTTGCGCGCGTTCGGAGTCGGCGGTCCGTCGGTGGACACGGTGCTGGCCAACCCGAACACCCGACCGGGCGAGGCGCTGACCGGCGAGGTGCGCATCGCGGGCGGCGACCACCCCGCCGAGATCGACGAGGTCAAGCTGTCCCTCGTCACCCGGGTCGAGGTGGAGAGCGGCGACAACGAGCACAACCGCAACGTCGAGTTCGCGCGGGTCGTCGTCGGCAGGCAGATCGTCGTCGCGCCGGGGCAGAACCTGGTGCTGCCGTTCCAGTTCCCGGTGCCGCTGGAGACGCCGGTGACCGTCGTGCACGGGCAGCACCTGCACGGCATGACGATGGGCCTGCGCACGGAGCTGGAGGTGCGCGGCGCCGTCGACCCGGGCGACCTCGACCCGGTGGCCGTGCACCCGATGCGCTCGCAGGAGCACGTGCTGAACGCGTTCGGCGCCCTCGGGTTCCGCTTCCAGCGCGCGGACAACGAGTCGGGGCGGATCCGGGGCGTGCCGCAGCAGCTGCCGTTCTACCAGGAGATCGAGTTCCTGCCGCCGGGGCAGTTCCTGGCCAAGATCAGCCAGCTGGAGCTGACCTTCGTCGCCGACCCGCACCGGCTGTACGTGGTGCTGGAGGCCGACCGCCGCGGTGGGCTGTTCCGGGCGGGCGGCGACTCGTTCGGGCACTTCGCCATGTCGCACGATGAGGTGATCCGCACGGACTGGGCGGCGCTGCTGCACCAGTGGATGGACCAGGTCTCCGGGAGGCGATCTTCCCACGGTTTCGGCCACTAGGGCGGCCCGCGCGGACGTCGCCGCGGCGTGCGGGCAGGGCTCGCCCGGTCGCCGCTGGCGCTGCGGACGGCGTCTGCGGTGGGGATGATGACCGATGAGGCCCTCGACGCGGTCGGGGACTTCTTCGAAGGCGACTAACCCGCAGGAGGCATCGTGGGCATCGGCGGTGTGATCAGCGCTCTGATCGTGGGTCTCATCATCGGTTTGCTGGGCAAGCTCATCGCGCCGGGCAAGCAGGCCATCCCCATCTGGCTGACGATCATCGTCGGCATCGTGGCGGCGTTCCTGGGCACGTTCATCGCCCGGGCGCTCGGCGTGGAGGACACGCCCGGCATCGACTGGATCGAGATCATCGTGCAGGTGATCATCGCCGCCATCGGCGTCAGCCTCGTCGCAGGGTTCTACGGCAAGAAATCCGTCCGCTAGCCCGCGTGTCCTACGGTCGGAACACCGATGTTGAACGCTCAGCGCACGGCTCGCCGTCCTGAGCGTTCAACTCGAGGTGCCGGGACGTAGGACACGCGCTTCGGGCGCAGGGCACGCGCGGGTCAGGTGGTGGCGCCCACCATGCGCAGGACCAGGTCCGCGTAGAGGTCGCCGATCTCGGTCGGCGTGCGGCGGCCGGCGGGCTGGTACCAGCGGGCCACGTCGATGCACAGCGACAGCACCGCCAACGTCGCCCCGCGCACGTCCGGCACGTCGAACGCGCCCGCGCGGACGCCGTCCGAGACCATGTCGCGCACCGCCGCCTCGATCCGCCGCCGCAGCTCCACCACCTCGGCCAGGTGCTCCGGCGTCAACGCGCTCAGCTCGTACTGCACGACCCGCGCCGTCGTGTGGTACTCCGCGTGCCACGACGCGAACGCCCGCACGGCCGCCGCCAGCCGCGCCACCGGGTCCACCTCGGACACGCCCGTCAACACCGACAACGACGTCGCGTGCCCGATCCGCGAGATGTGGAACAGCAGTTCCTCTTTGGACCGGTAGTGGATGTAGACCGCCGCGGGTGACATGCCGGCCTGCGCCGCGATGTCACGGGTCGTCGTCGCGTGGTACCCCCGCACCGAGAACGCGGCCGCGGCGGCGATCAGCATCCGCCTGGCCGCCGGCGGCGTCACCGAGGACCACGTCTCATCCAGGAGCGCGAACTCACCACTGGTCGTCGTCACAGCCGGCCCTCCTTGACACGAACCCGAACGATACCGCAGGCTAAGCACACGCTTAGACCTAAGCAACCGCTTAGTATGGAGGAAACGAGAGTGCGCCGCTCGCTGTTCGAACCCGACCACGAAGCGTTCCGCGAGACCGCGCGGGCGTTCTGCGACCGCACGCTCACCCCGAACTACGAGCGGTTCGTCGAGCAGCGCCACATCGACCGCGACGTGTGGCTCGAAGCGGGCAAGCAGGGCCTGCTCGGCCTGGAGGTCCCCGAGGAGCACGGCGGCAGCGGCGCGAACGACTACCGGTTCAACGCCGTGCTGGGCGAGGAGCTGTCCAAGGTCAGCGCCGGCATGTCGTCCTGCCTGGGCATCCACGGCGACGTCGTCGCGCCCTACCTGGTCGACCTGTGCACCGACGAGCAGAAGCAGCGCTGGCTGCCGAGGTTCTGCTCGGGCGAGCTGACGACCGGCATCGGCATGACCGAGCCCTCCGGCGGCTCCGACCTGGCCGCGCTCAAGAGCACCGCCGTGCGCGACGGCGGCGACTGGGTCCTCAACGGCTCCAAGACGTTCATCACCAACGGCTTCTCCGCCGACCTGATCGTCGTCGCCGCGCGCACCAGCCCGGAGAAGAAGGCCCGCGGCATCACCCTGTTCGCCGTCGAGACCGGCATGAAGGGCTTCGAGCGCGGCCGCAAGCTGGACAAGGTCGGCCAGCCCGAGTCCGACACCGCCGAGCTGTTCTTCGAGGACGTGCGCATCCCGGCCGAGAACGTCATCGGCGAGGTCGACCAGGGCTTCATCTACATGATGGAACGCCTGCCGCAGGAACGCCTCGGCGGCGCGATCTCCAACCTGGCCCACGCCAAGCAGATCCTGCTCGAGACGATCGAGTACACCAAGGAGCGCAAGGCGTTCGGCCAGGCCATCGGCTCCTTCCAGCACAACAAGTTCACCCTCGCCGAGCTGGTCACCAGGATCGACGTGACGCAGGCGTTCCTGGACCAGTGCACCGACGCGCACACCCGCCGCGAGCTGACCGCCGTGGACGCGGCCAAGGCCAAGTGGTGGAGCGCGGACGTGCAGAACGACGTCATCGACGCCTGCGTGCAGCTGCACGGCGGCTACGGCTACATGACCGAGTACCGCGTGGCGCGCGCCTGGATGGACGCCCGGGTGACCCGGATCTGGGCCGGCTCCAACGAGATCATGAAGGAACTCATCGGCCGCGACCTCGGCCTCTAGACACAGGAGCACCGCCATGCCCGAGGCTGTCATCGTCGCCACCTCGCGTTCCCCGATCGGTCGGGCGCGCAAGGGCTCGTTGGTCGACCTGCGCCCGGACGACCTGGCCGCGCGGATCGTCGCCGCCGCGCTCGACCAGGTCCCCGAGCTGGACCGCGCCGAGATCACCGACCTGCACCTGGGGTGCGCCGAGCCGCAGGACGAGCACGGGCAGAACGTGGCCCGCCGCATCGCCGTGCAGCTCGGCCTGGACACCCTGCCCGGCACCACGGTCAACCGGTTCTGCGCGTCGTCCGTGCAGACCGCGCGCATGGCCTTCCACGCCATCAAGGCGGGCGAGGGCCACGCGTTCATCAGCGCCGGCGTGGAGTGCGTCTCCCGCTACCGGCACGGCGACCCGCACTTCAACCCGCTCTTCGACGCCGCGCGCGAACGCACTCAACGGACCGCGGAGACCAACGAGCCGTGGCACGACCCGCGCGAGGACGGCGAGCTGCCGGACTACTACATCGCGATGGGCCAGACCGCCGAGAACGTCGCCACCGCGCTCGGCATCAGCCGACGTGACCAGGACGAGTTCGGCGTCCGCTCGCACAACCTGGCGGAGAAGGCCATCGCGGACGGCTTCTTCGCCCGCGAGATCACCCCGGTCACCCTCCCGGACGGCACGGTCGTCGACACCGACGACGGTCCGCGCCGTGGCGTCACCTACGACGCGGTGTCGGCGCTCAACCCGTCGTTCCGTCCACAAGGGACCGTCACGCCCGGCAACTGCTGCCCCCTCAACGACGGCGCGGCGGCCGTGGTCGTGATGAGCGACGTGCGGGCCAAGGAGCTGGGCCTGACCCCGTTGGCGCGCATCGTGTCCACCGGCGTGTCCGGCCTCTCGCCGGAGATCATGGGGCTCGGCCCCGTCGACGCCACCAAGCAGGCGCTCGCGCACGCGAACCTGACCGTCGACGACATCGACCTGGTCGAGATCAACGAGGCGTTCGCGGTGCAGGTGCTGGGCAGCCAGCGCGCGCTCGGCATCGACATGGACAAGCTGAACGTGCACGGCGGCGCGATCGCGCTCGGCCACCCGTTCGGCTCCACCGGCGCCCGCATCATGACCACCCTGATCAACGGGATGCGCGCCCGTGACGCGCAGTTCGGGCTGGAGACGATGTGCGTCGGCGGCGGTCAGGGCATGGCGATCATCCTGGAGAGGTTGAGCTGAATGGGAATCCTGGACAAGTTCCGGCTGGACGGGCAGGTCGCGATCGTCACCGGCGCGTCCTCGGGCCTCGGGGTGGCGTTCGCCAAGGGCCTGGCGGAGGCGGGCGCGGACGTGGTGCTCGCCGCCCGGCGGGCCGACCGGCTCAAGGACACCGCCCAGCTGGTGGAGGACGCCGGTCGGCGCGCGCTGGTCGTGCGGGCGGACGTGGCGCAGCCGGACGACTGCCGTGAGGTGGCGCGCGCCGCGGCGGAGTTCGGCCCGGTGCACGTGCTGGTGAACAACGCGGGCGTGGCGTCGGCGGTGCCCGCGTCCCGGGAGACGCCCGAGCAGTTCCTCGGCGTCATGGACGTCAACCTCAACGGCGCGTACTGGATGGCGCAGGCGGCGGCGGCCGTGATGGCGAACGGCGGTTCGATCGTCAACGTCTCCAGCGTGCTCGGCCTGGTCTCCGGCGGCCTGCCGCAGGCGGCGTACTCGGCGTCCAAGGCGGGTCTGCTCGGCCTGACCCGCGACCTGGCGCAGCAGTGGACCGGCCGCAAGGGCATCCGGGTCAACGCGCTCGCGCCGGGCTACTTCGCCTCCGAGATGACCGACCAGTACCCCGAGGGCTACCTCGAAGCGCACATCTCCCGGCTGCCGCTGGGCCGCGTGGGCGACCCGGAGGAGCTGGCCGCGGCCGTCGTCTTCCTGGCGTCGGCGGCGGGCGGCTACACCACCGGCGCGACGTTCGTGGTCGACGGCGGCGTGACCCTCGGAGGCTGATCACCCGACTTGTAACCCACCGCGGCGGCGCGACGACCTAGCCTGGTAGGCAGGGGAGATCGCCGTCCGCACGGGGGAGTTCCGTGGTCGCGAACCGTTCCACCGCAGAGCCGGCCTTCGCCGTCCGCAGGCCGAAGACCCGGGCGATCTACCTGCGCAAGCGCTATCTGCTGCCGTTCGGCGTATCGGTGGCGGTCGCGCTCGCCGGTGTGATCGCGATGCTCACGTCCGGCACGATCGCGCTGCCGTTCCGGGGCATCACGGTGGTGCGCGCCATGATGGCGTCCAAGATCGTGTACTTCCAGGATCCCGAGGTCCGCCGGATCCTGATGTCCCACGGCGTCGACGTGCAGGTCACCGACTCGGGCGGCTCGCGG
The DNA here is from genome assembly GCF_040656635.1 of Actinosynnema sp. NPDC049800. Taxonomy (NCBI): domain Bacteria; kingdom Bacillati; phylum Actinomycetota; class Actinomycetes; order Pseudonocardiales; family Pseudonocardiaceae; genus Actinosynnema; species Actinosynnema sp. NPDC049800. The sequence goes on along the minus strand of NZ_JBFAMT010000004.1, from coordinate 208,360 downwards.
CAGCTCATCAGGGACCGGCAGGACCGGGTGCACGAGTTCGACTTCGTGATGCCGTCCGGCCAGGCCTCGGCCGAGCTGATCCACGAGCGGTTCGGCGGTCGGGCCTACTACCCGTTCGCGAGCCCCCTCGTGCTGGGCGCGTTCAGGGAGTACGCGGAAGCCCTGGTGCGCGCCGGCGCGGCGGTGAAGCAGGACGACGAGAAGGGCCTCGGCCTCTACTACACCCTCAAGCTGGACGTCTTCGTCAACGAGCTGTCCCTCCCCGGGAACGGCGCGCCGACGAAGACCTGGGCGCAGGTGGACCCGCGCGTCGACAACCGCAACCAGGTCGTCGCGCAGACGCCGAACCCGTGCGACTCCTACTCCGGCTCGGCCTGGCTCGGGCTGGTCGCGTTCGCGGCCAACAACTCCGTCCCGCCCAACGAGCGCAGCGCGCCGGAGGTGGCGGAGAGGATCAAGCCGGTGTTCGAGATCGAGGGCCTGCACGGCTCCGGCATCGGCACCTCGTTCTTCCACCCCGACGGCCGCACCAGCGCCCCGGTCGGCGTCATGTACGAGCACCAGTACATCGCGCACCAGTTCACCGCGGTGGCGCGGACCGGTGCGGCCGACACCGACCGGGTGCTGCTCTACCCCGACGCGCACCACCGCACCGAGCCGCGGCTCATCGCGTTCAGCCCGGCCGGGGAGCTGGTCGGCGACCTGGTGCGCGACGACCCCGGTCTGCGCCGACGTGCCCTGGAACTGGGGTTCCGGCTGGACAACAAGGAGCCGACCGCCCTGCCCCACCTGCTGAGGGAACGCGGTCTGCCGGAGCCCGCCCTGAGCAGCACCGAAGGCCTGCTGCCCAGGCCGGACAACCTGGAGGCCATGATCAGGGAGGTCGGCGACTGCCCGGAGATCCGGGTGCCGATATGAGGTTGCCGGTCCTGCTCCTGGTGGCCGCGGCGGTCCTCGGCGGCTGCACCACCGGCACGCCCGAACCGGCCGCGCTGACCGTGCTGGCCAGTTCCGAGCTGGCGGACCTGGAGCCGCTGCTGGCCGACCTGCGCCGGGACACCGGGGTGGAGCTGAAGCTCGACCGCAGGGGCACCATCCGGGCCGCCGAGGAGCTGGCGGCGGGCGGCGCGGACCACGACCTGGCGTGGCTGTCCACGAACCGGTACCTGGCGCTGAAGGGCGTGGACCTGCCGCTGTCCACCCCCACGATGCTCTCGCCGCTCGTGCTGGGCGTGAAGGCGGGCAAGGCGGAGGCGTTGCGCGGCGCCTCGTGGGCCGACGTGGCGAGCCGTGCGGCGGCGGGGGAGCTGCGCTTCGGCATGGCCGACCCGCGGGTGTCCGGCAGCGGGATGGCGGCGTTGATCGGCGTGGCGACGGCCGCCGCGGGCACCGGTGCGGCGCTGCGGCCCGAGGACGTCACCTGCGACAAGCTCCAGGGCTTCCTCACCGGCCAGGCGTTCGGCGCGTCCGGCGCGGCCGAGGTCGGTGACGAGTACGTGCGGCGGCAGGACGACGTGGACGCCGTGGTCGCGTACGAGTCGACCGTGTTGTCGCTGAACGCGTCCGGGCGGCTCCGCGAGCCGTTGGAGGTCGTGTACCCGAAGGACGGCATCGTCCTGTCCGACTACCCGTTGATGCTGCTCAAGCCGGACAAGCGGGCCGCGTACGACCGGGCCGTCGAGTGGCTGCGCTCGCCGTCCGCGCAGCGGGCCATCATGGAGCGGACCTCGCGCCGGCCCGTGGACCCCCAGGTCCAGCGGACCGAGGAGTTGCGCGAGCCCATCGGCACCGCGCTGTACTTCCCCGGCACGCAGGAGGTCTTGAACAGCCTGCTGGCCGCCTACGACCGGGCCGGCGAGCAGGGCCGGGTGGTGTTCGTGCTCGACCACTCGACGTCCATGGCGGGCCCGCGGATCGCCGGCCTGCGAGAGGCGTTCGCGACGCTCGGCCGTGCGGGCGGGTTCGACCGGTTCCGGGTGGGGGAGACGGTCGTGCTCGTGCGGTTCGCGGGAACCGTGATGGAGGAGCGCAGCATCGTGGTGCGACAGGCCGCGGACCTCGAAGTGCTGGCCGGCGCGTTGGCGTCGGCCGAGTTGGCCGACGACGGCACCGCGATCTGGTCGGCGCTCGACCACGCCTACCGGATCGTCGGCGACGGCACGGTGGTGTTGATGACCGACGGCGAGAACAACGCGGGGATGAGCGCGGACGAGTTCCTGGGCAAGTGGCCGGACCCGCCCGCGCGCACGTACGCGATCCGGTTCGGCGAGGCCGACCCGGTGGAACTGGACCGGGTGGCGCGCGCGACCGGCGGGCGGGTGGTGGACGCCACCACCGGGTCGCTGCTGGAGGCGGTGAAGGAGATCCGTGGCTGTCGGTAGGGAACTGTGGTGGTCGGTGTGGTGGCCGTGGCTGCTCGTGTGGATCGTGACCGTCCTGGCGCTCGTCGTGGCGGTCGGGGTGGCGGTGCTCGCCTGGCGCGCGGCGCGCAAGTCCGCTCTGTCACCGACACCGGGCCCTCCCGTCTACGTCGACGGGGAGATGGTGTCGCGCATCATCGCGATGATCGACATCCCGCGGTTCCCCGCCGACGTCACGTCGACGGCCGAGCTCACCAAGGACGGCAAGATAGCCGTTCCGGGACTGGGCGAGATCGGCCAGTTCTCCTCCAGAAGAGGGCAGACCAGGGTCGTCCAGGAGGTCTTCGAGCCGGTCGACCTGGTCGGCGACATGGTCAAGGGTTTGGAGAACAGGGACGACATCGTGTACGTGAACCTGGACGAGCGCACCGTGCTGCGGAACACGGCCCTCGAGCGGCTGATGGCCTCGTGGGAGATGGCGACCGGTCCGCTCAGGCTGCGGCGGGTCACCCGGTACGTGTGGGTGGAGGGCGTGTGCCGGATGACGTCCCAGAGCAACGGCACGACGGTGTTCCTCGCTCCGGTCGGCGAACCGGCCGAGGACGGTCCACAGGTGCGGCTGGAGTGCGGCGACCGCTGGCTGCTGGGTGACTCGGTGCCCCAAGGGACCTTCAACGCCCATTGCCTGGGCAAGGTGCAGTCGTGGAACGAGGACACCCGGGAGCTGGTCATCCTGCCGATCGCGATGTTCCAGTGAGGGGGCGTGCGATGCTTGGCCCATGGCATCGGTACCGGAGCGGTTGATCGACGCCGCGACGCGGTTGTTCGCCGCCAAGGGCTTCGACCGGGTCGCGGTGCAGGACATCGTGGACCTGGCGGGCGTCACCAAGGGCGCCATGTACCACTACTTCGGGTCCAAGGACGACCTGCTGCACGAGATCTACGGCAGCCTGCTGCGGATGCAGACCGAGCGGCTGGACCACTTCGCGTCCGGGTCCGCGCCGGTGGCCGAGCGGCTGCACGCGGCGGCGGTCGACGTCGTGGTCACGTCGGTGGACAACTTCGACCAGGCGCGGGTGTACTTCCGCTCGGCCGACCACCTGGCCGAGGACAAGCGGCGCGAGATGCGGGCGGAACGGCGGCGCTACCACGAGCGGTTCCGGTCGCTGGTGGAGGAGGGGCAGGCCGCCGGCGTGTTCCGCACGGACGTGCCCGCGGACCTGACCGTGCACTACTTCTTCGGCACCGTCCACCACCTCGGCCAGTGGTACAGCGCGGACGGGCCGATGTCGGCCAAGCAGGTCGGCCGGCACTTCGCGGACCTCCTGCTCGCGTCCTTGCGTCCCGTTTCGGAGGGTTCTTCGTGAAGTCCGACCTGCACCGCTACCTGAGGTCCGCGCGTGAAGCGGTGCTGTGGAAGCTGGAGGGCCTGTCGCCCTACGACGCGCGCCGTCCGCTGACGCCGACCGGGACGAACCTGTTGGGCCTGGTCAAGCACCTGGCGGGGATCGAGGTCGGCTACTTCGGCGACACGTTCGGCCGCCCGTTCCCCGAGCCGCTGCCGTGGGCGGACTTCGAGGACGAGCCCAACGTGGACATGTGGGCGACGGCCGAGGAGTCCCGTGAGGACGTCGTCTCCCTCTACCGCCGTGCCTGCGCGCACGCGGACGGGACGATCGAGGCGCTGGACCTGGACTCGCCGGGCGCCGTGCCGTGGTGGCCGGGTGACCGCGGTGCGGTCACCCTCCACCTCGTCCTGATCCACGTGATCGCCGAGACCAACCGGCACGCGGGCCACGCCGACATCGTCCGCGAGCTGGTCGACGGCACGGCCGGTCTGCGCGCGGGCAGCGACAACCTGCCGTCGGTGGACTGGGAGACCTACCACGCGAAGCTGGAACGCGTCGCCCGCGAGGCGCGGGCCTGAGCCGTCAGACCCCGCGGCCGCCCGGGCGTGCTGCCGGCCGGGGCCTCGGCGAACGCCTGCCGGGCGCCGTCGTCGAACTCCACCTCGCCGCCGCGGGCCGGTCGGCGTCACCGTCGCCACAGCACCGTTGTGCCACATCTCGGCCAATACGCCGCCGGCGTGGCGCCTCATCGGTTACATACTTCGCATGCCGATCTACTTGCGCGTCACCTTGGCACTGTCGGCCGTGGTGACCGCGGTGTGCGCCCTGGTCCTGACGGTCGCCGTGCTCTCCGGCACCGCGACCGTGCAGCTGGAGCAAATGCGGACGTTCGACCGGATGGAGCTGTCCGCCAAGGTGTTCGACCAGCTCCGCGACCAGCACCCCGACTCCGGCATCACGGGGTGGAGCGGTGACGACAGCTCGGCGCCCTGCCCCGGCCACATCGCCATCAAGGAAGGCGTCACGTTCAGCTGCACGTTCATGGACGACGGCAGGGAGCGGAAGGTGCGGGTGCACATCAAGGACACCTACAGCGGCGACCTGGAAGTGGGCCCGCCGTCACCGTGACCGGGCACGGCACCCGGACGAGTGCCGTGCCCGTCGGTTCAGGCGGCCGGCACCAGCAGGACCACGGTCTCCGCCACGCAGCCGGGCTTCGGGTTGCCCTCGATCTCGACGGTCACCTTCACCACCGCCTGCTTGCCCTGCGCCGCGTCGGTGATCTCCGCCAGCTCGGCCCCGGCCCGCACCCGCGACCCGACGGTCACCGGGCTCGGGAAGCGCACCTTGTTCAACCCGTAGTTCACGCCCATGGCCAGCCCCTGCACCGTGTAGATGTCCCGCACGAGCAACGGGATCAGGGACAACGTCAGGTAGCCGTGCGCGACCGGCGCGCCGAACGGCCCCGCGGCGGCCTTCTCCAGGTCCACGTGGATCCACTGGTGGTCGCCGGTGGCGTCGGCGAACAGGTTGATCTCCGACTGCGTGATCTCGTGCCACTCGCCGTGGCCGAGGTGCTCGCCCTTGGCGGCCGCGAATTCCTCCAGGTCAGCGAATACCCGCATGGTCAGTCCTTCGGTCCGCCGGCGACGTAGATGACCTGACCGGACACGAACCCGGCGCCCTCGCTGACCAGGAACGACGCCGTGTGCGCGATGTCCTCGGGCGTGCCGACGCGCTGCACCGGGATCGCCGCGGCCGCGCCCTTCTTGAAGTCCTCGAAGTCGACGCCGACCCGGGCCGCCGTCGCGGCGGTCATGTCGGTCGCGATGAACCCCGGCGCGATCGCGTTCACCGTCACGTTGAACTTGCCCAGCTCGATCGCGAGCGTCTTGGTGAACCCCTGCAGGCCCGCCTTGGCGGCGGAGTAGTTCGCCTGGCCCCGGTTGCCCAGCGCCGACGTGCTGGACAGGTTGACGATCCGGCCCCACTGCGCCGCCGTCTGGAACTTCTGCACCGCCCGGCTCATCAGGAACGTGCCGCGCAGGTGGACGTTGATCACCGCGTCCCAGTCGTCGTCGGTCATCTTGAACAGCAGGTTGTCCCGCAGGATGCCCGCGTTGTTGACCAGCACGGTCGGCGCGCCGAGCTCGTCGGCCACCCGCTGCACGGCCGCGTCCACCGCCGCGCTGTCGCTGACGTCGACGCCCACCGCGATCGCGGTCCCGCCGGAGGCCTTGATCTTCTCCACGGCTTCCGCGCAGCTGTCCTCGTCGAGGTCGAGGAGCGCGACGGCCATGCCGTCCTGCGCGAGCCGCGTGGCTACGGCGGCGCCGATGCCGCGTGCGGCACCGGTGACGATGGCCACCCGTGCGTCCGTCTCGGCCACGGTCAGTCCTCCTTGATCTGCGGGCCTAAGCAACCGCTTAGTAACCTACCGGCGACGTCGCCTTGACGCCAGAGCGTGTCAGGAGAACCATACCGACTGGTCGGAATGCCAGCCAGAGGAGGCGCGGTGGAGTTCTCGGGCAAGGTCGCACTGGTCACCGGTGCCGCGAACGGCATCGGCGCGGGGGTGGCACGCCGACTGGCCGCCGCCGGCGCGTCCGTCGTCGTCGCGGACGTGGACGACGCGCGGGGCCAGGCCGTGGCCGACGAGATCGGCGGCGTGTTCGCGCACTGCGACGTGCGCGACCCCCGGCACAGCGAGGCGGCGGTCGCGACGGCCGTGCAGCGGTTCGGCGGGCTCGACATCGCCGTGCTCAACGCCGGCATCGCCACCGGCTTCGGCCTGGGTGAGGACTTCGACGCCGAGCGGTACCGCGCGGTCATGGGCATCAACCTCGACGGTGTGGTGTTCGGCGTGCACGCGGCGTTGCCCGAGCTGAAGAAGCGGGGCGGCGGGCGCATCGTCGCCACCGCCAGCATGGCGGGCCTGATGGCCATGCCCATGGACCCCCTCTACGGCGCGAACAAGGCCGCCGTCGTCGGCCTGGTGCGCGGCTTGGCGCCGGTCGTCGCCGCCGACGGCATCACCGTTAACGCGGTGTGCCCGTCGTTCGCCGACACGGCCATCATCACCGGCTTCAAGTCCGCCTTGGAGTCCGCGGGGATGCCGGTCATGAGCGTGGACGACGTGGTCGACGCGTTCGTCTCCGTGTTGCGCGACGGCAAACCAGGTGAATGCTGGTTCGTGCAGGCCGGACGTCCCAGCGCGCCCTTCACCTTCCCCAACCCGCCGGGCCCGCGCACCGCCACCGGTGAACGCGTGCGGCTCGACCACGACCCGATCGCCAAGGAGAACTGAGCACCGTGCGCGCCATCCAGATCACCGAGTTCGGCGGACCCGAGGTCCTCACCGAGGTCGAGCTGCCCGACCCCGTGGCGGGCGAGGGCGAACTGCTCGTCGACGTCAGCCGCGCGGGCCTCAACTACGCCGACACCCACCAGGCCGAGAACTCCTACCTGTCGAAGATGGAGCTGCCGCTGGTGCCCGGCGGCGAGGTCGTCGGCACGGCGGGCGACCGGCGCGTGGTCGGCCTCACCAACTTCGGCGGGTACGCGCAGAAGGCCGTGGTGCCCGAGGCGACCGCGTTCGACGTGCCGGACGGGGTGGACGACCTGACCGCGTTGAGCATGGTCGTGCAGGGGGCGACGGCCTGGCTCCTGCTGCGACGCAGCGCGCACCTCGAGCCGGGGGAGAGCGTCGTCGTGCACGCCGCCGCCGGCGGGGTCGGGTCGCTGGCCGTGCAGCTGGCGAAGAAGTGGGGCGCGGGACGCGTCATCGCCACCGCGAGCACCGAGGACAAGCGCAAGCTCGCGCTGGACCTGGGCGCGGACGTCGCGGTCGACTCCACCGCGGCGGACATGACCGATGCGCTGCGCGAGGCCAACGGCGGGCGGCGGGTCGACGTCGTGCTGGACATGACCGGCGGCGCCGTGACCGACCAGAGCATCGCCGCGCTGGCGCCGTTCGGGCGGCTCGCGTTCTACGGGATGGCCAGCCGGGAGCAGCCGACCCCCATCGCCCCGGGCAAGCTGCTGGTCCACTCGACCACCGTCGCCGGCATGTGGCTGCCGCACGCGTTCAAGCTCCCGGGCCGCGTCGTCCACCGCGCCATGGCCGAGCTGTTCGACCTGGTCCTGGCGGGCGACCTGCGCGCCGTGCCGGGCGGCGAGTACGGCCTGTCCGAGGTGCGCCGGGCGCACGAGGACCTGCGCGCCCGCCGCACCACCGGAAAACTGGTCCTCGACCCGTCACGCTGAGGTTCGGCTCGGCTCGGCCTAGGCGAATTCGGTCGTGGCGCTCCCGCGCAGCTCCGGGATCCGCTTGCCGAGCATCGAGTGGAGCTTCTCGGCCGCGTCGGGGCTCAGCGCGACGGTCGCGGCGCGGTCGAAGCTGACTTCGTAGTCGCCGTCGGCGGTGATCGACTCGTCGAACACCGCCTCACCGGAGACCCTGAGGTAGACCGAGTGCTCGGTCGCATCCGACTTGGCCTGCTGCTTCACCATCTGTGGACAACTCTCCTCTTGCTTCGGCCCGGCCCTATCTAGGCTACCTAGATAGGTTGACGATGTTGAAGCTACTCAAAGGGTCCGGAGCTGTCTAGATAGGTTCTACGATGGAGTGATGGTGCAGATGAAGCCGTGGATGGAGATCGCCGAGGAACTCCGGCGGGAGATCCACCAGGGCGTCTACGGACCAGGCGAACGGCTGCCGTCGGGAAGCGTCCTGATGAACCGCTTCGGGGTCGCCCGGCAAACCGTCCAGAACGCGATGGACCAGCTCCGGGCCGAAGGGCTGGTGCTGAGCGTGGCCGGCAAGGGGTGGTTCGTCTCGGAGCGGAAGCCGATCGTCCGGCTTGCCCGCAACCGCCTGAGCAAGGCCGAGCGGACCGAGGGGCGCGGAACGTTCATGTCCGATGCGGCGGCCGGTGGGTGGCAGCCCGCGGTCACGGTGAAGATCCGCCGGGAGCACGCGAGCGAAGACGTCCGCTCCCACCTCGGGCTGGACGCGGGGCGGGAGCACGAGGTGGTGGTGCGTGACCGCGTCATGCGTGCCGATGGCGAAGCGGTGCAGCTCGCCGTGTCGTACCTGCCTGCCGACATCGCCGGTGGCACCCGGGTCGAAGAGGTCGACACCGGGCCGGGCGGGACCTACGCGCGGCTGGAGGAGTTGGGCTTCGAGCTGACCCACTTCACCGAGGTGGTGTCGGCACGCTCACCGCAGCCTCGTGAAGCGGAACTCCTGCGGGTCCCGTTCGGCTTCCCCGTGATCCAGGTGATCCGGGTGGCCTTCGCGGGCGACCGCGCGGTCGAGGTCAACTACATCACCATGAGCAGTGACCGCTACCAGCTCGTCTACCAAATAGACGCCGGCTGACGTCGACCGCGCGATGATCGGCCGAAAGGTGGGGTGCCGTCGCTCACGCTCGGGCGGCGGCACCCGTCCCGGGCAGGTCAGTCGCTCAGTTCGGCCAACGCGGCCTTGACCTTCGCGAGCTCGGCCTCCAGCTCCTCCATCCGCGTGCGGTGCTGGGCGCGGGCCGCCTCGATGACCTCGTCGATACCGCCCGCGATGTCGTCGTGCAGCTCCTTGGCCGCCCGCGACACCGCCGCGGCCGAGATGGTCAGGCCCTGCACGACCCGCTTGGTGCCGTGCACCAGGTCTGCCTGCCACTCGCCGTCGGCGGTCCCGGTGACGGTCAGCGTCAGCTCGACCGTGCGGGTCTTCTTGGCCGTCGACTTGGGCCGCTTCGCCGCGGGCTTGGCCTCCGCGGGCTGTTCGGGCTGCTCTGCCTGTGCCACGGGTGCGACCTCCTGCTGCACGGGTGCGGCGGGCGCCTCGGCGTCCACCGTCTCTTCCTGCTCCACGAGCGTGTCCGCCTGCACGTTCTCGTCGTCCTCTCTGCGCATCCGGCTCGACCCGGCGTGATCATAGAACACGTGTTCGATGGTGGGTCGATTGCCCCGCACAGCGTAGGGTGTCGGCCTTGTGAGCGGTTGGAGGGACTTCCCCGCTCGCCGGTTCTTGGACCGGTTGAGCGACGAACTCGGAATTGCGGCGGTGCTGGCGCCTGGCGTCCTGGCGCCGGGGGTGCTGGCGGCGATCGACCAGCACGGTGCGGCGGTGCGCGACATCCTCGCGTTCGGCGTGCCGGCGGCGGCGGTGGCCGGCGCGGTGCTGCTGGCCGGGTACGCCAAGGGCGTGCTCGACGAGGCGAAGGCGCAGGGCTGGGAGCCACCGGCGATCGTGGACTGGGCGAACGCGGACTGGCTGACGCTGAGACTGGCCTCCGTCTGCCACCTCGCCCGGCGCGACGAACCGGCGTTGGAAGGCTAGGGCCAGGTCTCGCGCGGAAACGCCGATCGCACCACGTCACGCCGGCTAGCCTGAGGTCGGGAGCCGACCGCGGGGGCGTGAAGGTGAACACAGCCTTGAAGGTGATCGCCGCGTTGGGCGGTCTCGTCCTCGGCGTCGTCTACGTCGCGACGGAGCTGACGACGGTCTCGGTCGACGCCGAGGTGGTGCGCGTCGAGCACAGCAAGGCGACGCATCCCCCGTGGCGCCCGGTGGTGCGGTTCACGACCGCCGATGGCCGGTCGGTCACCGCCACGCTCCCGAAGGAAGGCGAAGCCCGCCGTCCCGGGGACCTCGTGGCCATCCGCTACCACCCGCGCGACCCGACGCGGGCCGACTACGACGACGACCGCGTCACGTCGATCGCCTTCACGTTCCTCGTGGGTCTGGCCGTGGTGTCGACCGTCAACTCGGTGTTCCGGGACTTGGCGGCCGAGCGGAGAGCACGGCGAAGCAGGCTGGGCCCGGGCGGCGGTCGCACGTGGAGTTCCGCGGAGCCCGGCCATCGACGCCCCGGCGGACTGCCTGAGCAGTTCCTCTGACCCGGGTCGGCACCGGTGGCATTGAACGCGCCGGCGGCGCTTCGGCCTGCCGTTTTTGTCGGTGGGTGCCGGCAAAATAAAAGCAGGGGTCCCCTTGGCGAGGACCCCTGCGTAGCGTTCTCAGGTTGTCAGCGGACGGTGGCGCCGGTCAGCGCTGCTCGCCCGGGGGGAACTGGCCGGGGTGCGGCTGAACCGGTCGGGTCGGTTGGGCCTGCGGCATCGGCTGGCCCACCGGCGGCGTCGGCATGCTCGCCGCGTGCGCCGGGGTCTCGGTCATCCGGGTGGTCTGCTCGGCCGGCGACACGCCCTGCGCCGTCCGCTGCACGTCCTCACGGCCGCGCTGGTAGGCCTCGGCCTGCGCCTTGGCCTGCGGCGCCTCGTTCTCGGCCTTCGTCAGCCAGCCCTCCCACCGCTGCTGCATGGGCTTGATCAGGCCACCGCCGACGCCGATGACGGCGATACCGCCGACCGTGGCCAGGATGGTGATCAGGATCGGGGTGGTGACGGTGGTGGCGACGCCGATCTGGTTCAGCGCCGCGATCACGCCGAGCGCGATGATGAACCACGAGGCGATCTTGCCGAGCGTCGGCCCGTAGGACAGCCCGCCGAGCGCACGCGAGGTGATGTCCTGCACGGCCCGCGCGATGGCGGCGGCGACCACGATGATCACGATCGCGACGATCGCCCTCGGCAGCCAGGCCACGATCTCGGTCAGCAGGGTGCTCACCGGGTTCGAGCCGAAGATCCCGAACGCGATCTGGAGCGCGATCAGCAGCACCGCGTAGTACACGATCTGCGAAACCAGCCCCGAGGCGTCGAACTTGGAGCGCGCCATCGCGTCGCTGAGCCCACCGCGCTGCACGGCGCGGTCGAAGTGCAGGCGGGCCAGCAGCTTCTTCACCGCCGCGCGCAGCACCCGGGCGACGATCCACCCGATGAGCAGCACGACGAGGAATCCGACGAGTTTGGGCAGGAAGGTCACCACGTTGCGCAGGGCGTCACCGGTGGCGTCACCGATGCCTTGGGCCTGCACCGTCTGCGCGGCGAGCAGGGCTTTCATCGTCTTCGACCTCCTCGGTCGACCGGTTCGTCTCCAGCAACCGGTTACCCGAGGTGGCCACGCCAAACCTCTCGTCCTCCGACCGGGTGACGCCGGCGAAGGCGCACCGTGATCGGCGGAACCTCCCGCCCGGGAAACGCCCTGGTCAGACCTCTGGCGGCAGCTGGACCGCCCGGTCCACCTCCACGTGCGCGACGCCGGGCACGGCACCGAGCAGGTCGCCCACCCCCGGAGCGACCTGCCCGGTGACCACGCCCAACCCCTCCAGCACCTGCTCGACCACCATCCCGGCGTCACGCAACGCCGCCACGACGGTGGGCAGGTCGGCCACGCTGTCGTCGGCGACCGAGACCACGACCTTGTCCACGGGCGCCTCCGTCAGGGGCTCAGGGAGCTTGCACCAATCCTGCACCCACATCCGTGGAAGGCAAGCCCAGGCGACGACCGGTTTGCGCCAGCCTCGCCCACAGCTCCCACCCGCGCGCGTCGTGCTTCTCCGCGATGAGCGCCGCGACGCCCGCGACGTGCGGCGTGGCCATGCTCGTGCCCTGGATGCGCTTGTGCATGCCCAGGCCGCCGTCCTCCTTGTTCCAGCTGGAGTAGACGTCCACGCCGGGGCCGACGATGTCGACCTGGCCGACGGTGTCGACCGTGCCGCAGGAGAAGAACGCGATCGCCCGCTGCACGTCCACCGCGCCGACGGAGAGGATCGACGGGCAGTTGGCCGGGTGGCCGACCGGCGCGACCTTGCCCGGCCGGTTGCTCTCGTTGCCGGCCGCCGCGATGATCAACGTGCCCTTCGCCAGCGCGCGCATGGCGGCCTGCTCGAAGATCTGCGAGTGCGGCGTGCCCGGTCGCACGCTCGCGCCCAACGACATCGAGACGACCGCGCAGCCGTTGGCGATGGCCCACTCGATGCCCGCCAGGATGCCGCTGTCGGTGCCGCTGCCCTGGTTGGACAGCACCTTGCCCGCGTAGATCTCCGCCTCGTACGCGACGCCGTAGCCGGGACCGCCGCTGGCGGCCTTGCGCGGGCCCGCAGCCGAACCGATGCAGTGCGTGCCGTGGCCGTGCGCGTCGTCCACCGTCTCACCGGGGACGAACGACTGCGTCATCACGGTGCGGCCCGCGAAGTCGGGGTGCGCGACGGTGAAACCGGTGTCGAGCACGGCGACGCGCACGCCCTTGCCGGTGGCCGAGCTGATGTTCGCGCCGACGGCCTGCAAGCCCCACGTGAACACCGACTCGTCCACGGTGGGCGCCGCGGTCGTGTCGGGCGGTGCGGTGTAGGCGTGCACGACCCGTTCGGCCTCGACCACGGAGATCGGGCCCGGCGCCTCGGCGGCCCGGGTCAGCTGCTGGACCTGGTCCGGTGTCGCGTTGACCACCGCGATGCCGAGGTCCTGGAAGATGACGCCATCGGCCGCGGCGACCTCGGCCCTGGTGGCCGAGTCCGCGGTGCTCGCGGCGCTGATCCCGGCGACCCGGTTCATCTCCCTCGCGCCGGCCGTGACCGACTTGTCGTCGAGGAGCACGAGGAAGCGGCCGGTCGTCTCGGCTTCCGTTGGTTGTGACATGACGACCCCCTTCGGGGTTGGACGGCAGTCAGGTGTAGCGCCGGATCACGCTCGGGCTCAATCGGCCGGAAGAGTTGGCCGCGAGCGCCGAGCGTGTTCGTATGCCGTAGTGGAGCCGTCAGGGCCCGAAGAGATACAGGTCAGGCCGTCGCCGGTGCGGGACCACGCTTTCGGGTGAACTTCCTGGCCAACGGCTCCACCACGCGTGCCGCGACCGGCCCCAGCACCGCCATCAGCAGCACGTAGGCCGTCGCCAACGCCGCCAGCTGCTGGTCCACCGCGCCGGACGCGACCGTCAGCGACGCGATCACGATCGAGAACTCGCCGCGCGCCACCAGCGCCGCGCCCGCCCGCGCCCGGCCCATCCGACCGATGCCCTGCCGCCGCGCGGCCCACCACCCGGTGGCCACCTTCGTCAGCGTCGTCACCACGGCCAGCGCCACCGCGAGCGCCAGCACCGGCGGTATCGACGCCGGATCGGTGTTCAGGCCGAAGACCACGAAGAACATCGCCGCGAACAGGTCGCGCAACGGCTCCAGCATCCGGGTGGCGTTCTCCGCCGTCGACCCCGAGATCGCGATGCCGAGCAGGAACGCGCCCACCGCCGCGGACACCTGGAGCTCGGACGCCACACCGGCGACCAGCAGCGCCGCGCCGAGCACCTTGAGCAGGAACACCTCCGGGTCGGGGCTGTCCACCAGCGCCGACACGTACCGGCCGAACTTCAGCGCGATCACCAGCACGACCGTGATGGCCGCCAGGGAGATGCCCACCGCGGTCAGCCCGCCGACGAAGCTCACGCCCGCCAGCACGGCGGTCAGGATCGGCAGGTACACCGCCATCGCCAGGTCCTCGAACACCAGCACCGACAGCACCACCGGGGTCTCCCGGTTGCCCAGCCGGCCCAGGTCGCCGAGGACCTTGGCGATGATCCCGGACGACGAGATGTAGGTGACGCCGCCCATCGCCAGCGCGCCCAGCGGCCCCCAGCCCAGGATCAGCGCCGCGATCACGCCCGGCGTCGCGTTCAGCACGATGTCCATGAGCCCGGCCGTCCACGACCGCTTGAGCCCCGTCACGAGCTCGGCGGCCGAGTACTCCAGGCCGAGCAGGAGCAGCAGGAGGATGACGCCGATCTCACTGGAGAGGTGCGTGAAGTCCTCGATGCCGTGCAACGGCACCAGGCCGCCCTGCCCGAAGGCCAGGCCGCCGATCAGGTAGAGCGGGATCGGGGAGATGCCGATCCGCCACGCCATCTTGCCGAGCAGGCCCAGGCCGAAGAAGACCGCGCCGAGTTGGATCAGCGCGAGTGCGGTGCTGTGCAAGGTGTTCAGCCACCGCCCAGCAGTTCGGCCGCGGCGCCGAGGCCGTCCGCCGTGCCGACCACGACCACGAGGTCGCCGCCCTGGAAGACGAAGTCGGGGCGCGGCGACGGGTGCACCGACCCCGCGCGCACGACGGCCACGATGGACGCGCCGGTGCGGGTGCGCAGCTCGGTCTCGGCCAGCGGGCTGCCGTCGAACCGGGAGCCGGGCACGATCGGGAACTGCTTGGTGGAGATCCCCGCGACCTCGCGCTGCTGCTCCTGCAGGTGCGCGACGAGCTGCGGCGAGCCGAGCAGCCCGGCCAGGGTGCTCGCCTCGGCGGGCGTCAGCGCTATGGACGCCGTGCAGTCGTCGGGGTCGTCGAGAGACGAGACGATCAGCTCGAACTTGCCGTCACGGTGCGTGATCACCCCGATCCGTCGGCCCGCGCGGATCATGAAGTCCTGACGGGTGCCGATCCCCGGAAGCGGCGTCACCTCGACGTTCACACCATGTGATCCTAGTCGAGTGACAGGACTGGTTCGCCCGATCGATCGAGGCTGGGTCGTGCGCGACCGCGTGCCCGGGCCGGACGTCGACGAGTTCGCCGAGCCGGAGCGGATCGTCGCCGCGCTGGCCCGCGCCCGTCCCGGCACGCTGCTCGCGGTCCAGCACCCGCACCGCACGCCCGCCGCGCTGGCCGCCGGGTCGAGCCTGCTCGACGCCCTGCCGCACGCCGTCGCGGAACTCGCCCACCTGCGGCGCAACGCCTACCGCGAGGTGCGGGACGTGGTCGCGCCGTACCGGGTGGACGGGCCGGACGGCACCGCCCACGGACTGCTGTGCATGGTCGACCCGGCCGCGGTCGGGCACACCGAGGAGGTGTACCCGGACGTCGTCGCCGAACGCGCCCGCGTGCTGGCCGGCCTCGGCTGCGTGACGAGCGCGGCGATGCTGGTGCCCGTGGCCCGCGAGGTCCGGCTGACCCGGCTGGTGGCGGAGGTCGACGACGAGCCCGCCGTGTCCGTGGTCGATCCCGGCGGGCGGCGGCACTGGCTGTGGCTCGTCGGTCCGGGAGAACGGCAGGACGCCCTGCTGGACGCCGCGGGCGAGCACCCGCTGATGGTGGCCGACGGCAACCACCGGGTGGCGGCGTCGGCCGGGCTGTCGGGGCTGTTGGCGCTGGTCACGGCCGGTCCGGACCTACGGATCGGGCCGATCCACCGGGCCGTGGCGGGCAGCGGGCTGTCGCTGGCGGACATGGTGGTCGCGTGGCGGGGGCTCGGGCTGGTGGTGACGCCGGTCGACGCGGCGACCCGCCCGTCACCGGGTGTGGTGGTCGTGGTGGCCGGGTCGTCCGCCGTGCGGGTCGAGCTGCCGTCGGCCGGCGTGGACCACGCGTTCGTCGAGGCGGTGCTGCTGGACAAGGCGCTCGGGCTGGATCCGGAGAGCCCGCACGTGCGCCCGGTGACGGGTGACGTGCCCGCCGAGGGGGTCGACGCCGTGCTGCTGATCGCGCCCGTGCCGCTGGCGGACGTGCTGGCCGTGCACGAGGCGGGCGGTCGGATGCCGCGCAAGAGCACCTACTTCACGCCGAAGCCGCGCAGCGGGCTGTTGCTCGCCGACTTGGACCGAGGCTGTCGACTGGCACTCTCGGTTTGATGGTGAGTGGCTATTTCCTGATACCACTTCGGCGACCACGCTGGTGACGTGTACGTGCCCGCTCACTTCGCGCCCGACGACGAGTCCGTCCGTGACCTGCTCCGGCGGCACGGCGCGGCCGACCTGGTCACCGCCACGGAGCGGGGGTTGGTCGCCACGTTCCTGCCGTTCGTCTACGACGAAGAGGCCGGGGTGCTGCGAGGGCACCTGGCCCGCAACAACGAGCACTGGCGGCTCCCGGTGGTGGGGGAGGGGATGGTCATCGTGCGCGGGCCGGACGCCTACGTCTCGCCGTCCTGGTACCCGGGCAAGGCCGAGCACGGGCGGGTCGTGCCGACGTGGAACTACATCACCGCGCACGTCCACGGGCAGGTCACGTTCCACGACGATCCGGAGTGGGTCGGGCGGGCGGTGCGGGAGTTGACCGGGAAGCACGAAGCCGGTCGGGAGCGGCCCTGGGCGGTGGACGACGCGCCGGGGAAGTTCATCGCCGGCCAGCTGCGCGCCGTGGTGGGGGTCGAGGTGGCCATCACCAGGGTCGAGGCCAAGTGGAAGCTCAGCCAGAACCGGCCCTCGGCCGACGTCGACGGCGTGGTCGCCGGGTTGCGGGCCGAGGGCGACGACGCCTCCGCCGCCGCTGTCGACCGGGCCCGGCGTCAACCGGCCGCCGCCGAGTAGTCCACAGCTTCCCGGCCCTTTGACGAGTAGTCCACAGCCTGGCTCGCGAGCGCCCACACCGTCAGACCTTGCCGGCAGGATAAAAGCAGGGGTCCCCTTGGCGAGGACCCCTGCGCAGCGTGGGTGCAGCGAGAACCCCTGCCCAGCGTGGTGCATCGAGGGCCCCTGCGCAGCGTCGTGCATCGAGGGCCCTTTGCGCAGCGTCGTGCATCGTAGAACGGGCCGACGTCCCAGGCGAGGCTGCGCGCCCCCGGTGCCTCTGAGACCGCGTGCCCTCGATGCACCCACTCTGGGCAAGGGGGTCTGCGGTCAAGGTCGACGTGGTGCTGCTGGCCTGACCGCCATACCGAGCAGCCCCACACGAAACCGGAGCCGACGTCGTGGCCCACGCGCCACCCTCGTCACGCCGGAAGGCGCGCCCGTGATCTTCCTCGCCCCACCGGCGGCGTCCGGCGTGACCGGGCGGGAGTTGCCCGGTCGACGAGGGCGAGGACTGGCCCTGATGCGGGTGTGACGGGCCACACCAGGCACAATCAGAGGTTGACGACCGTCGTCGCGTTGAGGAGGAAATCCCGTGGAACACGGTGAGCTGCGTGGCGTGGTGGCCCTCGACGGGCCCTCCGGCACCGGCAAGTCCTCCGCGGCGCGCCGGCTCGCGGCCACTCTGGGCGCGCGTTACCTCGACACCGGCGCGATGTACCGCGCGGTCACGTTGGCCGTGCTCCGCGCCGGCGTCGACCTCGCCGACGCGGCCGAGGTCGCCGAGGTCGCGAGCGCCGCGCTGGTCGTGCAGGGCACCGACCCGGACCGCTCGACCACGGTCCTCGACGGCGCGGACGTCGGCGCCGAGATCCGCGGCCCCGAGGTCACGCTGGCCGTGTCGCCGGTCTCGGCCGTGCCCGCGGTGCGCGAGCTGCTCGTCGCCGAGCAGCGCCGGATCATCGCGGAGGCGTTGGAGCAGGCGGGCGGCATCGTGGTGGAAGGCCGGGACATCGGCACCGCCGTCGTGCCCGACGCGCCGCTCAAGGTCTACCTGACGGCCGACGCCGAGGCCCGCGCCCAACGCCGCGCCAAGCAGGACAGCGCGTCCGGCCGCGAGTCCACGCTGGACGCCACGCTCGCCGACGTGCAGCGGCGTGACGCCTACGACTCGTCACGCGCGGTGTCGCCCTTGCGCGCCGCCGACGACGCGGTCGTGCTCGACACGACGTCGCTCGACCTCCCGGGCACGCTGGCCGCGTTGCTCGACCTGGTGGACGCCCACGGGCTGCTGGCCCAGCCGAGCGGACGGGTGCGCGGGTGACCGGACAGCTCCCCGGGGGGTCGGCGCCCTGGCTGCACGACGTCGGCCGGTGGATCGGGCGCACACCGCTGCGGGCACTGTTCCGCGTGCGGGCGCGCGGCGTCTCGCGGATACCGCTCGAAGGCCCCGTGGTCGTCGTGGCCAACCACAGCTCGATGGCGGACGGGCCGATCCTGTTCGGCCTCCTGCCCCGGCGCGTGGTGTTCCTGATCAAGCAGGAGATGTTCAAGGGCGTGGCGGGCACGCTGCTGCGCAAGATCGGCCAGCTGGCCGTGCGGCGCGGCGAGCCCGACCGGGCGCCGCTGCTCGCCGCGCAGAAGGTGCTGCGGGCCGGTGGCGTGGTGGGCGTGTTCCCCGAGGGCACCCGCGGCACGGGCGACGTGGCCGAGGCGCAGGCCGGCGCGGCGTGGCTCGCCCGCTCGACCGGCGCGGTCGTCGTGCCCGTCGCGTGCCGGGGCACCCTGCGCCCGCCCGGAACCCGACGGCGGTTCCGGCCCGTGGTGGACGTGCTCGTGGGTGAGCCGTTCGAGCTGCCGAGTGACAAGGGTCGCCAGGCGCTCGTGAAGGCCACCGAGCAGGTCCGCGATCGCTTGGCCACGCTGGTGGCCGAGCTCGACAGTCAGCGAGGAGAAGTCAGATGACGGACTTGGACGGCACCTGGGCGGACGAGTCCGACTGGACCGCGTTCGACGAGACGGTGGAGGGCGAGGAGGGCGGCACGCCGCCGATGCCCGTGCTGGCCGTGGTCGGCCGCCCGAACGTGGGCAAGTCGACGCTGGTCAACCGCATCATCGGCCGACGTGAGGCGGTCGTGCAGGACGTGCCCGGCGTGACCCGCGACCGGGTCGCCTACGACGCGCTGTGGAACGGCCGCAAGTTCACCGTGGTCGACACCGGCGGCTGGGAGCCCGACGCGGTCGGCATGATGGCCTCCGTCGCCGCGCAGGCGGAACTGGCGATGGCCACGGCCGACGCGATCCTGTTCGTGGTCGACGCCTCCGTCGGCGCGACCACCAACGACGAGGCCGCCGTCAAGCTGCTGCGCCGGTCGAAGCGGCCCGTGCTGCTGGTCGCGAACAAGGTCGACGACGAGCGGCTGATGTCCGAGGTCGCGTCGCTGTGGTCGCTCGGCCTCGGCGAGCCGATCCCGGTGTCCGGCCTGCACGGACGCGGGTCCGGCGACATGCTCGACGCGATCCTCAAGGCCCTGCCCGAGACGCCGCGCGAGACCTACGAGGCCGTCCGCGGCGGCCCGCGCCGGGTCGCGCTGGTCGGCCGGCCGAACGTCGGCAAGTCGTCCCTGCTCAACCGGCTCAGCGGGGAGGACCGCTCGGTCGTGCACGACGTCGCGGGCACCACCGTCGACCCCGTCGACTCGCTGGTGGAGTTGGACGACGAGGTGTGGCGGTTCGTCGACACCGCCGGGCTGCGCAAGCGGGTCAACTTCGCGTCCGGCGCGGAGTACTACGCGTCGCTGCGCACGAAGGCCGCGATCGAGTCCGCCGAGGTGGCGATCGTGCTGCTGGACGCGTCCGAGCCGATCAGCGAGCAGGACCTGCGGGTGCTGACGATGGTCGTGGAGTCGGGGCGGGCGTGCGTGCTGGCGTTCAACAAGTGGGACCTCGTGGACGAGGACCGGCGCCACGCGATGGTGCGTGAGCTGGAACGCGGGCTCGTCCGGGTGCCGTGGGCCGAGAAGGTGAACATCTCGGCGTTGACGGGACGCGCGGTGCGCAAGCTCGCGCCGGCGCTGCGGACCGCGTTGAACTCCTGGGACACCCGCGTGCCGACCGGCCGGCTGAACTCGTGGCTGAGCGACCTGATCGCCGCCACCCCGCCGCCGGTGCGCAGCGGCAAGCAGCCGAAGGTGCTGTTCGCCACCCAGGCGAGCACGCGTCCGCCGACGTTCGTGCTGTTCACCACCGGTTTCCTGGAGGCCGGGTACCGGCGGTTCATCGAGCGCAAGCTGCGCGAGGAGTTCGACTTCCAGGGCAGCCCGGTGCGCATCTCGGTGCGGGTGCGGGAGAAGCGCACGAAGAAGTGATCGGCCGGACGGGGGCCGTTCGTCGCGGCGGGTTGCTCCGGCAGGCGGAATGCTGTTGCCTGTCGTCGTGCCGGTGCGATTGGTCCTCGCCGATGACGAGGCGCTGCTCCGTCGGGGGCTGAAGGTCCTGCTCGAAGCGGACGGCCGGGTCGAGGTCGTGGCGGAAGCCGCGGACGGCGCCGGCCTGCTGGAGGCCGTCCGCCGGTGCCGGCCGGACGTGGCGCTGGTCGACGTGCAGATGCCGGGCATGGACGGGCTGGCCGCGTTGAGGGCGCTGTTGAGTTGGCCCGACCCGCCGGCGCTGGCCGTGCTGACGACGTTCGACCTGGACGACTACGTGACCGCGGCGCTGGAGCTCGGCGCACAGGGCTTCCTGCTCAAGGACGCCGAGCCGGACGCCTTGGTGCGCGCCGTGCTCGACCTGGCCGCCGGGGGAGCCGTGCTCGACCCCCGGATCACCGCCCGGCTGCTGCCCAGGATGCGTGCCGCCAGGCTGCGGCGGAGCCCGCAGCTCGACGGCCTGAGCGCGCGTGAGCGGCAGGTGCTCGAACTGCTGGCGAGCGGGCAGCCGAACAGCGCCATCGCCGGGGCGCTCGGCCTCAGCGAGGCGACGGTGAAGAGCTACGTGTCCACCGTGCTCACGAAGCTCGGCGTCGAGAACCGCGTCCAGGCCGCCCTCGTCGCGCACCAGGTGGGCACGTGGTGATCGTCCTGGAGGTCCTGGCCGTCGTGGTGCCCGCCGCGATGGTGCTGCTGGCCGACCACGTCCCGTACACGTGGTCGATCCCGACGGCGCTGGCGGCGTGCGCGCTGCTGCCGGTGCGCCGGTGGCGGCCCTGGGTCGCGGCGCTCGCGTGCCTGCCCGGCCTGGTCGGCGGCCTGGGGCTGCCGCCCACCGTCGTCGCCCTGTACCGCATCGGCCGCAAGTCCACCGTGCCGGTGATGATCACGTGGGTGGCCCTGGCGACCGTGCTGCCGTCCACGGTGGTGGTCGTCAGCCAGGGCCTGGCTCCCGGCGCCGCGCTCCTGACGTTCGCGTTCAGCCTGTTCGTGGCCGGCGCGCCCACCGCGCTCGGGGCCCTGATCACGACGAGACGCGAGCTGACCGCGAGCCTCGCCGAGGCGTCCCGGGCCCGGATCGCCGAGGTGGAGGCGCGCGAGGACGGCGCCCGTGCGGCGGAACGTGCCCGGATCGCCCGTGAGATCCACGACGCCGTAGGTCATCACGCCACCCTCATCGCGGTCGAGTCGGCCGCCCTGGCAGCCACCACGGAGGACGTCAAGACCCGCGACACCGCGCTGCGCCTGCGTGCGTTGGCGAAGGAGGCCCTGGCCGAGATGCGTGCGGCGCTCGGACTCCTCAACACCGAGCCGAGCCCGGGCTTCGACGGCCTCTCGTCCCTCATCGACCGGGCGCGTGCAGCCGGCCTGACGGTCGACTACGAAGACCGAAGCGAACATCCCCCACCACCAGCCACGGGCCGCGCGGCCTACCGCGTGGTGCAAGAAGCGCTGACCAACGTGACCAAACACGCCCCCGACGCCTCCGTCCACGTGCGACTGTCGCAACAGGACGATCGCCTACGCGTGACCGTGACCAACGACCGCCCCTCGACCCCGCCGGCACCGTCCGACCAGGGCGGCCACGGCCTGCACGGCCTGAAGGAGCGGGTGACCCAGGCGGGCGGCACCTTGACCACCACGGCCCGCGCCGACGGCGGCTTCGTGATCGACGCGACCCTACCGACGGGTGCGTCGAAAGTTGACGCAGATGACTCGACTTTCGGCGGTAGTGCACGAAACCCGGCGAACGCATAGTAGTTCGAGAGGCGTCGCCCGGGGGAACGGCGAGACCGAGGGGACCAGGGGCCCGCCAAGCGCGGGCCCCTGCCATTTCCGCAGGTAGGCCGCCTGATCGACCAACCCGGGGGGTCGTGTCGGAGGCCCGTTGGGAGTGCGCTAAGCTATGCGCGCACCCCACAACGGGATGCGGCCGGGACGTGGCGCAGTTTGGTAGCGCACTTGACTGGGGGTCAAGGGGTCGCAGGTTCAAATCCTGTCGTCCCGACGGCCAAGAGGGTCTTCGCAGGTCAGACACTGCGAGGGCCCTCTTTTTGTGATCTTGGTTCGTTCTTCGAGGTCGAGCACGTCGCTCAGCGACACCTTGACTCGGAGGGACCACCGCGATGCCCCTGCTGGACCTGGACAAGATCACCACCGGCCTGTCGAAAACCTGGGCCGGCTACCTGCGGGACTGGGACCGGACCTTGCGTTCGGCCAACCACCCGGAGACGACCCGCTACAACTATCTTCTCGCCGCCGCCCAACTGGCCCGGTACCTAGCCGAGCACTCGCCCGACCCGGACGCCGACGACGCGGCCGACGACCCGTGCGGGGTGACCAAGGGCCACGTCGAGGCGTTCCAGGCGTGGATGATCGACACCCGCTCGGCGGCCACCGCGCTGAACAAGCACAAGGGCCTGCAGCAGTTCTTCAAGTGGCTCGTGGTCGACGAGGAGGATATCGACCGCTCGCCGATGGAACGGGTCAAGCAGCCCAAGCCGACCAAGAAGCTCATCCCCGTCATCCGTGACGACGATACCAAGAGGGTCCTGGGCACCTGCAAGGGCAAGGACTTCGTCCAACTGCGCGACGAAGCGATCATCCGCCTCTACTACAACACCGGCGCCCGCCTGTCCGAGGTCGGCAACCTGACCCTGGCCGACCTGGACATGAACACCGACTCGGCGCACTACCACGGCAAGGGCAACAAGGACCGACGCGTCCGCTTCGGCCCCAAGACAGCCCGCGCCCTGAGCCGCTATCTGCGGGCCCGCGCCAAGCACAAGGGAGCCGACCTGCCCGACCTGTGGCTGGCCGACCGCGGCGTCCGCCGCCTGGCCCCCAACGGCATCAAGATCATGCTCAAGCGGCGCGGCCTGGCCGCCGGTCTGACCGGCGTCCACGCCCACCGCTGGCGCCACAACTTCGCCCATGAGTGGAAGAAGGCCGGCGGAGATACCGGCGACCTCATGCTCCTGCTCGGCTGGACCTCCGAGGACATGCCTCGCCACTACGGAGCCAGCGCGGCAGCCGAGCGGGCGCAGGAGACTCAACTCCGCATGGGGATCGGCGAACATGTCTGATAACCCGAGGTCGCCTCGCATGGGTGCGCAGGTTCGAATCCCCGGCGGGAGTACCAAAGGATGGGAACAGTGCTGACCAGCGGGTTCGCGTCGGCAGTCTGGTTGTGGAGTCGAGTTTCAGATTGTCCACACCCGAGTAGCACCCGATGGGACGGGCTCCGGCCCGTCCCGCGTGTGTGCATTGAACGTGAGTCCAGCGCTGCCCTGTAGACGTCGGGGGAAGCGACGTTGCCGGACCGGAAGTCGAGGTGTGTGCGACGACCATGGCGATGGTCAACGCGATGGCGCGAACGACTCGGTCGTTGGCAACCAGCCCTACGTCAATAATCTCCCGCCCTCCATCCCAAACCTGTCCACCACTAGGAACGCCTTGCCCAACTCGTTGAGCGTCAGCTCCAGTCGCCAGAAGTCCACCTCGTCGGCGCCGTTGGCGTAGGGCCTTAGTCCCTGCGCCAACCTGCCGCTGCGCCACTCGGCGAAGTCCTCGGTGACGAAGCTGTCACCCTCGTTGTCGTAGATAACGCACTCAGCCTTGTACTGGTCGTACTCCGCGTCCTCGTAGGTTTCTTCGTGCACCTGCACGTCCGCCCATGCGAACAGCCGCGGCACCACCTCGGCGTAGCTCGCCATGCCGAGAAACACGCCCCAACTGGCCAGCTCCTCAGGTTTCTCGCCGTCCTCGTGGTCCACGCCCAGCGAGATGGAGCCGCGTCCTGACGTCTTGTTGATCCACTCCTCGATATCCACCACCAGTCGCTTGCCACTGGCCAGCAGCTCCATCCACGTCTTCGCGAGCTGTAGCTGGCGGATACGCAGGACGTACGGGTCGCCCTCGGCGGCCTTGCGTAGCCTGTCCGCCGCGCTTGCGTCCAGTACTTGGGCTTCCGGCACCAGCAGCTTCCAGCCGCCTGCGGATGTTTCTTGGAGCGTCTGGCGGTTCACCAGCTGCCAGTAGCAGCGCTTGGTCTCCGGGTGGTACAGCACCACAGCCACCGGCAGGGAGTGGTTGAGCCAGTAGGCCACATGCTCGGCATCTGGCCGGAACCACCAGCCTTTAGGCGCAGTCTCCCGGAACCAGCTCATTCCACTCTTGATCTGCAGGGCCAGCAGCCGCCCGCGCACGTCCTCGCCGTCGACAACCTCGACATGCGCGTCAATGCCGTAGTCCTCAGTGGGCTGCTCGCGGAACAGCCAACCCAGCTCGTCCTGGATGGCCGACTGGGTGTGGGTCACTCCCTCGCTGGCGACTCTCGCAGAAGGCTTGCGTCGCATTACGACATCTTCCCACTGACGGATCCTCAACCGGCCGACGGCCAGCCGGAGTGCCCCTGCCATCCGTCCGTATTCGATAGCGTCCGAGTGCAGGGCGCTGATCTGAAGAAGAACCGGTTTGCACATTAAGCGGCCGTCTTCGAACTGCGCGCAGCCAAGATCGTGGACGGCCGCAGACCGCCGTGCTGACCACCAGCCGGTGGCACCCGTCGCTGTTGAGTCACCCGCGACGTAGGGGAGTGTCGGGTGCACTCCTTGCTCTACCGCTGCCGCGAACTCGGCCTACTCTCAGACTCCTCCGCCAGCCGCGCCTACCAGCGGCTACACGACCTCAACGGCCAACCAGGGTTCACCCCTGAGCCGCTAGTCGGCTACCCCGGCGAACAGCCCGCACTCCTGACCGAGGCATTCAACCTCGCCTGCGAGCACGGCCTGACCATCGCAGACCTCGCCCACGAACTGGCCTGGACCGTTCCCCGTGTTCGGTAGATGCTCAGTGTGGAAGAGCACCGACCAGTCCTCCGACTGGTCGACAGCAAGCTCAGTGACCATCGGCCACAGAGAGTCACATCTAAGGACTGTTCGTAACCCAGTGGGGTGCGCTCGGCTGCTTGGTCGGTCGAGGTCGTACGGGGATACGGTATCCGTGGTCCAGCGCTGAACCACCGCGCCGGAAGGGGGATGATGCTCGCCGTGAAGGGTGATCCGGGACATGTCCTTGAGCCGGCGAGGATCGAGACGTTGGCCGAGTTGGCCAACGCCTTCACACAATTACTCGGAACACGCACGCAGGCTTCGCTGACCAAGGCCGCCGAGGCGCTGCCGGTACGCGACGGCCGCAAGCCGGCGCTGCCGAAAAGCACCCTGAGCGACCTGCTCGGCGGTAAGTCCATGCCATCGCGGGATACCGTAGTCACGTTCCTGACCGTATGCGGACTTCCGAGTCCGCAGGACCAGCAACCATGGCTCGTGGCGTGGGAGCGAATCAGCACCGCCCACCTTCGTCGCCCACCCGGTGCCGTGCGAGTACGGGACGCTCGTGCTCAGTGGATGGGTGTGCATACGGCCATCCGGCTTCCTGACGACCCGACCAGCAGTGCGCAGCCGGACAGGGTAGGGCTACAGGGGGCCGAGAGCCGAACCCAGGACGAGTTACCGGCGTACGTGTCGCGGGATCTTGACGACGACCTACGCGCCAAGCTAACGGGAGCTCGTGAACGCGGTGGGTTTGTCCTGCTGATAGGTGACTCGTCAGTAGGTAAGACCCGAGCACTGTTCGAGGCCCTGCGCGACGTTGTGCCGGAGTGGTGGCTACTACACCCCGCTGACGCCGTCGCTGTTAGCGAGTTCGCTGCCGCACCGACGGACCGGACGGTGGTGTGGCTGGACGAACTGCAGGACTACCTCAACCACCCCCACGGCCTGCCAGCAGCGACCATCCGGAGTTTGGTATCGGCAGGGACGGTAGTCGCGGCAACGCTATGGCCTGACGAGTACGAATCTCGCACTGAACCGCGCATTCCGGGACAGTCGGACCGGTACGCGAACGACCGGCAACTACTCAAGCTGGCCGAAATCATCGCGGTGCCCGACGAGTTCAGCCCCAATGAACGGCAACGGGCAGAGGATCTGGCCGACACCGATCTGCGCATCCGCATCGCTTTGAACACCCCTGACGCCGGGTTTACGCAGGTTATGGCGGCCGGACCGCAACTGATTCACCACTGGGAACACGCACCGGCCAAGCAGTGCTACGGCAAGGCCGTTATCACCGCAGCACTAGACGCCAGACGTGTCGGTGCCCAAGCGCCTCTCACCTGGCACTACCTCGCCGCAGCAGTGCCGGGCTATCTCACGCCTGCCCAACAAGCCAAAGCGCCTGCGGATTGGGAAGACAAGGCGTTGTCGTACGCCACCATGGAACTGCACGGCGCTGCCTCCGCGCTCGCCCCCGTATCGTCGGGCATGGGACAGGTCTCCGGATATGATGTCGCCGACTACCTGTACCAACACAGTCATCGCATCCGTCGAACAGTCCACCTGCCCGACGTCGCTTGGGAAGCCCTCGTCAACCACCATCATGCCAACGACACCCTTCGTCTAGCAGGCAGCGCTGAACGTCGCGGCTACTACATGCACGCCGAGACCCTCTACTGGCGCGCAATCAACACGGCCGCAGGCAGCGGTGCGTCCGCCGTCATACGGTTGGCCGACTTGCTGACCAAACTCGACCGCGTTGGCGAGGCTATCGGTGTGTTGCAGCTCTACGCCGGCGCCGAGCCCTCGGTTGCGAATCACCTGGCGCGTCTGATGGCTGAGTTAGACCGCGTCGATGACGCCACTATTGCTGTGCTACGCGACCATGCTGACGCGGATCATTCCCAGGCTGGTACCAACGAACACGTGGGCAGGCAACTCGTCGACCTACTCTTGATGGGGGGTCGGGGCAACGAGGCGTTCGACTGGCTTCATGATCGTGCCGACACGGAATCCTGGGCCGCCGACCGACTGGCAGAGCTATATCTGGAGCTCGGCTGCGTAGATGAGGCCATCGCCGTGCTTCGCCCCCATGCCAGCACAGACCCATGGGTTGCGTTCGCACTGGCTCCCCTCCTGTCCGAGTCCGGCAGCGTCGACGAAGCCATCGCGCTGCTGCGTCCCCACGCCGACACCGATCCACCGGCCGCCAGTGCACTGGCGGACCTGCTGGCCAAGCACGACCGTATCGACGAACTAACCCAGCTTGCCACCACAAAGTCATGGGCGGCCTTCGCACTGGCACCTCTGTTGGCGGAGCAAGATCTCGTTGACGAGGCGCTCGCCGTGGTGCGCCCCTATCCGGATGCGACCAATGCTTTGGCTGAAATACTCGCTAAACGAGGCCGCATCGACAAACTGGCCGAACTCGCCACGATCAGCCCGCACGCCGTTACGAAATTGGCGAAGCTATTGGTCGAGCGAGGTCGCGTCGATGACGCGATCACCGCACTACGTCCCCACGCCGACACTCATCCGTGGGCCGCCGGACAGATGGCCGAGCTACTCACCGAGCAGGGCCGCGTTGATGAGGCCATCATCGTGCTACGCCCCCACACAGACGCCAGCCCCATGCCCGGCCTCATGGCTGCTTCACAGTTGGTAGCCCTGCTCGCCAAGCACGACCGTATCGACGAACTTGCCGCCGAAGCCGCAGCGGGGACCTATGGGGCAGCAGAAGCACTGCGAGCCCTACGTCCACATAAAGCCCATCCCGACAAGGCGCGATAGTCCTCCGCGGCCAAGGGGGAAGGTGTCAGATTCGCCATCGCCAGTGGCTGGCGATGCGTCGTGCTCGTCGCCCAGATCGGCCGTTGCCGACGGTGGAGTACGGCCAGTTCCAGTGCGGCGGCGGCGAACGTGACCGTAACGCCTGATGGCAGTGAAGGTGCTGGGGTAAAGCTTCCTTCTGTACGTCCCCGTCTCTGGACGGCCCTAAAGACTGCAGAGGGCTTCCTCAACGCGGTGGCGGCCGTGCGGAACATGCCGACGACAGCATCCGGGGCAGACCGGCGCGTCATCTGGTGTATAAGGCCATGACGTTGGTGACGCCGTCATGGAGCCGAGTGGCCGGCGGTTGGTTTCCGGCGGCAGTGTGGGGTCGATGGTAGTTGTAGTGCACGTTCCAGACGGCCAGGGCGTCGGTGCGTTGCTGTTCGCTGGTCCAGATCCGGGTGTGGAGGAATTCCTCGGTGAGGATGCGGTTGTAGCGTTCGACCTTGCCGTTGTGGCGCGGGGTGTAGGGCTTGATGCGCTGGTGGCGGGCTCCGAGCAGGGCCTTGGCGAAGTCGTGGGCGCGGTAGCAGGAGCCGTTGTCGGTGACGACGCGGTGGATGTGGCCGATGCCGTGGGCGGCGAGGAACGCCCTGGCGCGGTGCAGGAATGCGATCGCGGTGACCGCTTTCTCGTCGGGCAGGGCCTCGGTGTAGGCCAGGCGGGAGAACCCGTCGACCGCGGAGTGCAGGTAGGTGTAGCCGGTGCGGGCGCCCTTGTTCTTGGCGCGTTCGGCCTGTCGGGCCTGCTCGCTGCCGCGGCCGTGGGCCCGCCAGCCGCCCCCGTCTGGGATCACGCCGACCTTCTTGACGTCCAGGTGCACCATGTGGCCCGGCCACCGGGCGGTGATCCGGCGGGGACGCCGGTTGTTCGCGCCGGTCGGATCAAGGAATCGGCGACGGTTCAGGCCGAGGTGGGCCAGGTGCCGCCCGACGGTGCGCACCGAGATGCGGACGCCGTCGGCTTCCAGTTCCAGGGCGATGCGGCGGGCCGAGTACTTGTGGTTCCGGCGCAGCCGCTCGATGCTGGCCACGACCTCGGCGGAGGTGGCCGTGGGTTGGTGGTGCGGGACGCTCGGGCGGTCCAGCAGCCCGGCCTCGCCATAGCGCAGGTGGCGGTTGACCCAGCGCGACGCGCACTGCCGCGAGATGCCCATCTCGGCCGCGACATGGGCGATCGGGCGGGTCTTGCAGCGTTGCACCAGGCGGTGGCGGCCTTCGACGGACAACGGGGCGTTACGGTGGAGCACGGACGGGTCTTTCTGCTCGGCGGACGAGTTGGTCGCACTTCTCATCCTGCCGTCGGAAGACCCGTCCGCCCGTTCAGCCCCGCCCCGCCGTCATCAACGTCATGACCCGCAACATCTAGGAAGGCGATACACGGTTAACGTAAGTCAGCGCAGGTGGTGCCCGGCGAGTTGGCTATGAGCGGGTCCTCCAACTCGAGGGCGGGCCCGCACGGCATTGAGTGCGCGGGCCCACCGCCCGGGTTGGTGTGGCTAGGGCAGCAGGTGTTCGAGGATCCAAGCCGCGATCGCTCGGACGGCGCCGGACACGGCGCCGGCGAGTGCGGCGAGCCCGATCTTGCGTTGTCTCGTCAGGCTTGCGGTTTCAGTGCTCTTCTCGCAGGTCATTGCTCCTCCTGAGGTCGCGGTGTACGGCAGGGGAGCCGGCCGGTCTCCCTGGGCACTGGTAGTGGAGCAAGCGCGAGGGGTGTCCGGTCAGAGGTTCGGAGCGACCCGGCCACGCTGAGTCGGCGAGCCTGGCCGTGACCAGGGGAGGAACGGCGAGATGATGTCCTGGTTACGGTGTCCGGTGCGGTCCGGTGTCGAACGGCCGGACGGACAGAAGGGGGCATGCGGTGGACGGCGATCCGCAACAGGTCCTCGGCCCAGCGGACATCCAGACACTGGAAGAGCTGGCCCGCGGGTTCACCGCGTTGGCTGGCACGCGTACGCGGGCCTTGCTGACCGAGACCGCCGCAGCGCTGCCGGCACGCGACGGTCGCCAGCCGGCGCTACCGAAGAGCACGCTGAGTGACCTGTTCGGCGGCAGTCGATGCCGTCGCGGGATACGGTGGTCACGTTCCTGACCGTGTGTGGGCTGAGCGCGGACCAGGACCAACAGCCGTGGCTCGCGGCCTGGGAGCGGGCCAAGACTGCCCACCTGCGTCGGCCGGCTGGCGCGGTGCGGGGCCGGGAGGCTCGAGCCCGGTTGTTGGGCGTGCACGCCGCCATCCGCGCTGGCCTCGGCCAGCCCAGCCGCAGCACCCCGAACGAGACGGGTCCGGACACGGCGAACGGGGTCGAGGACGAGTTGCCGTTGTACGTGCCGCGCGATCTCGACGTTGACCTGCGTACCAAGCTGACAGTGGCGCGTGAACGCGGCGGGTTCGTGCTCCTGACCGGCGACTCGTCAGTGGGCAAGACCCGGAACCTGTTCCAAGCGCTCCGGGTTGTGGTGTCGGAGTGGTGGTTGCTACACCCCGCCGACGCCACTGCGGTCGGTGAATTCGCGGCACGCCGCAGTCGATGCCCGTCGCGTCGGCTCCAGAGCTCCGTTGAGTCGCAAGTACCTCGGCGAAGCTGCACCCGGTTACCTCACTCCCGCACAGCAAGCCTCTGCCCCAGCCAACTGGCTCGACCACGCCCTGGCCTACGCGACCACACCCCTTCACGGTGCCGCTGCAACCCTCACCCCTGTCGCCGCAGAGATGGGACAGACCGCCAGCTACGAAGTAGCCGACTACTTCCACCAACACGCCCTACGCGTCCGCCACGCCACCTACCTCCCCGATGATGCCTGAAGCGCTCTCGTCCACCATCACCACATCGATGACAAACCACTGTTAGTCCACAACGCCGAAAGACGCGGCAAAAGCGACGCAGCAATATCCTTTCTACGTGCCGAAGCTGAGACCTGGACGATCTAGCCGTCGTAGAATTGGCAGATTTATTGCAGCGACACGGCCGGGTTGACGAAGCAATCCTGCTGTTGCGCAACCACGTCGGCGTCGGCCGGGAATACACCACCACTCGGTTGGTCAACTTGCTCAGCAATCAAGGCCAAGCGGACGCGGCAATCGCATTGTTGCAAACCCATGTCGATGCTGGCCACGACTACGCCCGTTCCCCGTTGGCCGACCTACTCGCAGAACACGGTCACATCGGCGAGCTCACCAACCGCGCAAAAAGCTGGCGACACGCACGCTGCCTACCGGTTGGCCGACCTGCTCATCGGCCGAGGCAAGGTCGACGAGGCGATTACCTTGTTCCGTCCGCATGCTGATACCAAGGACCGTACCTATGATTTGACCAGGCTGTTGGTGAAACACGGACGGGTCGACGAGCCAATCGTGCTACTTCGTCCTCATGCCGCCTCTGGCGACGGGTACGCTATCTCATGGTTAGCGGCTCTACTATGCAGACGCGGTCAGGTCGACGAAGCGATCACCCTTCTGCGCACTCGCATCCTGCTTATGACGGTGCGCTGCTTGCCGACGTCGGGTGCTGGCCACGCCTCGCCAGCGACGGCGGCCCCAAGTCGTTGAGTTACGGGAGCGGATTGGTGGTGCGTTCGGAGGCCAGTGGCGGCGGCCTTCCTGCTATGGGTTGGTGATCTCGGTACGTGCCGCCGCCCTGGCCGGACCTCGGGGAGGGCACCAACCTGCGCGAGACCCGTTCTGCGGAGGGCCGGACCTCGGGGAGGGCACCAACCTGCGCGAGACCCGTTCTGCGGAGGGCCGGACCTCGGGGAGGGCACCAACCTGCGCGAGACCCGTTCTG
>NZ_JBFAMT010000004.1:175273-176510 GCF_040656635.1 Actinosynnema sp. NPDC049800 | reverse complement strand
GCGGAGGGCCGGACCTCGGGCGGGAGCACCAAAGGATGGGAACAGCGCTGACCAGAGGTTTCACACCGGCAGCCTGGTGGGTGGAGTCATCGTTTGAGCTATCCGCACCCGAGTAACAGCAGGGGCCGGGCCGCGTCGGCCCGCCCCCACCTCGGGCGTTCCATCTCAAGCCGAGTGACGGCAGTTCGGCGCGAGGCGGGCTCGCTGCCGGGTTCGGCGCCAGCCCGTACGACTCCCGGTGTCCCCGCACAAGCTGAGTTACTCGACACGGATTTCGCCCTCGACGGTGATCGACCTAGGCAGTGCCGGGTTTGACCAGGTGTGGGCAGCTCTTACAAGTGGCGGGGAGGTCGGCTATCAGGCAGGTCGTGGAGTGGCGCGGAACTCTCGGGTGGCTTGGAGGCGGTTGGGTAGTCGCGTTGCAGGGTGTCCAGGAGTGCGGCGGTTCGGGTCGCCTCGGGGACGTCGAGTTCCCGGTGGAGAGTGAGGGCTTGGTGGAGCAGGGTGGTGGCGCGTGCCGGATCGGTGTGCTGGAGGCATCGTCCTTGTCCTGCCAGGGCGTTGGCTTCGTGGAGTCGGGAGCCGGTGTCGCGGGCGAGGGTGAGGGCGGTGGTGAAATGGGTGTGGGGGTCGCCGGCGTCGGGGTGGGCGAGCGCGAGCTCGCCCAGGGCGTTATAGGTCTCGGCTTCCCCGTCGTGGTCGCCGACCTCACCGAGCAGGGCGAGGGCCTTCGTGAGGTTCGTGGTCGCGGGCTCGTGAGCGCCTTGCAGGCGTTGGGTGATTCCGAGATACAGATGACCGTTGGCCTGGCCGTGTCGGTCGCCCAGGTCCGTGAACAGGTCCAGCGCACGGGTCAACGTCGCCTCCGCCACCCCGTACTCACCTCGCGCGTACTGCACGTGGCCGAGACTGTGGAGGGCGTTGGCCTGGCCGTACCGGTCGCCCAGGTCCGTGAACAGGTCCAGCGCACGGGACGACGTCGCCTCCGCCACCCCGTATTCACCCCGCGCGTACTGCACGTGGCCGAGACTGTGGAGGGCGGTGGCCTGGCCGCGCCGGTCGCCCAGGTCCGTGAACAGGTCCAGCGCACGGGACGACGTCGCCTCCGCCACCCCGTACTCACTCCGCATGGACTGCACGATGCCGAGGCTGTTGAGGGCGTTGGCCTGGCCGCGCCGGTCGCCCAGGTCCGTGAACAGGTCCAGCGCACGGGACGACGTCGCCTCCGCCACCCCGT
>NZ_JBFAMT010000004.1:0-175173 GCF_040656635.1 Actinosynnema sp. NPDC049800 | reverse complement strand
ACTCACTCCGCATGGACTGCACGATGCCGAGGCTGTTGAGGGCGTTGGCCTGGCCGCGCCGGTCGCCGGTGTGGGTGGCGGCGTGGAGGGCGGTGTGGTGGAGGGTGTGGGCTTGTTCCCAGTGGCCGTGGGTTATGAGGAAGGCGTCGAGGGTGGTGGCGAGGTTGATGGCGTGGGTGGGGTGGGTGTGGTTTGCGGCGTGGTGGATGGCGGCGGCGAGGGTGGGCAGTTCGGTGGTGAGCCAGGTTCGTGCCTGCTCGGCGTCGGTGATCGGGTAGGGGTGCCTGGGTGTGGTCGGGGTGATCGAGGTGACGGGCGTGCGGTGAATGGGGAGGTGTTGGGCGGCGGTGTGGGTGGTGTGCAGGTAGTGGTCCAGGACGCGGGTGGTGGCGTCGTGGCGGTGTCGGGGGTCGAGGTCGGCGGCGTGGTTGTGGGCGTAGACGCGGAGCAGGTCGTGGAGTCGGTAGCGGCCGGGGCTGGTTTCCTGGAGCAGGTGCGCGGTGTGCAGGGCTTCCAGGTGGTGGCGGGCCTGGTCGGGTGTGGTGTCGTGCAGTGCGGCGGCGGCGTGGGTGTCGATGTCGGGTCCGTTGTGAACGCCCAGGAGCCGGAACAGTTCCCGTTGGTCGTCGGGCAGGTCGCGGTAGGAGGTGTCGAACGCGGCGCGTACCGACCGGTCGCCGGCGTGCAGGTCGGCCAACCGGTCGTGGGTGCGGGCGAGCCGGTCTGCGGTGTGGCGTGCGGTGTGGGTGGGGTGGCTGCGTAGCTGCCCCGCGATCAGCGCGATGGCCAGGGGCAGGTGTCCGCACAGCTCGACCAGTCGGCGCAGCTCGACGGGATCCTCGTCGTCGGCGCGGCGGCCGGCCAGGGTGAGCAGCATCCGGACGGCGTCGTCGGGGGGCAGGGTGTCCAGGGTGAGTGGCCGGACGCCGTCGAGGGCGGCGAGCCGGGTGCGGCTGGTGATCAGGACCAGGCTGTCCGGTGTGCCGGGCAGCAGGGGCCGGACCTGGTCGTGGGTGGCGGCGTCGTCGAGGATCAGCAGGATCTTCTTGCCCGCGACGCGGGTGCGCCACAGGCCGGCCCGGTCGTCGAGGTCGCGTGGGATGGCTTTCGGGTCGATTCCGGTGGCCGTCAACAACGAGTCGAGCGCGTCGAGCGGGTTGCGGGGCGGGCGGACGGGGTCGTGGCCGTGCAGGTCGAGGAAGAGGTTGCCGTCGGGGAAGCGGTGGGCGACCCGGTGGGCGGCGTGGACGCTGAACGCGGTCTTGCCCACGCCGGGCATCCCGTCCACGGCGTGGATCGCGATCGCCCGCGTGGGGCCGTCGGCGGCGGCCTCGACCGCGTCGAGCAGGACCCGTAGATCGTCGTCGCGGCCGGTGAAGTCGGGGATGTCCCGGCGCAGGCTGAACATCGCCGACGGCGGCCCGGACGGGGCCGGGTCTGGCTCGGCGGGCGTCGGGCCGGTCGGGTCGGCGATCAGGCGGCGCAGCCTCGCCACAGCCCGGTCGGACAGGCCGGTGTCGTGGATCTCGCGCATCCGCCGTTCCATGCCGGTGGCCCACGCGTGGATCTCGGTGTGGCGGCCCGTGCGGGCGAAGGCTTCGGCACCCAGCATCACCAGCCGCTCGTCGGGTGTCGTCCGCTGGTCCAGCCACGGCAGGATCCGCAGCATCTCATCGTGGTGCTCCGCCTTCAGGTAGGCGGTGAGCAGGGTTTCCAGGGCACCGCGGTATTCGATGTCGAGGTGCTGGCGGCGGATGTCGGCCCAGTGACCCTCCAGACCGGACAGTGCCGCTCCCCGCCACAGGTCCAGCGCGCGCCGCAGCCGGTCGTGGTCGGTGTGGTCGCGGGCGGCCCGGGTCTCGGCGGCGAACCGGTGGTAGTCGACCACGTCCGGGTCCACGTCGAGCACGTAGCCGCGGGCGGCGCGGTGCGCGCGCAGGCAATCCTTCGGCGCGCCCGCCGCGATCAGGGCGGTCCGGACGTGGCTGACGTATTTGAGGAGCGTGTCCTGCTTGCGGTCGTGCGCCTCGTTGTCGTCCCAGATTCGCTCTGCCAGGGTCGTCTTCGTGACCGGTTGGCCCAGGTCGAGCGCGAGTACAGCCAGCAGGCACCGTTCACCGTGCCTGGACAGGGGGAATACGCGCTCGTGGTTGCCGATCTCGACGTTGCCCAGTAGTCGGATCTCCACCCCTGGCCCCCTGTAGGCGTTGTCCGGAGGCAGTGTGCCGGCATGGCCGGGTCCAGAAGGTCCTCGGCGTCTTCGTCCACACGGCCGCACCATCGGCACGCCCGACCGGTGGTCGCCGCGCTGACGGTGGGTGAGTTCGACACGGGGGGCGTTGCGCCGGTCGTGTCACGCCCTACTCGATCGGCCGACCGGACAACGAGTTCACCCGATCGGCGGATACGGTGTCGGACCGTTGTCCGGGTTTGCGTCCCGGTTCCTGTCCGGTCCTGCCGGCGATGCTTGCCCCGTCCTCCTGAACCGGGGGACGGAACGGAGGCGAACCGCGATGAGCGCCAACGGCCACCACCCGCCGGAACCGGACGACCCGACCGGACCGCACTGCCTGGGCCCGGCGACCACGGCCGCCGCCCACGCCGGCGTCGACTCCACGACGCGGGAAGGGAGGTGGCAGCGGTGATCGAGTTTCTTGAGGTGGATGAGGAGATGACGTTCAGCAACAACGGCGCTTCTTAGTCGATGGGGAGGGTTGTGATGTTTCGCCCGAGGATCAAGTGGGAGCACCGGCCTGTTCGTCTCGGCGACGGTCGTATCCGGATCGGCTCGGTCCGTGGGATCGAGGCCGCCGTGGTGGACCCGGACGGGTGGGTGTGGGCGTTGCTGGAGACCCTCGACGGGACGCGGACGATGGACCGGGTGGTCGCCGACCTGGTCCACGCGTTCCCCGACCGGTCCGAGGTCGAAGTGCGTGCGACGATCAGCGATCTCATCCGCGAGGGCTATCTGGAGGATGCGGCTGAGCCGGTGCCGGAGAGGTTGTCGGCGGCGGAGCGGGAGCGTTACGGGCGCGGGCGCGGGCGCGGGCGTGGCTTGTGGCGGTGGATGGACCGCACGCCGCGCCGGACGAGCTGGGACGTGCAGTTGCTGTTGCGGCGGGCGCGGGTGGTGGTGGTCGGCGTCGGTGGCGTGGGCGGTGTCGCGGCGTGGGCGTTGGTGGCCTCCGGGGTCGGGCATGTGCACTGTGTCGAGCCGGACGTGGTGGAGCTGTCGAACCTGAACCGGCAACTGTTGTTCACCGAGCACGACGTGGGCAGGTCCAAGGTCGAGGCGGCGGTGCAACGGCTACGTGCCCACAACCGGGATGTGCAGGTCACCGGTGAACGGCTCGTGGTCGACGGCCCGACTGTCCTGCGAGGGTTGGCGGCGCGGTTCGATGTGCTGTTGCTGGCGGCGGACAAGCCCGCCGGGCGGATCCGATCGTGGGCCAACCTGGCGTGCCGGGAGACCGGGACGGCGTGGGTGCACGGCGGCTACGACGGACCACAGGTCAGCATCGGCCTGTACCGGCCCGGCGGGGGCGGACCATGTCACGACTGCCTCTACGCCGAGCAGGACGCACGGCAGGCGACGCTGCCGCCGCGGACCGAGTGGTCTCCGGGGACCGGTTCGGGGGCGGCGCCGCAGGCGGTCAACGCGATCACCGCGACGATCGCGGGAAGCAAGGCCGCGCACGCGGTGATGAGCCTGATCACCGGTGTGCCCGCGCTGCGGACCGACTGCCAGTACGGGTACAACATCGTCACGCTCCAGACCAGGGTGGTCGGGCTGAGCGCACCCAGCCCGCTGTGCCCCACCTGCGGTCCGCATCCCTGAACAACCCGCGCGAGCAGGTCGGTCAGGGGTGAGGGTCGGCGGGCGGCTGTCCGTCCTGGGACAGCCGCCCGCGCAGCACGTCGGCGTGCGGATCGCCCAGGTCGGTGAGGACCGTGACCGCCTCGGTCAGACACCGCACCGCGCCCTCGTGGTCGCCGACCTGCCGCAGCGACGTCGCCAGGGTCTCCAGTGTGGCGGCCACGTACAGGTCGTTACCGGCTTCGGCCAGATAAAGGGCCAGTGCCTGCCGACACAGATCGATCGCGGCCTGATCGTCGCCGAGGCCCTGTCGTGCCCTGGCGACGTTGTGCAGGGCGTAGGCAACGCCATCGGGCACACCGATCGTCCGGCGCAGCGCCAACTCCTGCTCGGCGTGGTCGAGCGCTTCCCGGTGCCGCCCGAGCCGAGTGGTGATCAGGGCCAGGTTGGCGTGCACAGTCGCCTCGTAGTAGCCACTGGGCAGACCGCGCACCAGCGGCAGTGCCCGCCGGTAGTACGGTTCGGCGTCGGCGAACCGCTGTTGCAGCACCCGGCTGAGTCCCAGGCCCGCCAACGCTTTGCCGTACAGAGCCTCGTCCCCGAGTTCCCCGGCCAGCGTGAGGGCGGCGTGCAGATCGGTGTCGGAGGCGTCCCACTCGCCCATCTGCTGGAGAGTGTCCCCCCGCCTCACCAGCAGCGTCGCCTCGACCTGCCGGTCACCACAGACCCGCGCCGCGTCGATGCCGCGGGACTCCGCCCGCCTCCGCGCCGGCCACAGGACGCGGGACCGGAACACCAGAAACCGCATCGCCAGGGCCACGGCCATCACTTCCCGGTACGCACCGTGCGCACCCGCCTGCTGTTGGACGGCGTCCAACGTGGCGTGCTCCGCGGTCAGCCAGGCCAAGCCCTGTCCTCGATCGGCCAGCTCCATCGGCGCCGCATTTCCGGTGAGGCCGAGGTCCGGGGACGGGTGGGCGGCGAACACCCGACGGTCCGCCTCGACCGCGGTGCGCGCGTACCAGGACACCACCGCATCCACCGCCGCCCGCCGCTGCTCCGAGGTGTCGTCGAGCAGGGCACGGTGGGCGGCGTAGGCGTGCAGCAGATCGTGCAACCGGTACCGCCCACGCGCCACCGGCTCGACCAGGTGTAGGTCGGCCAGGACCTCCAGGTGCCGCGACGCGGTCCTGCGGTCCAGACCGGTGAGCGCGGCCACGGCATGCACACCGAACTCGACACCCGGATGCAGGCCCAGGCGACGGAAGGTCCGCGCGTGCTCGGCGGACAGCCGCGTGTAGGACCAGTCGAACACGGTCCGCACCGCGCTACGGTCATCTCCTGTCGCGCTCAAGGCATCCAACCCGTCATGCTCGTCGACCAGGTCGGCGACGACATCGGCGACCGCGGTGTGCGGGCGGGCGGCGACCCGGGACGCGGCCACCCGCACCGCCAACGGCAACCGCGCGCACAACCGCACCAACTCCACCACCGCGGCCGGCTCCGCAGCCACACGATCCGGGCCGATCACCCGCGTGGCCAACCCAAGCGCCTCCTCGGGCCTGAACAGCTCCAGCGGCAGACGACGCGCGGAGTCGATGACCACCAACCCGGTCAACACCGCCCGACTCGTCACTATCACCGCACACCCCGCCGCAGCGGGCAACAGGGGACGGGCCTGCTCGGCAGAAGCGGCATTGTCCAGCACGACCAACACCCGCCGACCCGCCAACAACGACCGGTACAACGCACCCTGCGCGTCCAGGTCGGCCGGCACCCGGTCCTCGGCAACCCCCAGCGCCTGAAGGAACGACGCGAGCACCAGACCCGCCTCCACCGGGGCACTCGGCCCGTACCCAC
Source organism: Actinosynnema sp. NPDC049800 (assembly GCF_040656635.1). Lineage (NCBI taxonomy): Bacteria > Bacillati > Actinomycetota > Actinomycetes > Pseudonocardiales > Pseudonocardiaceae > Actinosynnema > Actinosynnema sp. NPDC049800. The sequence goes on along the minus strand of NZ_JBFAMT010000004.1, from coordinate 169,496 downwards.
GCAAGTTCACGAACAACGTGCCGTCGGGAAACCGCTGCTCCACCCGGCGCGCCCACCACACCACCAACGACGTCTTTCCCACCCCGGCGGTACCGTCCACCGCCACCACCACCGACTCCGCGACGACGCCATCGGGTGACAGAACCCTGTCCAGGGCGGCAAGCTCGGTGTCACGCCCGGCGAAATCCCGCACCACCGCGGGCAGTTGACGTGGTACCGGTGCCACGTCCGCCCGCGGTTGCTGATACAGCACCACTTGGTCGATCGTGCCCGCCTGCACCACCGCACCCATCACAGTGCCACCGATCTGGTTGCGCACCTCCGCCTCGTCCACGCACCCCAGTCTCACCCGACCCTGTCCCCGAACCACCCGCCAACAATGCGCACCACCCAGTCGGACCATCCCGCAAGGTGCTACGGCCCAAGACCGTCCAGACCAGCCAACAATCCCCGCACCGTCTCCACCTCTTCACACACGGCCACGTCTGAAATCGCGCCGACACCTGCGGGTTCACTCCGTGCATGCGGTGTTCCCGAGTAGAAGGGCCGGGCGACGGCGACGCGGTCGTCGGTGACGAGGGCGTCGTCCAGGTCTTGCACTTCGACAGTCAGGTCGAGGAGGCGGAGGCCGTCGCCAACCTGATCGAAGGCTGGCTCGCAGCAGACGTACCGCCGAGCGAGATCGCGGTACTCGTCCGTCGACAGTCCCAGCAGGTGACCGAGGTACTCGGGGAGGAACTGCATGATCGAGGCATCCCGTACCGGAACGAACAGGACAGTCAGGATCTCGCCGCCGAACCGGCCGCAGTCCTGATCTTCAACTTCATCCGCGTGATCACGACCGACCGACGACCTGACGCCTACGCCGAACTCATGCGAGTCGCCTCGCGTCGCGGCGCAACGGAGGAGGCGGCGCTTCAGTTCGACAGCCAGCTCAAGCGGCTCCTGCGAGATTCCCGAGCGACCGTGCGTGACCCATCATTCGCCAAGGAGGATCTGGATGCCTGGCGGCCTGTCATCTCAGCTTTGCTGGAACTGGTGTCACGGCCGGTGCTCAATGCCCTGGCACCCGCATATCAGCAGGGTTCTCGGCTCGATGACGTGATCGAGGATGCGCTGAAGGCATTCGGCAAGGAGCTTGGCATGGACGGGGATCCGGTCGAGGCGCTCAAGCGGCTGTCCGAGCTTGATGCTGTCCGTGTTCTCACGATTCATAAGTGCAAGGGGCTGGAGTTCGAGAAGGTTGTCGTGTTCGGTGTCGAGCGGGAGCTCTTCTGGGGCGATGCTGCGATGTCGGAGTTCTTCGTTGCTATCTCGCGGGCAAAGAACGAACTCGTTCTGACGCACACGGACTTCAGGGTGCGGCCAAGCACTCCGGTCAAGCGCTGGCGGGAGAACCGAACCGCCTATAGCCAGTTTCTGGCTTACGCCGACAACGACGCCTGAGATGCCGAACGGCCGGACAACGATGGACCGCCGTCCTAGGCACGATGTATCGACTTCGTCCACCAAGCGACGCATGCGGGCTTAGGTCGTGGCCTCAGTTCCAGGTCGACGACCATTTTGGCTGGGCCGCACTTTGCCGATAGTTACGAGGCGGGTCCCCTCACTGTCGGTCTCGGTGAGCTTCACGCCCCAGCCTACCGGATATTGAGGATCGACAGTCTTCCACTCGCTTCCTGGGCCCGGGGTGAACCTTAGGGTGGTGTCTTGCAGCGAGAGCTGAGCATCATCGGTGACGTGTGCGGTGTGCAGGTCGGTTTCACCTTCGAAGATAGCGTGATCAAAGCGGGCTTTAGAGCGGAACGCGCTGTTACGAAAGCGATGTACGGATTCGAACCGTGTGCGGTAGAAGTCCGCTGCGTCAAGGAACTCGGCACCCTGGAACATCGCATGGTTGGCGAACGTGGCGACGTTGAACTCGGCTGGCCCGGTGAAGACGGTGGAGCGGAAGCTGGTGAATCCGTGGAAGGTCGCATCGCGGAATCGGGCCGGTCCGACTTCCCTGCCATCAAGATCGAGCTCGAACAGCACGGCACCAGTGAGGTCGAGAGTGAAGGTCCCCCACGAGGCCGGTTGATCAACGGCCCCGCGAGTGGGCATGTGGTTGACGAGGATGCGTTGCGCGGCGAGCCGGACCTGCTTCTCCTCCCTACGCACTCGGTCATCTCCTGACTGCTTCACGTCACCCTCGGTCTCAAGCTGGCGCTGTAGATCCAATGGCGTCCTGGCGTCATACGGCATCCTGAGGTAGGCGCAGATCACGTTGATCACGGTCTGACGTTGGTCTTCGTTGGTCTGAGCGAGCCGCTCCAACGCGTACAGCCCGCCGAGCCGCACTGCTGCCGCCGTGGAGCCGAGCTGCTCGACGGCCTTGGCGAACAACTCGGTGACGCGGCGAGCGGCCGCGTCACGTTCGTTCGAATCAGCGATCCGCTCCGCGAGCTTCCGGCTCTTCTCAGTGTCTGCGACGGTTTGCTCGAACGCCGTCACGGTGTGATTGTGGGCCGTCTCGCGTTGCGCCAGTTCGAGTTCCTGCGTGTGTTGCCGCCGCGCAGTCACATAGAGCGTGAAGATGCCAGCACCGCCGAGTAGTAAGCCGGTGGACATCTTGGCCGCCTCCAGCAGCGCATTGGTGTGCTTGTCCGCGTCCGTGGGGTACAGGCCCAGCACCCACCACCACAGCGCGCCCAGGGCGATCGCCACAATCACGGCAATCACGGCTCCCACCAACCGCGGAGTCAGCTCACCGGGAGGCTTCCGCTGCCTAGTGGCCACCTGTGGCGACTTCGAGGCACCAAGCGCGTCTGAGGATGTCACGAGGAGAGTTTCGCAGCTGTGCGCACAGCAACCAATGTGCCAGGGTGCGCGGCCGGCGCCGCAGCTCCGAGCCCGGCGGACGCGACGCCAGACGGTCAGGGCGCAAACCGGTCACAGCCATCGCGGTACTGCTCTATCTCACCACTCGCGACGTCCGGTAGCGTCAGGTAGAAGGCAGGGATCTCCACCGCCTGCACCCCCTCGGAGCCGGCTCCATAAGGCGAGCACCGCCCCTCGACGGCCTGCTCGGCTCCCTCGACCCCATGACCGACACCGACGGCCTTCCGGCCACTCCTCCATCCGAGCGGCCGGACATCCGATTCACCGCTCCCTCATTGCCGCAGACCAAGACGCCGCTCAAGGTTCTGCACGGCCCGGCGATGCGGCATGTTTCGACTCTCCATGAAGAAGAGATCGTCGGTGAACGGCTTGAATCCCAGCGAACGCCACACGTGCCGGGCTCGCTCAAGGGCAGGATCAAATATCGCCGGGTCGTCTTTCTCGGCTTGGCTCAGCTCGACCGGGAACGGCTTCAACGCGACACATGACTGAGCGGAGCACAACCAGCGCAGCAGCCTGCCCGCCAGCAGTCTGCCCGCGCCACCAAGGCCACGCCACCCCGGTGCCAGTTCCGCGAAATCGACGATCACTATCTCACTGCACGGCAGTTCGAGCGTGTCCTCGATCCCGGGGTCGACGTCTACGAAACCATAGGTTCTCGTGCCGGCGAAGAGCGGTATGAACTCGGCGTACTCTGCCGTACGGGCATCCAGAGCGTCGAAGGTGTCAACGACGTCCTCCAGATCCAACTTGAGACCGTTCATCCGAAAAATCGTGTACTCGATCGAATCAGGTCGTTCTTCTGCGGCCAGAAACGCGTCAGGTAGCGACCTCCAGTTGCTCTGCGCGTCCTCGCCGTAGTCCTCCGGATCGGACTCGCGGATCACAGCCGAGGCCCACCAGTCCATGCTGCCACGGTCGCTCATGCCCGTACCATCGAGGAACGACCGCCCGTCGAGGTGCAATTCGACGTCGGGGAGCCGGCCAAGCAGGAGGCCCTTGCCAGCGTTGTCTTCGGTCTTGCTGCCGCCAATCATGGGCAGGGACTGTAGCGCGGAACATCTGTTCGGGCACGTAGTGGGCCTTCGCGGCGAAAAGTCAATCGCAGGGAATCATGGTCGGTATCCGCCCGCGAACTCCAGCATTACCTGACTGCGGCTGAGAGGGCGGTGCCTTCGACGTCGAGGTCGGAGAGCCAGCGCAGCCAACGGGGCAGCCACCATGCGCGTTCGCTGAGGAGGACGAGAGCGGCCCGGACCAACACATGCGGACCGCGATCGCGTACAAGATCCCACACAACGCCTGCCGGTCATCCAACCGCTTACGACCCGGATACCGACGCTGGCGCTGCACCTGCGGCAACGACGGCTCGATCCGCTCCCACAACCCCGTCGTCGACCTTCCTCCGGATAATGGAGCCATGGAACGGCCGATCGACTTCTCGCGCGACCGCCGCATGCTGTGCGGGATCTGCGCCCACCAGTGGCTGGTCGACCTCGAGTGGATCGACCGCTGGGAGCAGAGTAGAGAGGTGTGTCCTGGGTGCGGTACGACGTGCGAGCACGAAAACGCCCCCCGGGTGACGGTCGATCCCGACGACCTCGCGCTCGACGACGACAAGATCGCTCAGCTCGCCTGGTACCACACAAGCACGCTGCCGGACTGGCCGACGAGGGACTTCGACCCGGCGGCCGATCTCACGCCCGAGACGCGAAGACTGATGGGCGGCTCCAAGCAGGTCGCCGCGTGGGCCGCGCGCCAGCGCGGGAAGGCCCTCCACGTCGGCACGTACGAGTCCGCGATCCACAACATGCTGAGGCGGATGCGCGATCAGGCCGACCACGGCAGCCAGTTCTACCTGTACCGCGTTCTGCTGATGCCGTCCGTCGTGGTGCGGGAGGGCTGGCTCATCGATCCCGCCAACTTTGTCGGCGACGTAGTTCTCGACGAGGTCTGCCCTCCGGGCGTGGACATCGCCCGCTACCTCAACTACCACGAGGACCCCGGCGGGCTCTCGCTCGCCCTGGGACGGGGCGCGGTCGCCAGCGTCCAGCAGGTCGCCGTACCCCTCCGTGACGCCTGCAACAACGACTGGGTGCGAGAGGCCGTCGCGGACCTCGATGGCGCCTCAGACGCCCTCGTCCCGGCGACCGGCAGGCCTGGCCAATTCACGCGGCCGTCGTCTCCGCGGGCTTTCCTGGGCCGCGAGCTCGGTGCGGCTCTGGCTGGCAAGCTGCCGGTCAACCTCCAGGACCAGTTCGCGTCTGCCACTATGTTCGACGAGGGTGACAACCCGATGCGATGGGCTCGTCGGACGAGCTGCCTGTTCGATCTGATCGTGGATCCGCTGCACGCGCTGGCCGAACTCGATCGGCAAGAGCGCCGCACGGTCTGAGAACCCACCGCGGTCGCTGCTGCCGCCCAGCACTCACTGTGTTCCCAGGCGCAGTTCGACCGCTGGCCCGCACTATCAAGATCGGCAGCCAGGTTCGGGCCGCCTGAACGTCCGCTCATGCCGCGGAGCGAGCGTTCGAACCCTCGGGTGCTCGTGCAGTGAGAGCGGGCCTATGTGCGACCAGAGCGTCTCCACCCCCGTAGGAGATCAGCGGGCTGGAACTCGCTGGCAGTGGCGTGACCGTGTCGGTGCGCACGATCGGCCGTGTCGTGGCCTGCCGCGGCTTGAATCCCGCCGGTTCTCGGGTCCGACCGGGTGAACAGCGCAGCTCGTGAGATGCAGTTGCCGCGCCATCCAACGGAGGTCGAGGTTTATCGGAGGCCAGTGGCGGCGGCATTGCCTCCTGTCCGTTGGTGATCTCGGTACGTGCCGCCGCCCTGGCCGGACCTCGGGGAGGGCACCAACCTGCGCGAGACCCGTTCTGCGGGGGGCCGGACCTCGGGCGGGAGTACCAAAGGATGGGAACGGGGCTGACCTGGGGATTCGTGACGGCAGCTTGGTTGTGGAGGCGCGATTCGCGCTGGTGCGGCTGGATGTGTAAGGAGGCGGCGGAGGGTAGGTACTGACCGGCTCGGCAGGACCGCTCGTTACGGACAGGCCTTCGCTCCGCGTGCTGTAAACGTCCGCTTCTGGCTCCCCTCTATGTCAAGAGGGCTGGTGTGGGGCTGCCTTGGCGTCATTGGCGAGTTGTCTGTAGACGATGTCGGAGAGGCGGCGTTTGAGGCATCGGATGGCCTCCATCGGCGACTTGACTGCGGCGGGTTTGCGCCGGTAGTAGGCGCGGCCTGGAGTGTCGTTGCGGATGTCACCGACGTCGTCGAGGAGGCAGGCGGCGCTGGAGGGGCCGATGCCGTAGAGGCCGCGCAGTGTCTGGGATCAGCTTGGCCAAGAGTTTGTGGAGGCGGTTGACCGCATCGGTGCGGCCACGGCCGAATTCATCGCGGCGGTCCACCAACAGGTGCAGGGCGACCATGTGGTTGTCTTCCACCACTCGGTTGAGCTCCTCGGTGCGCAGCGCGACCGAGCGGGCGTCGGTGTCATCGGTCTTGCGGCCATGACCGGTAGAGAACACCCGCGTCCTGGCCGAGAGCTTCGCCAGGACGTTCACTACGGTCTCGCCGTCGGCGACCAGGCGTTGGGACAGGTGCTTGTCGATCCCGTTGCAGCCCTCGATCGCCCAGACCCGTTTCGGCCAGGCCCGCCCTTGGGAGAGCGTGGCTTGGTAGCCGGTGTTGTCTGTGCCGAAGCGGCCCTGATCGAGCAGGCGTTCACGCTGGTCGAGGACCGCGATCGTGGCCAGCGTTTGTGCGGGTCGACTTCGATGGCCACCGACGCCATAAGCTTTCCTTCGTCGCAACGGTTCGAGGACGGGGAGGGCAACTCTTCTTCGAGTTGGGCAGACCCCTCTTGCGCCACACCCCGTCGCGGCGACCGACGGGACGCACGCAAGAAGTGAGCCACACCCGGACCTGGGTGGGCAGCTGACGTGAGAGCATCCCGACGGTCACCTTGACCGAGCCTGGCCGGGCACCGGTCGTAAACCTCAGTCAACAAGAAGCCGATGAGCGGATGTTGGGGCAGCAGATATCTGCTCTCACACCACGCAAGTCAGCTGACGCAGTTAAGTCGATTGACAATCCCTTAGAGACCCGCGGCGACAAGGTCTCGCAGTAACCTTGCACCGGCCTGGATGCGGTCTTCGGTGTCTACGTGTCGGTTGTCACGCCACTCTTGCAGTATGACCAGCTTGAGTTGCTCGTCCAGGCCAAAGTTGGCGCGGATCTCACGGAAGCGTTCGAGAAACTCGCTGTGCGACGGAGGCTTCAGAACGAAACCATCCACTGCGCAGCGCAGGCCAGTGCCACTTTTGCGCAGGAACATCGATCGCGTTTCCTCAACGTAGCCGCCGATGAAAAACGGACCTTCCTCCCCGTCGATGACGTCCCCGCTCGCTCCGGCCTCTCGGACCAGGGCGGTGAGATAGGGATCACGGTATTTACCGTTCATCTGGGTCTTGTTGAGCATGCAGACGCGATAACCCATCGCGCCACCGACACTGGCGTAAATTCCGGAAGCGCCCTCGCGCATCGCTTCGTAGCGCACGAAGTAGTAACGCCAATCGAAGTATCCCTCTTGCTCTCGTTCGCGCAGGAACGCGTCTCGGACTTCACGGAGCGAGGTGTCCGATGCCGTCCCCGCCGCGACGGCATCGAGGACCGCGCCCATTGCCGTGGCAGTGTTCACCAAGTTCGCACGAGCAGTACCGGTGAGCAAGTTGCGCCACGGTTCACCGTTCGACGGCGAACCGAACTGCAGATCCCGAGCGTTGCGACGGCGCGCGTACTCGCCCGCCGCGAGGAGCGCTCCGGTGAGAGCGCGCCACTTGACAGGCGCGGCCATCAGCGATTCGAAGGCGGTCACGCGGTGTCCGAACGTATCCGCGTCAAGTTCGAATGCTTGCAGCGACCCGTGAAGGAGCTGGTGATCTTCGAGTCGGAAAAGTGCCGGGGCAAGGTGGGGATGCTCGTCGAGGAAAGCCCACTTGGCGAGTTCGTCCTCGGCCTGAGCCTTGTTGAAACCCTTGATCTCCTCGAGTGAGCCGTGAACGATAATGCGCTCCACGTCGGCAACCAACGCGGGTAGCCGATGCGGACGAAACTCGCTCTCGGATGCTTCGATCAGGTTGCGCAGCACCCGCAGGCGGCGCGGGAATTCGTCGGAGGGATCAGCACGATTCAGGATGACGGCCAGGAGTAGCAGCGTACGACCGTAGTTGAATCGTCCCTTGTATCTGCTGTCGTAGTGGCGGCAGCAAGCATCGAAAAGGTTCACGTTCGCGTCGGTACCGAAGAGCAGCAGCAGTCGCCCCTCATCATCGGCGCTAACCGGCCTGAAAGTGAAGATCCGTCGGAACTCCTCCGCGATATCGACCTCAACCCAGGTGTCGAACGCGTGGAAGAGAAAGGTCAGGCACTCATCCGCTTCCACTCCTTCGGTTCCGAACAGCCGCAACGCGCGGTTCTCGAAAGAACTGCCGTTCGGAACTCGCCCCAAGCGCCACTCGCACACGTCGGTGATGAATGCGATGTAACGCATGAACTCGTCATCCACGATGTCGTCATTACCGCGATAGCGCCACAAGATGTCGGACCACACCCCGTCGACCCGCTGATCGAAGGCGATGGCCTTCTCCCCGGCCCACGAGATCGAGTGCTCGAACCGGGCCTTGAAGTTCTCGAACGCCGTCAACGGCTTGCCCCGCGAGTTCATCTTGATGTAAAGCTCTTCGCCGGAGCCCATCTCGTCGATCGGCAGGAGCTGGAAGGAGATGGCCGGGTCATCAGCGGAAACCAGCCGCTCCCACGCGAGGCGCGCATCGCAGTCGCCGAAACGCTCGTGGATGGCGCGGATCATCACCAGCATCGCCTGAATGGTCGGATCGTGCTTCCAGACGTACAGATACCATGGCTGATCGACGATCCACGCCGTAGGATCTGCCACGTTCGGCGGTGCCACCGCCTTGACCAGCCGCTGGCAGAACAGGCGAGCGCTGGGCCTAGTGGCGTACGAGAAGCTCATCCAGGGTTGTTGCTCGGCGATCTGCCCTGCCCGGTAGCCCAGATACCAATGCAGCAGGAAGAGGGTGGTCAGGCGCTGCTGTCCGTCCAATGGGCGTAGCGTGCCGTCCTCGACATCCCCGTAGATGAAGTCCAGTCCCACCTTCTCGTCGCCGGCGAGTGCGTCGTAGAGTACGTCGAGAAACCGCGCCCGGATCTCCTGCACGCGGCCGTCCGTGCGCCCTTGCGCGTAGTCGCGCTGGATGAGCGGGATCTCGATGCTCCTCACCGCGGGGGCGTCGGCGGTGGCGTCCGATGAGAAGAGCCCGGTGTAGGACGTCAGGTAGTTGGCCATCAGGGAGCATCCTCCTCGAGCAGGTATGGAGCGATGTAGCTCTGCATGGCCGCGAGATATCCGGCGCGATCGCGCTCGCCCCAGAAGTGGACCTGCTGCCCTTCCGCGTCGGTGTAGTACTTGAGGAAGACATTGCGGGTACAGACCGGGATGTAGGAGCCCTCGCGGTCCCGTTCGAGAATGCTCCGGCGCTTCACCTCGAAGGCCGAGTTGCTCAGCGCGCTGTTGTCTTCACTCGACAGCAAGGCAAGGTTTGAGATTGCGTCGATGTCCTCACCCTCCCCGGCCCGACTGAACACGCTGCTGAGTTCTTGCTCGAGTGGCTGGAAGGTCTCGGCTGAGATGTCGTCGAGGGCGCCGTTGATGCGCCTCGTGAGGTCGGCGCGCTGGGAGTCGTCGATCGTGGGAAGGCCAGCCAGGGCGTTACGGTGCAGGCGGAGCCACTCCTCCCACTGGGCCGCGCGATTCAGCGGCTCGGCGTTCTGAGCATGAATGTGTTCGATACTCCACTTCCGGGTCGCATGCTCCTTGAAGGAGAATCGCTCGGAGGACAGCTTCATGCACCGCACGGTTTCGACGTTCATCAACAACAGGACAGCCTCGGCCCTCCAGTTTCCATAGCGAAGCTCAGCAACGTCGGACGGAGACAGGCTTAGGTCGTCGCGGATCCGCGCGTCCAGGCGTGCATCAAACTCGTGCTTCGTGCAGTCGTTCGACAGCGCCACCAGGTCGTCGAAGTGCTGACCCCTGGCGATGAGATAGCCGATCTTGTGGAATAGATCGCGGTTGTCGTACCACCCCATGACAAGCGAGTGAAGATCGATCACCTGGTTCCAAAGATCCTCAGATGACTTCTCGATCTGCGGCCGGAGCGTCTCGAAGGTGTGGAACAACGGACGCGGGTACGTTTGCGGCCTGCCTGCGAGCGTGTCGAGCAGGAGGGTGATGTGTGTTGCCTCTGGGGCGGACTTGCCGGTGACGAAGGCCCACACCTCCGGGATGCGCAGGTCACGTTCGATGCTGTCCCACTGCGCGGCGATCTCGCGGTCGCGTTTGACCTGGCGGCTGCGGGTCAGGATGAGAGCCTTGACGAGTTCGGCGTCGGTGAGGGGTATCCGCCCGATGTTGAGCCGGGTGAACAACGTGGTCGACTCGACCTCCGGAGGGGCTTCGTACCAGATGACGTAGACCGACTCCGAGAGGTACTTGTAAAAGTTGATTGCTGCGAGCGTGGGGTTGTCTTGCTCCTCGAACCATTTTCGGATGCACTCGAAGGCGCCGAAGATGTGGAAGAAGTCGATGTTGCTCTGGCTATCCTCCGATGTCGGATTCTGCAGGTACTCCGCACTGGCAGCGCGCGTCTCGTACTCCAGCGAATACTTCAGACTCGCCGTCGGGAGGTGGCGTCGGATGTAGCGGAGGATCAGGAACAAGGTCGTCAGGCGTTGTTGACCGTCGATCAGTTCCCACTTCTCATCGTCCCGACGCTTCACCACGACCGGTTGCAGAAAATACTTGTTTCCCGCGCTCTCGTGAATATCATCGAGGAGCCGCGTGACTTCATCGGATCCCCAGCGGTAGCCGCGCTGATAACTCGGCACGAAGAACTCACCGGTGATGTTCCCCACCAACTCCGGCCGTAGATCGGTGGTGACCGTCTCACGCTCCACACATCGAGGCTAACGGAGCCAGCCAAGCGGCGACGTCCCCGGGGTCGACAGTTGACATGGCCTAGAGCGACCACACGTCCGCTGATGCCCGGAGCGAGCGGTCGAACCATCGGGTGCTCGTGCAGTGAGAGCGGGCCTATGTGCGACCAGGGCGTCTTCACCCCTGCAGGAGATCAGCGGGCTGGAGCTCGCTGGCAGTGGCATGACCGTGGTGCGCACGATCGGCCACATCGTGGCTTGAAACCCGTGCCGGTTCCTCGGACCCGATCGGGCGAAGAGCGCAGCTCGTGAGATGTGGTTGCCGTGCCATCCAACGGAGGTTGGGCTTACCGGAGGCCAGTGGCGGCGGCATTGCCTCCTGTCGGTTGGTGATCTCGGTACGTGCCGCCGCCCTGCCCAAACCTCGGGGAGGGCACCAACCTGCGCGAGGTCGTTGTGCGGAGGGCCGGACCCCAGTTCTGTAAGTCAGCCGGAATGCGGGGACGTCCATGAGTCGGACCCGCCGGGCGCGAAGTCTTCGTAGGCCTGAAGTTCCCACTCGAGGTTGTCTACGACGGCTCGCCACCGCGCCAGCGGGCTGTCGAGAAGCTCTTCGGCAAGGCTGTGACCGACGAACGTGGTGGCGCTGGTCAGGGCGGGCGCCACCTCGCTGCGGTTGCGCATGCGTGAGGCGACGTCAGCGAAGGAGTACGCGCCGTTCTCCCCGGCGACGTGGGTGAAACCGTTGCGGACCTTCGTGTACTCGGGCCACTCCTTCGCCCACTGGAGGAGCACGGTGGAGCTGACGTAGCGGCGCATACCGGCGATGAGCTCGTTCACGCTCGCTTCCAGGTTGGATCTGCCGCCCTTTTGTGGGCGTAGGCCGTCGGCGAGCCCGCACGCCCGCCACAGCACGGCGCTGCCAAGCATCTCGGGCCACTCGTCCACCTCCGGCAGCCCGACTACGTGCTGCACGAGTCCCTCGTAGGCCAGTTGCACACTGCGGTCAGCGAGCGGTTCGCAGAACACAACGGGCAGCGAGCGGTCGTAGTCGCCAACCACCTGCCCGAGGCTCCAGGCGACGAGCGCGACTCGGCTGTGGTCCCGGACGAGCTCCGGCGGGTCGCTGGCGGTCCGGTCGCGCACGGCCTGTTGCACGGCCTGGTTGATCTCGTTGCTCGGGCCGTAGCCGCGCAGTCCGGCAGCGATCCAGGCGGCAAGGGCTGCGTGGTCGGCGTCGAGCGGCTGGTACCGCTCCTGCGGGTCCGGCAGGGTGAGCCGGTACGCCCAGAGCGCCTCGTACCGCTGGATGGTCAAGCTGAGCCAGTCGAGATCGCGGTCGATGTCGGCTAGCCGGTCAGCCATCTGTGTGGCGCAGCTGCTCTGGAGCTCCTGGTACAGCTCAGCAAACACCACGGGCGCCAGCCGTGCGGTCAGTTCCACAGCAGCTGCTCCAACTGCTCGCTCAGTGGGGCGTGGGGAGACGGCTGCTGCGCATGGGCATCCCCGGAGGCGGACAGCGCGTCGTGCGGCACGGGCAGCTGCGCCAGGGTGCTACGGCTCAGCCTGGGAATGACGCCGCCGGTGATGAGGGTGCCGCGGAGCGTTTGAGCGGGCTCGCTGCGCAGATAGGCGGCCAGCGCTTCGCCATGGCTGCGGTCGTGCGGCTTGACCAGCAGCACGCCCGTCCCGGCGATGGCTGATTGCGTGACCAGGGCTGCCCGTCCGCGCACCCCGACCTCGACAACGGCGACGTCACCGGGCTCCGCGACTACACCGGTCCCCGGCTCGGCCCAGCGCTGCACCTTGTTCCCATCGACCGACCGACCGTTGAGGACGGGCAGGGCGCCTGGCCGCGGCTGCTCGAAGACGCCAGGCGGGTTGCGGCCAGCGATGATAGTGGCGAGTTCCCTCAGTGGAACGCCGTCGTTGAAGACCTCGGGTGTGGGTGTGACGAGGTAGCGGTGCCACTGGCCGTCAACTGGCAGCGTGGTGACGCGCCACCAGCTGCGCCCTTCGGAGCTCACGGCGACGCTGGTCCGCGCGTGCAGCGCTGAGAGCTGGGCGTAGCACGGGTCGGTGGGCGGGAGCGGTACCGGAACGGGCGTGTTGAGCAGCGCGGTCAGCGGGAGTCGCCCGGTAGTGCCGACCGTCAGGGTTCGGCGCAGCGCGCGTCCACGAGCAGAGCTCAGCGCGGCCCACAGCCAGAGGCCGGTGGCCGGCTGCTCGGGGCGCAGCGCGACGAAGTTGACGAAGGTCAGGGCGCGGTGCTGCTCGCCGATGAGCACGCAGGGGCCGTCGCCGAGCTGCGGCACCAGGACGTCACCGAGGTGGGCGGCGGCGTCCGTATTCCCGACGCGCAGGACAAGTCGATGGGCGCCACGGCCACGGCGGGTGCGGACGTCACCAGTGACGGTGTCAACGCTCCCCGGACCGACAACAGGTTCGTCCTCCTTCGTCTCGTTGTGCGGCGTGCGCACCTGCACGAGCGCACCGAGCGGAACGAGCGGTTGCTGACCCCACAGCTCGTCGGGCGTCGGCGCGAGCAACGCGGTGACGTCCCAGGTTGCTCGCTCCCGCAGATCGAGAACAGCAGTGACGGGACTACTCACCTCGGCCGCCAGCGCTGCCAAGCATGTGCGGTGCGTCGAGATGCTTCAGGCACTCGGTGAGCACCGAGCCGCCGGGGGCGAGCTCCTCCGCCCAGTTCGCCTCGAGGTTCGCGACGAACGTCTCGCCGGGCTGAGCACGGTCAACGACCAGGATCGCCGACGGGATGCTCGTGCCGGCGTACGCCCCGGCTGGCAGCCCGATGAGCGCAGCGACGCGCCACTCCGCCGCCAAGTACGCGCGGTACCGCGCCGCGTCTCCGCTGCGGAACGTCCACCCACGGCTGATGTGCAGGACAGCGCGGCCGCCTGGCGTGAGGCGGCTCAGGGCGACGTCGATCGCGGCCAGCTCACCGTCCTTCGTCGTCGCACCGCTGGACAGACGGAACGGGTCGGGGAGTCGCAGGCCCAGCGGCGGCTGCGTGAGGACCGCGTCGACCGGATCGCCATCCTGTAGGCGGAAGCTGTCGCCGACGCGGAACTTCAGCGGCACTGGGCAGAGCGCACCCACCGCCGAAGCGAGCTCAACCACGTTGGAGTTGATGTCCGTGCCGGACAGCTGCACCACGGTGCCAGCTTCCACTGCTCGGTCCGCGACCGCCCACAGGAAGGCGCCGAGGCCAGCGAACGGATCCTCGACGCGCGGAGGGACGACGTCGCCGAGGAGCTGAGCCACTGGCCGAGCGAGCGCTGGCTGGCTGAGCAGCGGCTCGAGATGCCTGTCGCGAGCCAGGTACTTGCGGACGACGTCGCGCACGGCGAGCCACCGCGTTGCCGGGTCCATCGGCACGGTCTGGTCAGCAGGCACAGTGGCCGGGCTGGCGAAGCGAATCAGCAAATCACGAACCGCGCCCAGGGCGGCATCGGGTCCGGCCTCGTTGCGGTGCCGGTTGCTCTCGGCCCACAGGTACTGCTGCAGCAGAAGCTCGACGGTGGAGATGTCACGCAGTTCGCCGCCGGGCCGGTCCGCCTCGGCAGGGCCGTCGACCTGCTGCAGGCGGCGCAGGCCGCCATCAGCCTCGAGCCAGCCGTCGGGGGTGACGAGGTAGTGCAATCGGGTTCCGAGGATGTCGCGGGCCAAGGCGAGCTGGTCGAGGACGAGTTGCGGGTCGTGAACCCTTCGCTGCTTGACCTCGACGACGACAGCGGGCTGCAGAGCGCCGGTGCTGTCTGCGGCGAACGCGACGACGTCGAGGCGATGCTCCTTGCGGGTGGTGGGCAAGCGCATGTCGGCGAGGACGAGCGGGTAGCCAGCCGCCCGGAGGTCCTCCCGGACCCGGGCCAGCAGCTCTCTCTCGCTGTTCACAAGCAGTACTCCCCGTTCGTCTTGAGCAAAGCTGCGAATCGTTACACAAACGAACGTTGACCGCAACTGTCCGTTGCAGGCTGCTACACAATGCCGTCCATACCACCTCTCCCAAGGTGCTGAATGTGGTCGTCTGACGCGTAGCTCAACGCGCGCGCAACGCCGCGCGTCAGGCCCGGAGGCCGGAGATGGTAGGCGGCGCCCTCTGCGGCGGCCTCTGCGGTCGTGAGCAGGAAAAAGGTTGGGCGATCCTGGCCGGCTGCAGACTCGGCCCAACCGGTGGCCCAGATCCGCAGGCTCTTCCACAGGTCAGTGGCCTTGTCAGTCATCTCGGTTCCCGGGGCGCGGTGCTTGAGCCGGTAGAGGCCCGGTCCCGCGTCCTCGTGGACCTCGATGTCGTCGCCCGCTTAGGTGGCCACGGACCAGTCGGGACCGGCTCCTGTCTGTTGGACGCAGAGGTAGAGCGCCTTGCGGAGCTGATAGAGGTAGCCGACCGCCGACGCCTCGAACAAGTCGATCTGCTCACCCATCCCGAACCTCCCCGCCGCGTCGCCCGCCGATCACATGATCCGACCGTCCCGCCGTTAACCGTGGCGAGGCACTCGCGTGTTACACGGCGTTATAGCAGCAATGCACGTGAGGATGGTGCGGACAGGCGTCCAAGACGTCCCCGCCCAGGTTCGTGGCCTGCAGGCTCGCGGTTGACGAGGCAATCGGAGATCGTTGCGCTGGCTGCTTGATCGCCGCGACGGCGCGTTCGGCGTCGACGTCGCGGCGCTGGTTCTCGGCCCTGACGCCTGGCCACCACCACCTACCCCGCAGGGACCGCGCCTGACAACCCCGGCGACCAAGCCGCCCGCCCCCCGCGCCCAAGCGCACCAGCACGCCCGTCACCACAGCCCTGGCGACCACGCCCCACCTTGCCCTTCAACACATGAACATCGTGTGCCACCCGAGCACACATCGATCAACCACCGAACAAGCGAACATCCGCTTCTGCCGCGGGAGCGAGCGTTCGAACCCTCGGGTGCTCGTGAAGTGAGAGCGGGCCTAATGCACGACCAGAGTGTTTCACCCTTGTAGGAGTCAACGGGCTGGAACTCGCTGGCGGTGGCATGACCGCGGTGCGCACGATCGGTGCCTCGTGGCCTGTCTCGGCTTGGTTCCTCGGGTCCGACGGGGCGAAGAGCCCAGCTCATCAGATGCAGCTGCCGCGCCGTCCCACGGAGGTCGAGGCATTGTTCGGAGGCCAGTGGCGGCGGCATTGCCTCCTGTCGGTTGGTGATCTCGGTACGTGCCGCCGCCCTGGCCGGACGTCGGGGAGGGCACCAACCTGCGCGAGATCGATCTGCGGAGGGCCGGACGTCGGGCGGGAGTACCAAAGGATGGGAACAGGGCTGACCAGCGGTTTCACACTGGCAGCCTGGTGGTGGAGTCAAGTTTCGGGCTGTCCACGCCCGAGTAGCACCCGTTGGGGGCGGGCTCCGACCCGTCCCCACGTGGGGCGTTGGACGCGAGTCCCAGCGCTGCGCCTGGACTACGACCGCGGTCTTTCGACGTCGAAGTTGTGATCCTCGCTGGGACGTGAGTCCAGCGCTGCCCCCTGTAGACGTCCGGGGACGCCCAGTCGTGCCGCACCGCTATCAGGGTGCTTTCGAACTCCGCGTCGCCTTCTCACAGGACAAGGTCTAACGGGGTTTCACCCCATCCCGACGAGGCGTGGTTGGTCGGGGGCTCAGGTCGGAACGATGCGGTTACACGCTGTGTCCCGGTATGAACCGCCCGTTGGCGGTGGTTGGCCTTGCGGCCTGTCTCCGAGGCGAGGCGCTGGGATCAGATCGACAGCGACGGCGTACCGCTGGTGGTGACGATGTAGCAGGTGCTGGCGGAGTGGTTGCGGAAGGTGACGCGCAGGGTGGCGCCGATCGCCTCGTCTTCCAGCCCCTCCGGCGGGTGGCCAGCGCGCAGCACGACGGCGCTCACCACTCCGACCGCCGTGGGCGGAGCCGGAACGGCATCGACGGGACGAGGCTGCGCGCCATCGCCGAGGCGTCCGCGCACAGGACCGTGACGCTGGTGCGCTCGGCCGGCGTGAACTCCTGCTCAGTCCGTGCCTGGACGTCGTCTGCGGTGGCCAGCAAGACGGGTTCGTTCACGGCCATCCCTTGGAAAGAGCGTGATCGACCAGAAGGTGACAACTGCCTGCGACGACCGAAATCCGCGCCGTGGACCAGCGGGGCACCGACAAAACGGGGGGTTGGAACGGGCCTGCGGCCCTTGCAGGGGGTCGCGTCGCGGCCTCATGGTCGCAGAACGTAGTTGCATAGCTCCCGCTTGAGCGGCAAGTCAGCTACACTCGCGGAACCAAGCCACGATGCGTTCTGTGTAAGGCTGGAGACATGACCACGGCACGTGCCCTTCAGGCCCTGCCTGTCGACGGGCCGCCCGCACCTCTCGGGCAGCAGCAGTCGATCGAGGCGACGCTGCGTGGCACCCATCGGGCTCAGGTCCCCATCCGTAAGACGTTCGTGCAGCAGGGGCGCGGCAAGAACACGACACCTGGGCCGCTAGCCGAGTTCCTGACCTCCCGTGATCAGCGAGGCCTTGACGCCTACCTGCTCATTCACGCGCTTGCGAGTGCCTGGCCGTGGAACTGCAACTACCCCTCAGGGTTTTGGGTTCGTGCGCTCGGCCTGGCGCGCGGCAAGGCTCTCTCGGTCGAAGCCATCGACCAGGCTCGACCCGCAGTCTCGAAGATCATGAAGCGGCTCGTAGACCGCAAGCTGATCTCTCGGACCCGTGACAAACGCCGTGCCTCGCTCACGTTGCTGTGTGAGGACGGCTCGGGGCACTCGTACCAGCGGCCGTTCGATGCTGATGAACGATGGTTCGCGTTGCCGCACGCCTACTGGTACCAGGGCCACTACCGGACGCTGAGCCTTGCGGCCAAGGTCGTCCTGCTGATCGCTCTGGAGCGGCCGGATGACTTTCCGCTGCCCCAGGAGCGCGCCCACGCCTGGTACGGAATATCCGCTGACAGCGCAGACCGTGGACTTCGGGAGCTGCGCAACGCGGGGCTCTTGCACGTCAAACAGACATGGGTCGAGGAACCCAAGTCGGACATCGGGTACACGCAGCGGTGGACCTACCGGCTGCTCGGCCCGTACTCCACCGACGCCCGAAACATCGCCGCAGCAGTGGCCAAGGCCAACTTCGAGGGTGCGGCCAAGGAGGTGAACGCGTGATGCTCGGCGGTGCCACCTTCGCGGCCGCTCGGCCGTTCCTGGCTGTAGTTCCCGCAGCCATACTGGTTCTGCTCGTCATGCTGTTGGTCATAGTCGCGTTTCCGTTTGGCCAGTCCTGCCGTCAGTACGGTCTCGACGTGATGGATCGCGGTATAGACCTGGCAGCGGTGCTGATGGGGAAACCGCGCACCCGGCCGCCCACCCCACGACGCTTACCTCAAGGTGAGAAGCAAGGCGGTTAGGGCTTCGCGTTCGCCATGTTGGTGCTCACCTGTGGTCGCGAACCTTCTCCACAGACCAGCCGATGAATTCGGCGATCTCTGTCGCCGCGTGTCTTCGGCTTGCCCCGACAACAACGCTCGAACATGGGCGCGGACAGAGTCGGTACGGTTCGGCATAGGCTGGCGAGGATCGCCTACCTCGTGAGCGGCGCGCGCGTAGTTCGTGCCGGACTCAGTCATGTGCTGTCGCACTGCTCGGGTACGAGCTCTGTTGGATTTGGTCATCACGCACTCCCCAACGGGACTCCCACGCCGCCCCACAAGGTGGGCAGGCGATTTCAAGTAGCACGCTGCGTCGGAGACGGCTTGTCCTCGGTTGCTGGCTGTGGCGTGGGCGTTCCGGCTCGAAGTCGGGAGGGCGTGATCGCCGCGCACGAGCATATTGGGAGACCCGACGACCACTGGTTCCGAGTAGGAGGTGGCGTGCGAACTACCTCCGTTCGCGCAGCGCGGCGAACGGAACGAACTGTACGGCAGTGCAATCGAGTACACCCAGCCCTCTGGTACGCCACCCTTCGTTCGGCTCCGTGACGGCTACTGGACAACTCCCGGCGACCACGGTCACATGCGAGTAAGCGGCGTACTCATCGTCAACAACCCGGGACCGTGGAATTGGGCGTGGAACAGTCCTGCCCTGCGGCATAGCCCCGATCCGAACTCGACCAAGGCCCCAGTTCTCCCGACTTGGGCATCGGTGCAACTCGTAGGCGATCAGGTCGAACGCCGGCCGCTGGCGGCCCCGGTCCACACCGCGATTGGTCTCAGCGAACAGTGGCCAATCGGCGATGCCTTTCCCTGCCATACATAAAATCAGGATCAAACTTCATGTCGTAGCGGTTCCCGGCCCTGACTCTGAGCCCGGCTTGCCATCCGGCACCGGATCGCCGTCGGCGTCAGAGTCGGCGAACTGGGTGTCTACAACGTGGTGATCCGCCGCTGGGAGGCGGTACTCGGCCGCTGCACCCGAGCAGCCCGCAATCACGTCCGCCCCGGTTCTCGCGCCCGCCTTCGTCGATCACCTTATGGCTCGCCCGCCGTGTAGGTCACCGACGTTGCCGTGCCCCACACCGCGCCCCTGGGTGCGCTGGGCAACGACGTGGTTTCCCTGCAGGTCGCCGACGCAGTGACCGGGCTTCTCGACGACCTCGCCGAACTCCTCGACGCCGACCACCGGCCCGAACCCCTGGCAGCAGGTGACAGCGGCATGACCGCGATAAACGCGGAGCACCACTGACCTCGGTTCTACAGTGCCGGACGAGGGATCCTCGTGGTGGTCAACCACTGTCCAGTTGGCCGGGGCCAGTGGGACGGCTCACCAGTCGCGTTCGACACTGTCCATCGTTTCCTGGACGCCGTATGCGTCGAGCTCGAGAAGTTGATCGAAGAGGTCGAGCGCTTGTTGGCGGATCTGGATATTGGCGCTTTGGGCGTAGGCACGGACGAGCAGGGTGGCGAGTTGCTGTGTGTCGCTGGCCGAAGCGGTCGCGAAGTTGGCGAGTCCGTCACCGTGGAGTGCCACGAATCGCTGAGCGCAGTGCATGACGAGGTCGTCCACTCGGTCCGGCGCGCGGTCCAGTGTGATGAGCAGCTGGGCTTGAGCATCCACGAGCGCGGCAGAGTCGATCAGTCCAGTGAGTAGTGCCCTGAAGGGCCGTAGACGCTGGCCCCGGAGGGCTACGGCAACCGCAGCCGCTGCCTGTCTCACTGTCGCGTCGGTGTCGTTGAACAGCTGGCTGAGAACGTCCATGGCGAGTGGGACGTTCAGGTTTCGGGTCAGCAACTCGGCAGCGACTTCCGCGATGCCGCGCCGGATGGCCGGATCGGGTCCTGACCTGTGCTGTTGGAGAAGCTCGTCTTCATCTTTGCTGAGAGCGAGGTAGGTCGAGAACCGGCCTCCCACCTGTCGGACATCGTCGTGCGCGGATGCCAGCATTCGCCTGATCACGGGCATGGTCAGACCCGAACCGTCGCCATTGGTGATGTAGAGGGTGAGACGCTCCACGGTGTGTGTTGCGAGTAGGCGGTCATCGGTCTCAACGAGTACCGCGAAGGCTTCGATCGCGCGAGGACGTGCGTGGCGAAGGGATGCGCCGATTAGATGGGCGGTGCACGAGCGAACGGCGACTGAAGGGTCGGCGGCGAGCTGTAGGAGGTGAGGTTCGGCGAGGGCCGTGCGGTGACCGTCCGTATCGTGCACGAGTAGGTCACCCAGCATCTCGACCGCTTTGCCGCGGGCGACGTTGATGCCGTTGCCGTAGATGGTCTCTCCCACGCCTCGCCGGTCATCGGACGAGGTCGATCTCGACCAGACGTCGGTTGTCGGTTCGGGGGCGTGCAGGGCGCGGTCGAGTACCAGTTCAATGATGTCGTCCGGGATGTCGCCGTCGAGATGATGACGAAGCGGGTAGGCGAGCCAGCGTTCCGTCGACGGTTGTGCGAGCGAAGCGATGTGGCGGATCGCGTCGCAAACGACCGAGGTGTCCACCGGCTCGGCGGCGTCTGCAAGACCCAGCAGCAGGCTCTCAGCGTAAGCGGGATCATGGCTTGAGGTCAGGAGTAGCGCCAGCTTGGCGAAACGATCAGGATGGCTGGCTGTTTCGGCCTGCAACATGTGTGCGAGTTCGACGGCACCGCCGACGTGTGTCGCGTAGTCCGCACGGTCGGCGTTGTACTTCGCCATCGCCTGGAGCCAGTTGGAGTCGGACATGTGCCGTACAGCGGACGGTGGAATAGGCGAGACGACCCTGCTGAAGTGCATCGGCAACGGTTCGGCGGGCTCCTGCGCGCCGAACAGCCGGCGTAGCTCTCCGAGCCGTCGGCGACCCTGCTCGGACAAGCGCTCCGCGTTCAGCCCGCTGAGGAGCGTGAAGGCATAGAATCCGGCAGGAGGGCCAGGACGTCCTTCCCACGGAAAGCGCAGGTCTCGGACCGCTCTTCGATGGCAGTGAACGACGTCTCGGCCATGAACGGGCTCACGGCGAGCAGCAGCTCACGCGTAAGCCACATCGAGGCCCCATCGTACCCGCATTCCAACCGGTGATCGCCCTGCAGCAGCGTTTCACCGGCCCAATCGGCGAACTGCTCCGGCGCGGCGGCAAACGCTTGGTACAGCAACATCTGCGCCGCGGCGTGGTCATCGGCTTCCAACAGTTCCAGGACCGGACGCAACGCTGCCGCATCCTGTCGCGCGCTCAGTCGAACCGCCACCACCGCCGCCTCGATGAGGCCGTCGTCCACCTCGTGGACCTCGCCGCCTGGACGCCAACCGGCGAAGTGTCGATCCGCGTAGGGCGGATGGTCTCTCGGGTAGGCCGTGCGAGCCATGATTCCCAGCAGGTGCGGAACGACCACTTTGCAGAACTGGACGGGGTCGGCTTGTGCGCTGGCCATCGCTACCTCGGCCGCTTGGCTATCACGTGTCTTCAACGCCGCGACGACAACTTCTTCCGCCTTGTCCATTCGCCCGACGCATCGGGTGAGCCAGACGTCAAGCAGTTCGATCATCCATGACGGTCGTTGCGCCGGCAGGCGGCCCGAGAGCATCCACAGATCGTGTTCGCCGGTGTCGTAGTGTCCCCGCTCAACCATCTTGAGCACGAACTTGAAGAGTGCCCGCGACTTGCCAACATCCGAAAAGTGCAGAATCCAAGTGATCTGATTGCGATGACTCTCCCGGTCGAGATATGGTGTCAATATTTCTGAAGCGCGTTCGGGGTTGGCGGACACTCCTGCGGTCAGCACGAAGAAACCCGTTGACCGCACTTGGTCATCATCGCTCGCCAGCCAGTCGTCCAGCGCGCCTTCAGTATCGAGTGCCGTGAACCAACCCGCGTTCCGCAAACCTTGACCAAGCCGCTTGAGATAAGTCGGTTCCTGATCTACTAGCCGTGCGACCATGCTGACCTCAGCCGCAGTCGGCTGCTCGATCAGCCGCAGCAGGCTTACAGCCACATCCTTGATGTGGAATCGAACATCCGCGCTGACGAGCAGCCTCTCGACTTCTCTGACAAAGCGTTGTGGGTCATAGTCTCGAAGGTGAAGAAGTACTTGTCGGACCTGTGCACGCCGAAAAAGCTCCTGATCGCCTGCAGTCAGAAAATCAACGAGATCGACGTTACGTGCCATCCACCTCCGGGCGAACGCGTAGTCGAAAAACGACTCATGAAAAAACGCGATTTGGCCACCGGTGCGTACAAGAATATGCTCCGATGTCAACTGCTGGGAGGCTAGCAGCAAGTCCTGGTTATCGAGAACGTTAACCGGTGCAGACAGGCGCTGTCGAGCGTTCAAACTCTCGACAAGCACGTCGATTACCTCGACGAAAGGAAACGATGCGCCGTATCGCGTCTTACAGTCTTCAAGCTTCCGCTCCCAGTACGCATCGAGAAGGTCCTTCGACGTGTTGAACAGCGGTACGTCGGCACAGCGTGTCAGATCACAGAACAGCTTCAGATTGAGCGGCGTGCGTAGCAGTTCTCTCTGCCGAGGTTCCAAGGTGTCGGCAGCGGTGCCGATGGCCCCCAATGCCCACGCTACGTCGTCGTCGGCGAGTTGCGGAACCTCGACCTGCCGCGCGCGGGTGTCGCTGGAGACATGACGAATGCGGACATCATTGTCGATATCGAATTTGCGGCAGGCGAGAACGAGGCGCATCTCCGGGAACGCCTCGGCCTCCTGCACGAGTGCGGCGATCACATCCATCGCACCGGGGGCCCGGCCCGAGGCTCTGCTGACGGCGTCGAGTTGGTCGATGATCAGCACGCACTTACGGCCGGCCGCCGCTCTCGCCAGGGTCACCACTGGTGAAGCGCCAAGGTCGACCCGAGCGCCCAGTTGTGCCGTCGAAGCGAACGGCTCCAGTCGGTCGAGCCGGATGGGGGCGACAATCCAGTCCTCGCGCTGGAGCTGCGTGGCCACTTGGTACAGCACCGCAGTCTTCCCACTCCCCGCGTGACCGGCGACGAAGACAAGGCGCTGCCCGTCACTGCCGAGTGCTTCGATGATCGATCCGGAGGCCGACCTCGGGATCGCCGGGATAAGCAGCTCGGCCTCAACACCCACCGTCCAGGTGGCGACTAGCGCGGTCACCTTGTCCCGCGCGGCCGTGCGCTTCTCGGCCTTGATGCGGTGAAGATCGAATTTTGCGAGTTCAATGTCGAGTGCTGCCACGTCCAGCTCACGGCCAAGATTCGTGTTGGCAATATCGCCCAACGCAAGGACCGCCGCTTCCGGCGGTAGTCCTTCTAGAAGTGCTGCGGCTAGCGCCGCGTTGAGTTCTCGCAGCACCTGCTCATCGGGCCAGTGCACCCATACCCTGCGCAAGGCCTCCCATGCTGCCGACTCGGAACCGAAGTCCGCGTCCTCACTCAGGCCATTGAACTCGCTGTACAGCTTCCTGTTCGACGTCAGATCAGCAGCGAATGAGGCCACATCCGTCGAACCGCGAGCACGCTCGGAGAGCTCCTTTAGAACCTGAGAAGGAACCATTGATGCGAAGTGAAAGTCGCGTCCCATGGCGGTGTGACGAGCGACATGGCGCAGAACACCTTTCTCCCTGAGAGAGCCGAGCGTCCACTCATTTGCGTTCCGAATCTGGCGTTTGAGCTGATAAAGTGCCAGATCACTGCCTCGTCGTACGACGAACTCCACGCCTTCGCCGAGCTCTCCGAGCGGCTCGACCGTAATGGAGTCCGCCTTTCCGGCGATGACCGTCAGTATCTGGCGAGCGGTCCAGAGAATTTCGTAGTAATTCCCCAACTTATCGGACTCGCCGCCAGGGCGTGGACTCATGGAAACCTCCAGCGCCAGGATGACTTGTCCGCCTACAGTAGTTTTGATCGACCATTATAGCGCCTACTTCCTCGGCGCAGCTCTTGTCAAGCGCTGACCACTGGAACGCGGCTGCCGCCTTCCCTCCGGCAACGGCGAGTGAACGCGCTAACGGTGCGCCGAGTCGGAGCTGGCCAGGCCTTGGCGAGCTACGATGGAGTGGTTCGCATCTGCGACGTGGCTGCAGGCCTGTTTCAGCGAAGGGACGCACCATCCGAACGGCGTGCACCCTTCGTCATGCCTGGTCAGGCGATGCCGGTCAGTCCAGTGATCGCGGTCTGAGCGAAGTCCTGAGCCCCAGCCGCGAGACCGGTTACAGCGCCGGTAGCCACCGGCGCGAGCACCCCACGCAGGGCGATGATCGCGCGACGTACGCGCCCCTTCTCCGGTTCAGGCTGCGTGACCTCGGTGAGCAGGTCGTTGCCCGCAGCCTCGGCATCCGCCAGGTCCTGTTCGTCCAAGCCCAGCTGGGGCAGTTGGCGCATCAGGTCGGTGACGAACTTGGCCAGCTCTTCGTAGCCAGGAGCGACGGTGCTGGTGTGCTGCTGGTTCTGGGTGACGGTGTCGTTGTTCCAGGCAATCTGGGCACCGGTGACGTCGCCGTTGAACACCGGACCGTTGTAGTTGTTCACCGTCGCCCCACCGACCTGCGGCAACTCGGGCATGTCGGCCTCGACCGCGATCCGGATCGGTCGCTTGTCGAACTCGCGCTGAAGATTGTCGACGAACTGGTCGAGCGCCCGACGATCGATTCCATCACCGGCCACTGTTGCCTCCTGGTGGTGCTGAGGTACCGCTGATCCGCAGCACGGTACGCCCCAGTCCCGACATTCCGTCACCAGCCACGCCGACCCTGGTCAGTCAGCCACGTCATCGCCAGCGTCGGCTGCCGGGACCAAAATACCCCCGGTGAAGTGCGTCCTCGCCCTGGGGCACGATCGGCGTCCCGACTTCGGGCTGCTTCAGCGACGCACTCGCAGTGCCGTCTGTGTCCGTGCGTTGCGGGTCGCGCCGGTCGCCTACTACGTGGTCGATCTGCTGGTCCACGATGGGAGATCGACACAGCACCTGCCCCATCACGAGCGGCGGGCGATGCTCACCGCGCTGCAGCTGCCCGGCGATCACCCAGCCCGTTCGGCACGCCGGTCCCCCGCGAGTTCGCCCGCGACGCGCGGTGGGTCGGGCCGGTGCTCGTCGGCGAGTCGAGTTCCGCCACTGGACCACCGACCACCGGCTCCGCCACCCGACCTGGCGCGGACTGCGCGACGGCCACGCCCCCCGGCCGCTGACCACTTAGGCCGTGGAAGCGGTGGTCCCGGTGAGGTGATCCGTCTTGACGTGAAATCGAACGCTTGTGCGATGATCGTGGAGCGGTTCTTCCCCGACCGCTGTGTGCCTGCCGGTGAAGTGTGGGCGGGCGGTCGGTGATCGAGGGGTGGTCGGGTGGAGCCGCGTGAGTACGAGCGGATGGTCGACCGGTTCCGGCGCCTGGTGGCGCCTTTGCCGGGCTGGCGCGTCGAGGAGCACGACGGGATGCCGGTGTTGGTCGACGCGCTCTACGGGGGTGGTGTGCTGCGGCGGATGGACAGCCGCTGGAACACCTACCTCATCCGGTACTTCGAAGCTGTGGATAAGGACCGCCTGCTCGCCCTCGTCGCACTGCTGGAGGCCGTGCCACCGGACGGGCCGGCGCACCGGGCCGCGGTCGCGTTTCTGACATCGCTCCGGCTCGGTGACGAACCCCAGCCCACGCCTCGACGGTCTTAGGTCGGTCACCCGGTGGGTCGTCAGCCGGTGAGGACGAGCGGAGTGATGAGGAGGCGGCCGTCAAGGACTTGTCGCAGCAGGTCGGGCAGTTCGGCGGGGAGCAGCTTGTCGGTGCCGTGGGTGCGCCAGCGGCGTTCGATGAGGCCGCGTTTCTCGCTCTCGGTCGGTCGGCGATCCAGCGCTTCTTGCGTCGGTGAGCGGGTCGGGGCGGGTGGCCGCCTTGCTGACGATCATGACGCCGAGTTCGCAGTCGGCGTGGTGGGGCAGGGTCGCAACGCGGCCAGCTGCGGTGAAGCTGCGGGCCTCGTGCTTCGTACCCGGGGTGGCTCTGGTCTCGGTGAGGACGAAGACGTCCTCCGGGCGGTCGGCGAGCCACGCAAGCTGGCGTCGGGCGCGGTCGAGGGATGGGGCGCCGAGGCGGCACGCTCTCTGGCGGAAGGGCCGGCGGACCGGCGGCACGCGACCGCCCGTTTCACGCGGTCGCCGAGGTCATGGAAACCGTAGAAGCGGGCTTCTGGTGATGTCGTCCGGTCTCGCGGCGAGGGCCCGAATTTGTTGCCCGGCCGGGCCATTGATACCGATGGCCAGAGCGAGGGCCCGGTTGAATGCGCGGTGCGCCGGAGGGTGTTCACCGGAGAGCCACAGTGCCTGTCCCAGTGCGGCCAGGCCGTGGGCTCGTTCGGTGGTGGTGAGTGCGTGGTGGTACTTCCTGTCGGCGCGGGTGAGGTATTTGGTGGCTGAGTCGTGTCGGCCTGCGTCGATCATGAGCGCGCCGAGGTGGAGCAGTGTGCGGGCGGTGCCGGTGTCGTGGCGGTGTAGTAGGTAGGTCTCCAGGGTTTCGTCGGCGCAGTCGATGACCTTGTGCAGGCGGTGTTGGGTGCGGTAGGTCCGGGCGAGGTCGTGCAGGGCGGCGGCGGTGCCGTCGGGGTCGTCGTCGTGGAGGCGGTGGATGGCCAGTTCGCGCGTGCCCTGGACTGCGGCGAGGTCGAGGAGGCCGTGGGTGCGCAGTGTCCGTGCGGCGTGGCGGAAGGCCGTGGCGAGCAGGAGGGATGCGGGCAGGGTGGTGGCCAGTTCGGCTCCGACGTCGCACAGCCTGCGGAGCCATGCCGGATCGACGTCGACGTCGACGGTGCGCCATGTCTCGGTCAGCAGTGTCACCGCCGACTCGGGTCGCTTCATGGTTGAGTGCAGGTTTGCCAGGACGTCGTCGGGGCCGAACCGTCGGCGGGCGTCGGTGTTCGGGTCGGTTGATGCTCGGCGTGGTTGCGCGGCGATGGGCCCAGAGTTGGTCATGCGGAGCCGCCCGCGTTGGTGATCACGTGGAACAAGTCGTCGAATTGCATCGGTGACAGTGCGGCCAGGGCTCCGGCGATGAACGCGGCGCCGGGTCGGAGGTCGCCGGACAGGACGCGCGCGACGGTGGAGCGGTTCACGCCCATCGCCTTGGCGAGCTTGTATCGCCCGCCGCTTCGCCGCCGAGGGCGCGACGGTCTACCTCACCGGCCGCCGCAAGGCCGAGCTGGACGCCGCCGTCGAGCAGGTCGGTGCCCGGGGCATCGCCGTCCAGGGCGACGTCTCGGACCTCGGCGACCTCGACCTGCTCTTCGCCGAGATCGCGAACCGCAGCGGTCGCCTGGACGTCGTGGTGGCCAACGCCGGGGTCGGGGAGTACGGTCCGCTCGGCGCGATCACCGAGGAGGAGTACGACCGCACCACCTCGATCAACCTCAAGGGCACGATCTTCACCGTCCAGAAGGCGCTGCCGCTGCTGACGGCCGGTGCCTCGGTGGTGCTGCTCTCCTCCAGCGCGGCCCTGCGGGCCGTCCCCGGCCTGGGGGTCTACGCCGCCACCAAGGCCGCGATCCGCAACCTCGCCCGCACCTGGGCCGCCGAGCTGGCCGGCCGGGGGATCCGCGTCAACGCCCTCACTCCCGGCTTCGTCGAAACCCCCGGCGGGGACGAGCTCCGCGCCGCTTTCCCGCACGGCGACGGGCCCACCGCGGCCGAACCGTCCCCGCTCGGGCGCGCCGGCCGTCCCGACGAGGTCGCCGCCACCGCCGTCTACCTGGCCGGCGACCAGAGCACTTTCACCACCGGCGCGGAACTGGTCGTCGACGGCGGTGTCACACAGCTCTAGCACTCCGGCCGCACTTGGTGATCAGGTGTGCCAGGAGATGTCGGACCCCGCCGAGGGTGAGGCGCAGCCATCGCGTCATATCGCGGTACTGGTCGGGGTCCGGTGGAAGGATTGCCGTGGCCCAGTCGTACAGCCGTGGTCCTTTGGCGCGGCACCACCGCGTCGGCCACCTGGGGTGTGCGCGCAGGTGCTGCCGGCGCACTGCGGCAGCTGATCGCCAAGAAGGTCGGCTTCTCCGGGAACGGGCAGTGGCTGAGACTCAGCGGCACCAAGGACGACAAGTTGATGCAGGTGGCCGAGCAGTTGGGCGCCAACGTGGTGACCGGGAGAGGGGAAGGCAGATGGACGGCGGTTTCGGCACGCTTGCTATCCGGCTCGATCGACGGGTGAGCTCTCCCGAAGAGATCCCGCGCGTCATCACAGCGGCCAACTGATGGATGAGTTCGACCACGTGACCCTCAGCGAAGCGGAACTCGACTCGATCCACGGCCGGTGGATCCGCGACCGCAACCGAGGGCGGGACGACCAGGAGTACCAGGAGTCCTGGGGTGAGGAACAGTGCGGTGGTTGTCGGTTCTGGATCCCGCTGGCGGGCCGGGTGGGCAACGACTACGGCGCTTGCTCGAACGCTCAATCGCCGTTCGACGGGCGTGTGCGGTTCGAACACGACGGCTGTGGCGTCTTCGTAGATGCGGGTCGATGGGTGAGTCCCGACGACATCGCCTGAACCGGCTCGACCGAAGTTCCACGGGGCACTCCGGTGCCAGTGGGTAAGCGGCGTTCAACCCGGGGCGAGAAAGAAGCCCTAGGCGCAGCGGCGCCAACGGCGTTGGTCACGCTCAGGAGACCAGTCGGATCAGCACAGCCGGGCATCCATGCCGTGTTGGTCGACGAGGCAGTGGGGCGGCAGCACGTCAACGGCTGTCCCCGGGTCTCGTCGTGCTCCCGCCTCGCCTGCGTGGACGGGGTGGTCGGCAGGCACGAGGGCGCCGTCTCGCAGGGCGCAGGGTGGGACTGATGTTTGTTGCCCGGCGCGGCTTCGGGTACCTATCCTGTGCGGGACGCGGGCATTCCTTCTGCCGCGACCATTTTCCCGGGGGGATATCGTGCGTACTTTCCGCGGCGCTAGAGCCTGCGCCGCCGCGCTTCTGGTGGGGACGACCCTGACGGTCGGGGCGCCCGTGGCGGTGGCCGCGGAGCCGCCTGTCGCGCCGTACACGGCCATGACGGTGCACTTCGAGGGCTGGGACGTGGACGGCAACTTCTCGTATGAGAGGTCCCGCAACACGCTCCAGGTCTTCCAGCAGACCACCAACGGGTACGCGTTGGCGATGTCCGGGTCGACCAGCGGCCACGCGCACTGGCACCACCTCGACGTGTCGCCGCCGAACGGGACGCGGTTCGAGGCCGGCCGGTCGTACCCGACGACGAGCTCCTACTCGCCGCTGGACGCGATCACGGTGTTCAACATCAGCGGTGACGGGCGGGGGTGCTCGGCCTCCGGCACGTCCTCGGGCACGCTGAACGTCCACGAGGCCGTCTACGACGACGCCACCGGCCAGTTCACCGTGTTCGCGGCCGACTACTCGGTGAAGTGCGGCGGGACCACCGAGGTCTTCGCGAAGGGTGAGATCCGGTTCCAGTCCGGTCTCGGCTACCGGGCCGCCGACACCTGGGGGGAGCACGCGCTCCGGTTCGGCGAGCAGCCGTGGGGGCGGACGGGCACGCCGAAGGAGGTCCCGGTCGAGGTGAACGGCACCCTGCCGACGACCTTCGGCGCGGCGACGGTGACGGGCGCGAATCCCGCCTCGTTCCGGATCACGGCGGACACCTGCTCGGGCAAGACGCTCTCCTACGGCCAGAAGTGCTCGCTGACCATCACGCCGACGGCCATCGGCAAGGGCGAGCAGACGGCGCTGCTGACCCTGCCGGAGGACTCCGTCGGTGGCAGCATCACGCGCAAGCTGACGCTGGTGGGCTACGACGCGCGCGGCGACCGGGGGACCTACTTCCCGCTCGCGCCGTACCGCGTGCTGGACACCCGATCCGGTCACGGCGCGCCGGCGGTCGCGGTCGGTTCGGGCCAGTCGGTCCGGTTGCAGCTGGCAAGCCAGGGCGGGGTGCCGGTCGAGGCGTCGACGGTCGTGCTGAACGTGACGGTCACCGGGCCGTCCGGCCCGGGCCACATCTCCATCTACCCGACCGACGTGGCGCGGCCGACCGTGTCGTCGTTGAACTACACGCCCGGCTGGACCGGGGCGAACTCGGTCACGGTGAAGGTGGGCGCGGACGGCGGGGTGTACCTCTACAACCACGGTGCGTCCGTCCACCTCGTCGCCGACGTCAACGGCTTCTACTCCAAGGGCCGCGCGAGCTACCTGGGTGGGCAGTACCACCCGTTGGCCAGGCCGGTGCGCCTGGCCGACACCCGTGAGTGGGGCATCGGCCGACTGCCGGCGGGCTACTACGTCAACGTCGCCGCGTCGTGGGACACCTCGACCAACGGGACGATCCGGGCCTTCGCGGTGAACATCACCGCGACCGACACCCGCGCACCCGGCTTCCTCGCCGCCTGGAACGGCTCCGGCGCCAGCCTGCCGAGCACGTCCACGCTGAACTACGGGACCGGCAGCACCGTGACGAACTTCGCGGTGGTGCCCACCATGAGGTGCTACGACTGCGGCGGCGGCGGCGGGCACGGCCTGCCGTCCATCGGCGTGTACACCAACCAGGACACCCACGTCATCGTGGACATCGTCGGCTTCTACGACGACAGCTCGCTGCCGGAAGGGCTGCGCTTCGAACCGGTCGTGCCCAAGCGGATCGCCGACACCCGCACGGGCCAGAACTGGCCGTCCGCGATCGGCAACGCCACGACCGCGACCATCGTCGTGCCCGACTCCGTCGTCGGCGCCGACACCTGGGCGGTGGCCACCAACGTCACCGCCGTCCAGCCGACCGCGGCCACCTTCCTGACGGTGTGGCCCGCGGGCTACACCGGGATCGAGCGCCCGAACACGTCCAACCTCAACCTGGATCCCGGCGCGATCACGCCGAACGCCGTGCAGACCATGATCGGCCCCGATTACGGCTTCCACGTCTACAACAACCGCGGCTCGACCCACGTCCTGGTGGACGTGGTGGGCACCTTCTACCTCGACGGGGTGTCGCCGACCGCGTCCGCGTCGGTCCAGGGCGCTATCCCCGCCCCGAAGGCGGAACCCCTGACCTCGCCGCGTCGCGCAGTCGCGAGCTGAGGGCAGGCCACCTCCGGCGGTAACCGATGCCGCACACGCAACTTCGGTCGCGTGTGCGGCATCGGCGTGTCCGGGTGCGCCGCAGTTCGACGCAACAGGGATGAGGACGATCACCGACCCGGTCCAGTCCTCCGCCCGAAGGGGCGGAAGGGTCGTGGTCAGGTCCCGGGAGGCTGCGGTGGCGCGTCGGCGTTCGACGAGTCGCCGTGGTCGCGGGCGGCGGCGATGGCGGTGACGATGTTGTGGTAGCCCGTGCAGCGGCAGAGGTTGCCGGAGATGGCGGTGCGGATCTCGGCCTCGGTGGGGGAGGGGTTGTCGCGCAGCAGTTCCGTCGCCACGGCCAGGACCCCCGGTGTGCAGAAGCCGCACTGCAGGGCGTGGTGGCGGCGGAACGACTCCTGCAAGGGGGTGAGGGACGTGGTCGCCAGGCCCTCGACCGTGGTGATCTCGCTGCCCTCCGCCTGAACCGCCAGGACGCAGCACGACCGGGCCGTCGCGCCGTCCAGCATCACGGTGCACGAGCCGCACGCGCCGTGCTCGCAGCCGACGTGCACACCGGTGAGGCCCAGGTCGTGGCGCAGGAAGTCGGCGAGCGTGCGGCGGGGTTCGCAGTCGGCGGTGCGGGTGTGGCCGTTGACCGTGACGGTGATCTTCACCCGACCACCGCCTGACGCAGCGCCCTGCGGGTGAGCACGGCCGTCATGTCGCGGCGGTACGCGGCAGGGGCGTGCACGTCGTCGACGGGGTCGGTCGCGGCTGCCGCGGCGTCCGCCGCCGCGGTCAACACCTCCGGTGTGAGGGCTTGGCCTCGCAGCAGCTCTTCCGCCGCGTGAGCGCGGATCGGGGTGGGCGCCGCACCGGCCACGGCGATGCGGGCCTCGGCGACGACGCGGTCGGTGAGCGTGATCGAGGTGAAGACCGCCGTGATCGCCAGGTCGTTGGGGCGGCGGCTCAGTTCGGCGATGCCGTGGCGGGCGGTCGGCGGTGGCAGCGGGACGCGGATGCCGGTGAGCAGTTCGTCGGAGGCCAACGCCGTGCGGTGCGGGCCGCGGAAGAAGTCACGGGCGTCGACCTCCCTCGTGCCACCGGGCCCCTGGGCCGTGAAGACCGCGTCCAGCGCCAGGCACACCGCGGGCAGTTCGGCCGCCGGGTCGGCGTGCGCGACGCTGCCGCCGACCGTGCCGCGGTTGCGCACGGACACGTGACCGACGTGCGTCAGGGCCTCGGCCAGCAGTGGCACGGCCCGGCGCACGACCGGGGACGTCTCGGCGGCGCGCAGCCGGGTCAGCGCCCCGAGCACGAGCGTCGAACCGTCCTCCTCCACGCCGGTCAACGGCAACCGGGACACGTCGACCACGACCTCCGGCCGTCGCGACCGCGTGTTCAGCAGCGGGATGAGGCTCTGGCCGCCCGCCAACGCGACGGCGCCCCGCGCGAGCGCGTCCACCGCGATGTCGGCGGTGGCCGCCCGGACGTAGTCGAACCGCGCCGCCTTCACCGCTCGGCTCCCGCCCGGATCGCGGCCAGCAGGTCCGGCGGGGTGATCGGCAGCGACGTGATCCGCACGCCGAACTCCGCCGTCGCGTCCTCCACGGCGTGCGCGATCGCCGCCCCGCCACCGATCACCCCGGCCTCCCCGGCTCCCTTGAAACCGCCGGGGATGTGGTCGGCGGGTGTCTCCAGGTGGTCGATGCCGAACGGCGGCACCACGCCGGCCGTCGGCAGCAGGTACTCGGCGAACGACCGGGTCAGCGCTTCCCCCGAGCCGCCGTAGGCCAGCCGCTCGTACAGCGCGCCGCCGATGGCCTGCGCCGCGCCGCCTTGGAGCTGCCCCTCCACGATCATCGGGTTGATCACCGTGCCGCAGTCGTGGGCGATGAGGTAGCCGAGGAGTTCCACGACTCCGGTCTCCACGTCGACGGAGGCGAGCACGGCCGTGCAGCCGAACGCCGTGGCGACGTTGACGGGGTCGTACACCTCGCGCTCGTGCAGCGTCGGATCTTCGTCGTCGGGCAGCACGCCGTGCGGTCGCCGGTAGGCCGCGTCACCGATGTCGGCCAAGGTCACGCCGCGGCCCGGCACGCCCTTGACCGATACGACGCCTTCGCTGATCTCCAGGTCGTCCGGCGAGGCCTCGAAGACGTGGGCGGCGATGCGCAGCACCTTGGCCCGCAGGCGGGTGGCGGCGTTGAGCACGGCCGCGCCACCGACCGCGGCGGCACGGCTGGCCGCGGTGCCGTACCCCGTGTACGGAGCGGAGTCGGTGTCGCCGGAGATCACCGTGACGTGGTCCAGCGGCACGTCCAGCGCGTGCGCCGCGACCTGCGCCAGCGCCGTGTGGATGCCCTGACCCATCGAGGTCTGTCCGGTGTGGACGGTCACGCGCCCGGTCGAGTCGATGCGCACGGCGGCTTCGTCGAACCCGGAGTGGTCCAGCCCCGACATGTTGACGATCCGCGACGGCGCGAACGCGGACACCTCGTTGTGGAAGGCGTAGCCGATGCCCACGTGCCCGCCCTCGGCACGCGCACGGGCCACCCGGTCGGCCCACCCGGCACGGCGCACGGCGTCGCGGCACAGGTCCAGGCACTCGGCGTACCGACCGGTGTCGTAGACGAACACCGGGCTCTGGTAGGGGAACTCGGTCACGAAGTTGCGCCGCCGCACCTCGTGCGGGTCGAGGTCGAGGCGTCGGGCCAGCGCTTCCACCACGTGCTCGTGCACGAAGTTCGCCTTGGGCAGCCCGTACCCCCGGTACGCGCCGTAGGGCGGCTTGTTCGTGACCACGCCGACGACGTTCAGCTCGACCGCCGGGATGGCGTACGGCCCGGTCATGACGGCGGCGGTCGTCCAGCACGGGCTGAGGCCGACGGTGCTGAAGTTGGCGCCGAGCACGCCGTGCACGGTGCCGCGCAGACCGGTGATCGTGCCGTCGGACCGGGCCGCCACCTCGACGTCGATGCGCTGCTCCCGCGCGTGCACGGTGGCGACGAAGCTCTCCCGCCGGTCCTCCAGGAACTTCACCGGCCGCCCGGACACGCGGGACAGGACCGCGGCCACCACCTGGTCGCCGTAGAAGCCGGACTTGCTGCCGAAGCCGCCGCCGATGTCGGGCACGCGCACCCGCACCTTGTCCACCGACAGGCCGAGGACCTCGGCGAACAGCTCGCGGATCAGGTGCGGGCTCTGGGTGTTGACCCACGCGTCCAGGTGCGAGGTGAACGGGTCCCACGTCGCCACGACACCGCGCGTCTCCAGGGACGCGCCCCACTGCCGGGCGAAGCGGAACGTCTCCCGCAGCACCACGTCGGCCCGCGCGAACGCCGCCTCCACGTCGCCCTGCGCGACCACGGCGCGGCCCGCCACGTTGTCCTGCCAGTCCTCGTGCAGCCGGGGCGCGTCCGGCGCCAGCGCCTGCTCCAACGTCGTGACGGCCGGCAACGGCTCGTACTCGACGTCGATCAGCTCCAGCGCGTCCTCGGCCGTGGCTCGGTCGACCGCGGCGACGGCGGCCAGACCGTGCCCGGTGTAGAGCACCTTGTCGACCGCGAGCGGGTACGCGACCGTCTCGAGCCCGTCGGGCGCCGACCGCCAGATCAGCGGCTGCGGTCGCCGCACCATCGACTTCACGTCCGCGCCCGTGACGACGGCGACCACACCGGGGTGCGCGGCGGCCGCGGTCGTGTCGATGCGCACGATCCGGGCATGCGGGTGCGGGCTGCGCAGGATCGCCGCCTCCAGCACACCGGGCGGCCGCACGTCGTCGATGAACACGGCCCGCCCCGTGAGCAGCCGCACGTCCTCCGCACGGCTCACGCGTGCGCCGATCAACCCACCGCCCACGGTCACCCCCTGTCGTCCACCTCGACCATGGCACTGAACGGAAGGGCGGGGAAGCACTCAGTCGGGTTACATCGAGACAGGTCCACTGCCTAGAGCGGATCCGGCGGAACTGCGTGGATCATGCCCTCGGCCCTGCCTCGACCAGAATCCGGAATGGCTTCCGTGGTTCGAGAACGGCAGCTCGGGCCTTGTGCGCTGGTCGACGACGCGACGCCCGCGGGCCAAGGTCGGGTGACAGCGCGGCAAGTCACTAGAATGGCGCGCGTCCGACCCGAGGGTGGCCGAAGCCCTCCAAGGAACGTTCGACGAACTCGGACTTTGACATTCCAGTGTTCCACAGGCCTGTGAGGTAGAGCCGCTGTGTCGGAAGCGTTGACCTGTTACGCGTACTGGGGCGCACGCCGCGAGACGGCGGAGCAGATCGCCGATCGGCTGCGACGATTCCTCCGCGGGATGACCGCGGTGAATCCCACGATGTTCGACACGTGGTACGTCGACGACCCGGGCGTGGCGGATGACCGGCCGCTCCGGCTCGACCTCGACTCGGCCGACTTCGTCGAACTGGTCGAGGCGGGCCGGAACCGTGACGGGGCGGCGGTGTTCGAGGAGCTCGGGTTCCAGTTGGTCAGCTGGGGCGCGGGCGCCGGCCCTCGCGCAACCCACTTCCGGGCGGTCGTCGGTAACCACAGCCCTGGTGGTGGGCCGAATGCGCTGGTGTTGCGGCTGGGGACCGCCGGGGCCGGCGTCGACCCCGGCTTCCGGGGTTCGGTCGTCGACGTGCTCGGCCGCGTGGCGGAGTGCTGGGAGCCCGATTGGGGGTTCGTCGGGAACCCGGGGTTGAGGTCGCTGCAACGCCCTGCTCCTCCCGGCACGGTGTACGTGGGTACGCCCAGTACCTGTCGTCGGGACGTGCGGAGCTCGTGGCAGGTGGGGACGTCGGCGCGTCGTCGCGCACCACTTCGGGTGGAGGGCTGGTCCTGTCCCTGCTGGATCCGGACGGGGATGGCGTGCCGTCGGACTCGGAGGTGCTGGAGCTCAGGAAGCGCCTCGAACGGACAGGAGCCTTGCGATCCATCGGCAAGGAGCGTGCGGTCTTCTGACTCCGATTCCGGGGCCGATGGTGCGGTGTCGTCGTCATCCTGCGCGTCAGCCCTTCACGGCCCCCGCGGTGAGGCCCTCGGTCAGGAACCGCTGCCCGAACGCGTACATGACCGCCACCGGGATGCTGATCAGCAGTGACGCCGCGGCCAGCTGCCCCTGCGGCACGACGTCACCGAAGATCATCGACTGCATGCCGACGGGCAGCGTCTTGTAGTCGTCCTTGGTGATGAACACGAAGGCGAACAGGAACTCGTTCCACGCGTTGGTGAGCGTGAACAGCGCGACCGCCAGCAGGCCCGGCTTGGCCAGCGGCAGCACGATCCGGATGAACGCCCCGAACCGCGTGCAGCCGTCGACCAGCGCGGCCTCCTCGAGGTCGGCCGGGATCGACTTGAAGTAGCCGACGAGCAGCCACGTCGCGAACGGCAGGGTGAACGTGGGGTAGGCGAGCACCAGCGACCACAACGAGTCGTTGAGCCCGATCCCGCTCATCATCTGGTACAGCGGGATGAACAGCAGCGCGCCCGGCATCACGTAGGTGAGCAGGATCGTCACCGTGAAGCTCTCCGAACCCCGGAACTTCAGCCGCGCCAGCGCGTAGCCGGCCAGCGCCGCGCAGACCAGGGCGATCACGGTGGACGCCACCGACACCAGGATCGTGTTGACGTACCAGGTGCCGAACGCCCTGCCCGTGAACAGGTTGGTGAACTGCTCGGTGCTCCACGGGGTCGGCCAGAGGTCGTCGGTGCGCGCGACGATCTGGTCGTCGGACTTGAAGGCCGTGACCGTCATCCAGTACAGCGGGACGAGCACGAAGCCCAGCAGGCCCACGAGCGCGATCCCCGTGCCGCCGCCGCCGACCAGGCGCGCGGCCCGCCGGTTGCCCCGCGCGGTGAGCACGGAGACGACCCGTCCGACGGCGGCCGCGAGCACCACGAACACGCCCAGCACCAGCGCGGCCTTCCACACGATCCCCGGCGACGCCCAGACCAGCACGAGCACCGAGAAACCGACGACCACCCAGGGCAGCGCTCGGCGCTGAGCGGGCGTCAGCCGCCTGCGCCCCAGGTCGCCCGTGCCCGGCGAGTCGCCGCGTCGCATCATCCGCACGAGGATCACCACGAGGACGGCGATGACCGGCAGCATCACCAGGGTGACCGCGGCGCCTGCGCCCAGTTGCAGCTGCTGGATGGCCTTCGAGTAGGCCACCATCACGTACGGGGCGGTGGCGTCGCCCGGTCCGCCCTGGGTCATCAGCCAGATCAGGTCGAAGTTGTTGAACGTCCAGATCGACGACAGCAGCACCGTCACGATCATGATGCTGCGCAGTCCCGGCAGCGTGATGTGCACGAAGCGCTGCCACGGCGACGCGCCGTCCACCACCGCCGCCTCGTAGAGACCGCCGTCGATGGCCTTGAGCCCGGCGAGGAACGTCACCGTGAAGAACGGGACGCCCTTCCAGACGTTGACCAGGATGACCGCGGGCATCGCGAGCGCGGGATCGGACAGCCACTGCGCGGGCCAGGAGTCGACGAGCCCGATCGCGGCGAGGGCGGGCCCGATGCCCGAGTCGGTGAGCAGGACGTTCACGCTGCCGAAGATCGGGTCGAACAAGGACCGCCAGGTGAACGCCGTGACGACCGTCGGCACCACCCACGGCAGCAGGATCACCCCGGCGAGGATCGTCCGGCCACGGCGCATGTGGTGCAGCATCAACGCCGCGATGAGACCGAGCGTCACCTTGAAGATCTCGGCGTACGCGGTGAAGACGAACGAGTTGAGCACGCCCTTGTGGAACACGGCGTCGTCGATGAGGTCGAGGTAGTTGCCCAGCCCGACGAAGACCGTCTCCGCACCGTGGCGCTCCGTGGTGCTGGTGACGACCGAGCCCGCGATCGGGTACAGGATCAGGCCCGCGACCAGCACCAGCGTCGGCCCGATGAACACCGCGGCGAGGCGCCAGTCGCGCCCGAGCAGGCGCTGCGACGCGGTGAGCGAGGACGACGCGCCCGGCGCCGGACGGACCGGCGCCGGGCGCGGACGCAGCACCGTCACTGCGGGTAGCCCTGCTGCTCGAAGACCTGGACGATCCGGGCGTGGGTCGAGGCGACGGCCTCGGCCGGCCGGGTGCCCTGGATGACCGACTGCATCATGTCGGTCAGCAGGTAGGCGGCGGTCGCGGCTTGCTCGCCGGGGCTCGGGGCCTGGGGGAACGCGTAGCCGGTCTTGGTGGTCAGGGGGAGCGGCACGCGGGTCTGCTCCCGCAGCGCGGGGAAGGCCGGGTCACCGCTGGTGTAGTACGGGTCGGAGTCCCACACCTTGTCCCACGCGGGGTTGACCAGGCACGGTGCCCCCTTCGCGACACCGAGCAGCGCGCTCCCGCCGACCATGAACTTCGCCACCAGCTTGGCGAGGTCGGGGTTCTTCGCACCCTTGAACACGACGAACGAGTTGGACTCGCCGAACGCGAGCGGCCGGTCGATCGCCGGCCCGGTGGCGCCGTTGAACGGGTGCGTGTTGGCGTAGACCGGGTTGTTCTTGGTCTTCGAGTCGGCGTAGACGCTGAACTGGTTGAGCGTGAGCCCCAGGATCTGGGCCAGCCAGTTCTCGTTGTTGCTCGAGTCGGTCCAGCTCCCGATCCCGGGTGGCAGCATCGGCGCGTACTTCGGGTTCGTGTAGATGTCGCCGATGAACGTGACGGCGGCGACGGTCTCCGGCGAGTTGAACACCACCTTCGTGCCGGTGTTGTCCGCGATCGCCCCGCCGTAGCAGTTGATGACGTTGGTGATGAAGCCGTTGGCGTCGCCGGAGCGGTTCACGGTGAGGCCCCAGCCGAACCGCCGCTTCGCCGGGTCGGAGACCTCCAACGCGTTGTCGCGCAGCTCCTCCCACGTGTAGTGGGGCTTGAGCGGGAGACCCTTCTCCTCGTACCAGTCCTTGCGCAGGTACATCGCGGTCGCGATGAAGTGGTAGGGGATCGCGAACCAGCGCCCGTCGAACACGCAGAAGTTGGTCGCCTCCGTCGCGGGCTCACCGTAGAGCGCGCGCATCTCCTCGACCACGTCGGTGACGTCGGTGAGGTGGCCGAGGTTGTGGAGCTGGCCGACGAACCGCCGGTCGCTCAGGAAGGCCAGATCGCGGCTGGTGCCCGCTCGCACCTCGGCGTCCATCTTCGCGACCATGTCGCCGGCGTCGCCGGAGACCAGGTCGTTGTGGATCGTGGTGCCGGTGGCCTGCGCGAAGGCCTGCAGCGACTTGTCCAGGGCCTGGTTGGCGGTCTCCGAGTACAGCTTCTGCGAGAGCATGCCCACCGACCCGCCGCGGAGCGCGGCCGCCTGGTCGAGCAGGGCTTGGGGGACTTGGACGTCGACCTGCGGCGCGGTGGGGCCGCTCCCGCAGCCGGCGAGACCGAGCACGCCCAGCGCGCTCATCCCGAGGAACGTGCGCCTCGATAAGTCCGTTTTCTCTGCCATGACCACTCCTCTCGCGTCCGGTCGGGCGGACGCGTACCGACGGGGCGACGTTGCGACCGGCGGGACAGCGGGGCGAGCGCCGCGCTGCGGGGCGTTTCACGCGGCGAACGAGGCCGATCTCCTGATGACCACGTGCCGATCGGCGAGCCTGTGCACCGCCGGCCGGTGCGGCGTGGGTCCGGCGCCGATCAGCCCCGGCCGGATCGGCGGGATCGCAGGTTCTGCCATGCCTCGTCCGTCCTCGTCATCGGTTCCGGATCTCGGTCGTGCAGTGCGCTAGCGCGGCGGGGCGGCCCGCTTGGTCCGCTGCTCCCTCTCCGCGAGGAGCGTGGAGTTGTTGCTCAGGTGCCTGCGCATCGCCGCGCGGGCACCTGCCGGGTCGCGCGCCACGAGCGCCTCGTAGATCTCCGTGTGGTCGGCGGTGGCGCTGCGCAGCGCGGCCGGCGCCTCGTTGGTGATGCGTCGACTGGCCGTGCCGAGCCAGCGGGCGGAGTACATGATCCGGTCGAGGATCCGGTTGTCGGCCGCCCGGCAGATCTCCATGTGGAACTCGTGGTCGACCTCGAGGTAGGCGTCGGGGTCCGCCTCGAGCGCCGACATGCGGTCGATCCCGTCCCTGAGCCGGTTCAACGTCCCGTCGGTGATGCCGGCCGCGGCCATCGCGGCGAGTTCGGGCTCGAGCAGCATGCGCAACTGGTGCAGCTCCTGGAGCAGCTCGCCGACGATCTCCGCGGGCAGCCACTCGACCAGCAACGGGCTCAGGTAGTCCCACTCCGCGACGGGGCGCACGACGACGCGGCGGCCCTGCGAGACGGTGACGATGTCGAGCGAGGCGAGGATCTTGAGCGTCTCCCGCGCCACCACGCGGGACACCCCGAACTCGCGGGAGATGTCGAGCTCCGACGGGG
Source organism: Actinosynnema sp. NPDC049800 (assembly GCF_040656635.1). NCBI lineage: Bacteria > Bacillati > Actinomycetota > Actinomycetes > Pseudonocardiales > Pseudonocardiaceae > Actinosynnema > Actinosynnema sp. NPDC049800. Next base: position 128,844 of record NZ_JBFAMT010000004.1, on the reverse strand, counting down.
CCCGGCCGTCATCGAGGTCGCCGCTGACGATGCGCCGGGTCAGGTGTGCCGCCACCTGCACCGGGAGAGTCCGGACCCTGACAGCTTCCGGAGACTCTTGTCCCCTTTGCATGTCATCAGCTTATAGGACAAGTTGGACACCGCGACAGTCCGTTCACCTGCACTACCCGGCGGCGGGAGAGAAATGCGGATCGTGAACGTCACGACGGCGGTGGTGGCCTACCACGGTGAGGCCACGCTGGTGCGGATCGACACCGACGAGGGCCTCAGCGGGTTCGGCGAGGCCAATCCCGATGCGGGCGCGGGCGCCGTCGTCGGGATGATCGACTTCCTGACGCCCCTCCTGATCGGCGAGGACCCGCGCAACGTCGAGCGGTGCTGGGAGAAGCTGCGGCGCAGCAGGGTCTTCGCGGGCGCCCAGGGCGGGGTGTCCGTGATCGCCCTCTCCGGGATCGAGATCGCGCTGTGGGACCTCGCGGGCAAGGCCGCGGGCCAGCCGGTCCACCGGCTGCTCGGCGGGAAGTTCCGCGACCGGATCCGCCTCTACGCCGACTGCGGCGACGGCGACGACCCGGCGGGTTCGATCGCGGGGTGCGTCGACCGGGCCCAGCGGATGGTGGCCGAGGGCTTCACCGCCATCAAGTTCGACGTCGACGACCTGCACCACCCCGCCAAGTTCGACGCCTTCAACCACACGATCAACGCCGCCGAGCTGCGATCGATGGTGGCGCGCGTAGCGGCCGTGCGGGAGGCGATCGGGCCGGACGTCGACCTGGCCATCGACCTGCACGCCCGCTACGACGTGCCGAGCGCGTGCCGGATCTCGTGGGAACTGGAGCCGTTCGACCTGATGTGGCTCGAGGAGCCGCTGCCGGCGGAGAACGTCGACGCGCTGGTGCGGGTGCGCGCGCAGACCCGCACGCCCATCTGCGCGGGCGAGAACCTGTACCTGCGGTGGGGATTCCGCGAGCTGCTCGAACGCGGCGCCGTGGACGTCATCGAACCGGACGTGCCGAAGTGCGGTGGCCTCGCCGAGGCCAAGAAGATCGCCAACCTGGCGGAGCTCCACTACGTTCCCTTCGCGCCGCACCTGGTCTCGACGCCGCTGGGCACGATGGCCACGTCGCACCAGTGCGCGGCGATCCCCAACTTCTTCGTCCAGGAATGGCACGCCCTCGAGGAGCGCGCGGTGTGGGACAGCTACGTCCACGCCCCCGACGGAAGCGGCTCGATCGTCAAGGACGGCTACATCACGATTCCCGACACCCCCGGCATCGGCGTGGAGCTCGACATGGACGGCGTCCGGGCACACGCCGTCGCGGGCTACGGGGTGTTCGAGTAGCGGAGCCGATCACCGAGTCCCGCGGGGGTGGTGTCCGAATTCTGCGGATCACTGCTGTGCTCGCGGGGATTAACGAGCCGTTGCGGCAGGTCGGGAGCTTCTTCATCGATTTCGCGGACTATTCCTGGTGGTGGTGACTGCTCGTCGTGGATTCACTCGGTCGGCTGTGTCTCCGGTTGCCGGGTTTCCGCTTCAATGGCACCGCACCGCTGTGCCGGCGGTGGGGTGATCGTTCTGACATCCGGGGGGATGTCCATGCTGTTCGGTTGGGAATCTCTGACGTTGTAGTCGTTGGCGTGGGCGGCAACGGCTCGTCCGGGTGGCTCCAGGGTCTTTTTCCTGTGGTCGCTGTCCTGGCATGTGTCGGCTGATTCGACGTGCCACGTCGGTTTCGGCTGGTTCCTTCATGTCCGGCTTCGCAGTGCGCGCGATTCGCGTATCGATCGAATTCAGGATGTGGGGGAGCGGTGACGGAACCGGGCACGATTCGGATGGGCCGGACTCGCTGGTTGGCTTCGGCGTGCGCCTTGCTGGTGGCGGCGAGCCTGCTGCAACCGGTGACGTGGGCGCGTGCGGCGGCGGGCGAGGTGCCCGGGGTGACGGCGGGGGCGGGACCGGTCGACAGGCCGGCGCCTTCGTCCGCACGTCCGGACGAGGCGGTGCCGCCCGAGAAGTGGCCGCCGGTCGTGCCCGCGGGCGTCAAGGCCGGTGGTGAGCCCGTGCGACTGTCCACTGAGGATTGGGAGCGCGTGCGCAAGCCGGGCCAGGCCGCCGCGGACAACGCCGAGGAGGTGTTCGCCGGAGTCCTGACGCGACCGGGGTTCGCGCTGGGCGACACCTCGCTGGTCGCCTACTTCGACGTGCGGGAGGACGACCGGGCGTGGTCGTCGTGGCGGGCGCGGGTGTTCGACGCGGCCACGGGCGCCGAGCAGTCCTCGACGGTGCTGCCGCGCTCGGAGTTGCAGACCCCGTGCGGCGCGGTGCGCCAGTTCTGCCGCACGTTCGGCGCGGGCGAGGGCTGGGTTCTCGACCCGGGCAAGGAGTACTTCGTCACGCTGGCGGCCATCCTGGACGAGGGCGGCGAGCTCGTGTCCGCGCCGGGGCCGAACACGCGTCCGCGCACGACGGTCGTGCCACCGGAGATCCCGGTCGAGCAGACGTCCGGTTGTGGCTGCGGGTCGGCGTTGAGCACGACCGCCGCGCGGCAGGCGTTCCGCGGTGACGGCGTCAACACGGCGACCGGCGCGTTCACCCGGATCGAGCCCGATCTGGTGATGGCGTCGTTCGGCGTCCCGTTCTCCTCCACGCGCGTGTACTCCTCGACGTTGACCGCTCCGGGGCTGTTCGGGCCGGGGTGGGCGTGGTCGTACGGCATGCGCGTGACGCAGACCGACGAGGGCGCGATCGTGCTGGCCGACGACGGCGCGAGCGTGCTGTACCGGCTGGTCGACGGCGGCTACCGGCGTCCGCCCGGTGTGCGTTCGACGTTGCGCAAGACCGACGCCGGCTGGGAACTGGTCACGGTGGGCCAGCAGGTGTACGGGTTCGACGCGCAGGGTCGCCTGGTGTCGATCCGCACGCCGCGCGGCGTGGGCGTGACCCTCGCGTACGGCGAGCAGGAGATCACGATCACCGACCCGTCCGGGCGGGTGGTGCGCGCGCGGGTCGAGGGCGGTCTGATCCGCTCGATGACGCTGCCCGACCACCGCAAGGTCCAGTACGAGTACGACGAGGCCGGCAGGTTGGCGGTCTACAAGGACGCCCGCGCCGGTCAATGGCGCTACGGCTACTCCGCCGAGGGGCGGCTGGTCGACGTCACGGACCCGCAGCCCCACCGGACCACGTTGGTGCGCAACGAGTACGACGCGTCCGGGCGGATGGCGCGGCAGCTCGACGCCGTCGGCAACGCCACCGCGTTCGCCTGGAACGCGGACGAGCAGGAGGCGACCACGACCGACGCGGACGGTGTGATAGTCCGCGACGGCTATCGCGGCAACGTGCTGCTCTACACCAGGCGCGGGGCGGGTGACACCGACAACCACCGCTACGACGGCTCGCTCAACCGCAACCTCCTGGTCAACGGCAGCCACAACCAGCACGAGTCGCAGCACGACGCCAACGGCAACCCGATTCGACGCGCCGCGCCGCAGGGTTTCGACGAGAAGACGAAGTACGACGAGCGCAACAACCCGATCGAGTTCGTCGACGCCAAGGGCAACGTCTGGAAGAACACCTACAACGAGTTCAACGAGCTGGTCCGCAGCACCGACGCCGAGAACCACTCGATCAACCACACCTACGACGAGCGCGGCCTGCGCACCACCACGACCGACCAGCGCGGCAAGGTCACCCGCTATGAGCACATCCCGCCCGGCCAAGCCAACTCCGGGCTGCTCGCGGCCGTGACCTCACCGGAGGGGCGGCGCACCGAGGCCAAGTACGACACCACCGGTCGCCGGATCGCCTCGACCGACCCGCGCGGGACGGTGCGGGGCGCCGACCGTCGGGCGTTCACCACCGAGTACCGCTTCGACGCGCAGGACCGCGTGGTCGAGGTGTCCGAACCGGGCAAGCACCACTCGTGGCGCACGAACTACGACGAGGTCGGCCGGGTCACCAGCACCGTCAACCCCGAGCACGTGAAGGTCGAGTACCACTACCTCGACAACGGACGGCTGGCGAAGGTCTCCGATCCGCGCAAGACCACCTCGATCACCTACACCAACGCCGGGCGTCGAGCCGCGGTGCGGATCGAGATGGGGCGCGGTGAGCAGGACATCGTCACCGCCTACCGGTACAACGCCAAGGGCCTGCTGCACCAGACGATCTCACCGCGAGGCAACGTGCCGGGGGCGGTCGAAGCGGACTTCACCACCACGTACCGCTACGACGCCAACGACAACCTCGTGCGCATCTCCCGCCCGTACCCCGGCGGTCAGGTCGTCCACAAGGACATCAAGGTCGACGAGCTGGACCGCACCACGTCCACAGTGGACGAGTTCAACAAGCCGTCGGAGTTCCAGCGCGACAACACCGGCCAGGTCACCGAGAGCAAGGACGCGCTGGGCCGCAGCCTGACCATGGGCTACGACCGCAACGGCCGCCAGACCGCGAACACCGACGCCGGGCGCAACACCACGAAGACCACCTACGACGAGGCCGGCAACAAGATCCGCCAGGAGAACGCCACCGGCGGCGTCACCACGTGGACCTACACCGACGACGGCCTGCTCGCCGGCGTCACCGAGCCGCGCGGCAACGTCGAGGGCGCGGACCGCGAGCGGTTCACCACGCACTTCGAGTACGACCTGGCGGGCAACCGCACCAAGGTCGTCGACCCCCTCGACCACACCACCGTCTCGACCTACGACGCCAACAACCGGCTGACCTCGGTCACCGACGCCAACGAGCACACCACCCACTACCGGTACCGCGAGGACAACCAGATCGAGAGCGTCCACGCCCCCGACGCCCGGTTCCACCCGCACGCGCCGCACGTCGACGCCACCGTCTACAGCTACCACGCGGACGGCCTGCTCGCGGCGATCCGCGACCCCAACCACCACGTCCGGCGCATCGACTACGACCGGGCCGGACGTCCCACCAGCACCACCGACCCGCTGGGCCGCCGCGTCGAGGCCACCTACGACGTGGAGAACAACCTCGTCGCCGCGCTCACCCGCGGCGAGCACGAGTGGATCAGCGACGCCGAACGGGCCAAGCGCACCATCGTCGACACCTACGACATCGTCGGCCGCCGCACCGAGCGGGCTCTGGGCAACAGCGGACCGAAGTACACGTGGGCCTACGACGCCAAGGACCGCGTCACCGGCTACGGCGACCCGCTCGGCGTGCGCAAGGTGTCCTACGACGACGAGGACCAGATCACTCGCGTCACCCGCGAGGAGGCGGCGGGGCGCAGCGAGACGTTCGACTACGACTACGACGTGCGCGGCAACATCACCGCCCGCGCCTACCCCGACGGCACCCGCGTCACCAGCGGCTACGACGCCGACAGCCGGCTGTCCGAGCTGACCGTCAGCGGCGGCGCCGCGGGCCCGGACGCGGCCACGTGGCGGTTCGGCTACGACGTCGCGGGCCGTCGCACCAGCACCACCCTGCCCCAGGGCACCGGCCTGGTGGAGCGGCGAACCTACGACGACGCCGGCCGGCTGACCGGCATCGGCACCGATCGCACCCCGGGCACCGGACCACCGGTCGACGTGCAGGACCCGATCTCGGCCTACCGGCTCGACCTGGACCCCGTGGGCAACCCGATCAAGGTCACCACGACCCGCGGCGGGGTGTCCGAGGCCGTCGCCTACGCCTACGACCCGGCCGACCGCGTCACCTCCGCCTGCTACGCCGCCACCAGCTGCGACCGGCACGCCGAGGCCGCCGGGCGCATCGACTACAGCTACGACCTGGTCGGCAACCGCCTGACCCAGAAGCGCACCGGCACCGCCGGCAGCGACACCACCCGTTACCTCTACGACGCCGCCGACCAGCTGCGCAAGCGCATCGTCACGCCGCAGCACACCGGCAACCGCCCCGACGGCGAGGCGAGCGGTTGGCCCAGCACGGTCACCGACTTCGACTACGACCTCAACGGCAACCAGACCAAGGCCGGTCGGGACACGTTCGCCTACCACCTCGACAACACCCTGGCCAGTGCCACCACCGGGGGCCGGACCACCGCGTTCGCCTACGACGCCACCGGCCTGCGCCTGACCGCCACGTCCGGTGAAGGCCAAGCGGCCACCACCCAGCGCTGGAGCTGGGACGTCAACGGCACGCTGCCCCAGATCGCCCTGGACACCACCAGCAACGCCGCTGGTGCGGTCACGGAGCGCCGCGGCTTCACCTACGGCCCCGACGACGAGCCACTGGTCCTGCTCGACCCCACCACCGGCGCGCACGCCTACACGCACGACTGGCTCGGCGGCGTGGCCAACATGCTCAGCCCCAACGGCGTCCCCGAGGCGGGCTACGACTACGACCCGTTCGGCAACCCCCGCGAGGGCGACACCCTCAAGCCCGGTGATCCCTCCGGTCCCGCGAACCCGCTGGAGTACACCGGCGCCTACCAGGACTCCACCTCGGGCGAGGGCAACTACTACCTCCGCGCCCGCAACTACAACCCCGACACCGGCCGCTTCACCAGCACCGACCCCATGCCCCAACCAGGGCCGGCCATCTCCGCCTACGCCTACGCCGAGAACAACCCGCTGTCCTACACCGACCCGACCGGCGCGGTGGTCGACGCGGGCGGCGGCAGCGGCTCACCGTCCGAGACCGGAGCCGCCCAGCCCACCGGACCCAGCCCTGAGGACGTCGCCAAGGCGCAGCAGATCCAGAGCAAGAGCCTGCTCGACGTCATCCTGGAGGCGGGCGGCCAGATCCTCATGGAGTTCCTGGGGATCAACGACATCGTCAACTGCCTCAAGGGCGACATCGGCGCCTGCGTCTCCATGGTCATCGGCGCCCTGCCCTGGGGCAAGATCTTCAAGGCCAAGAAGATCGCCGAAGCCATCTTCCGCGCCGGCAAGGCCGTGGTCACCTTCTTCCAGGAGATCAAGTGGGCCCGCGCCATCATCCAGGGCGCGGAAAAGGCCGCCGAAGCCGCCAAGGCCGCCGCCGCTGCCGCCGCGAAGGCCGCCGCCGAGAAAGCCGCCAAGGCGCGCGCGGCAGCGGAGGCGGCCGCCAAGAAGGCCGCGGCGCAGGCGGCGGAACGGGCCAAGGCACTGGCCGCCAAGGCTAAAGCGGCGACGAAGAAGAAAGCGCCCGAATCCTGCCCGGTGCGGCGCAAGCACAGCTTTACGGCCGGCACGCGCGTTCTCATGGCCGACGGCACGACCAAGACGATCGAGTCGGTCACGCCGGGTGACGCGGTGCGCGTCACCGACCCCGCCACCGGACGTACCGAGAACCGACAGGTGACCCGTGCGATCCGCACCGACCACGACAAGGAGTACGTCGACCTCGTGGTCCAAGGTGGCGGCGGGGTGGAGCACAAGATCACGACCACCGCCAACCACCCGTTCTGGTCCGTGGCACCGGGCCGCTGGACCGACGCGGGCGACCTGCGCGCGGGCGACCTGCTTCGCACCGCGACCGGCGCCCGTGCCCGGGTCGGCGCCGTCCGCGCCCACAGCACCGCGCAGCGGACCTTCGACCTGACGGTCGACGACGTCCACACCTACTACGTGCTGGCCGGCCCCATCTCCCTCCTGGTGCACAACGTCGACGAGTCACGGCTCTGCGACCTGACGCTCGGTCCGGGGCCGAACGCCAGGGAGGGTGTCGCGCTGCCGGGTGGTGACAAGGACGCGCCGGGCGTGCAGGATCTGACGAATGAGGCCGGAGACCGGCACGGGTGCCACACCTGTGATGCGAGGACACCTGGCACCAAGGCGCAGCCCGGCCGGCCGCAGGGCAACTGGATCACCGACCACCAGGGCGCGACCAGGTTGGTCGAGGACGCTCCGTTCGACACCTTCCAGACCGGGTACCCGCACTGCTGGCCCTGCGCCCGGCAGCAGGCCGGTGTGGTGACGCAGATCAACCGGGGAAACTATGACTTTCCAATCGAGCCCTGACGAGTCGCTCATCGGGCGGGCGACGTTCTTCGTCGACCACGGGCTCATCATGATCGAAGATCCCGAGAGCGCGTTCCTCCACGACCTCTGGGATCCGGCCGCCGAGTACGTGAGCGCCGGTCCGGATTCCGTCTACCTCTCGGTGCAGCCGTCCGTGGACGGGCCGGTCGAGATCGGGATCTTCAGGTCCGAGGCGGGCCTCGTGGACGGTGTCACGTATTTCGACGGCGAGATCGTCACGAGGTCCGGCCGGTTCGTCATTCACGATGCCAACGACGTGATGTGCTTCACCGTTCGTCAACCCAGTGGTCGAGCGAGGGTCAGGGTGAACGTGGACGAGCCCGGACTCGCCAGTCGAATGAGCGTGGCGTTCTTCCTCGAATAACCGAACCTTGTCACCGTGGTCGGCGGCGGGCCTGGGCCATCCCGGCGCGCGGTGCCGGCGGGCGTCGGCGATGCTGTGGGCGTGGAGTACGTGTCCAGAGTGCCGCGACCGCCGTTGGACGGGCTGATCGACGACCTCTACTACCTGGAGGGTGCGCCGCCGTACGCCCGGCTGACGCTGCCGCCGATGCCGGCCGGGTTGCTCATCGTCAACCTCGGGGCGCCGTTCCGCATCCGCGGCGGCGCGGAGGTCGCGACGGCCGAGTACGCCGACGGCTGCGTGGTCACCACGCCCACCCGCGCGTTCGAGTTCGGCTATCCACTGTGGACCCGGTCCGTCGGCGTGCACTTCAAGCCGTGGGGGTTGGCGCCGTTCCTGCCGATGCCCGCGGCCGAGTTGTGCGACCGGCCGGTGACCGTGGAGCAGGTGTGGGGCCGGCCCGCCATCGCTCGGCTGCGGGACCGGCTGGCCACGGCGGACGGACCGCACGAGATGCTGACGCTGCTCGAGGAAGAGCTGATGCGCCGGCTGTGCGAGACCGCCGGCCTGGGATTGGTCCGCCACACGAGCAGCGTCATCGCGGCGACCGGCGGGGCCGTGGCGATCGGCGACCTGAGCGCGGCGGCCGGTGTCAGCAGCACTCATCTGGCACGGCGGTTCAAGGAGGTCGTCGGCGTCACGCCGAAGCGGCTGGCCCGCACCCACCGCTTCGCCACCACCGTGCTCTCGATCAACCCCGCCGAACCGGTCGACTGGGGCGACCTCGCCGGTGGCGCGGGCTACTTCGACCAGGCCCACTTCGGCCACGAGTTCCGGGCGTTCACCGGGCTCACGCCGACCCGGTACGTCGAAGTCCGGCGGCGGTTCCTGCGCGAACACCCCGGCCACGCGCTGGACGGCTGGCCGCTGCCGGCCGATTGATTTCTTACAAGAGCGACCGCTCACGGCAGGCTAGTTTTGAGCCCACCCCGAAGCAGAGGAGAGTCCCGTGGGCAAGGTGGTCCTGTACAGCTCGGTGTCGGTGGACGGCTTCATCGCGGACGAGGCCGACCAGCCCGGACCGCTGTTCGACTGGCTGTCCAACGGTGACGTCCCGCTGGACGAGAGCGGCGTGCTGAAGGTGTCGCAGACGTCCTACGACTACACCCGGCCGTACTGGGACCGGATCGGGGTGACCGTCGTGGGCCGCCACGTCTTCGACCTGACGGACGGCTGGGACGGGAAGCCTCCGGGCGGGATCGACCACGTGGTCGTCGTGACGCACCGGCCGCGGCCGGAGGGCTGGGATCCCGCGGCGCCGTTCCACTTCGTCGACGGCGTCGAGGCCGCGGTGGCCAAGGCGCAGGAGCTCGCGGGTGACCGCGTGGTCGAGGTCGCTGCCGGCGACGTCGGCGGCCAGGTGCTCGCCGCGGGTCTGGTCGATGAGGTGCGCATGGACGTCGTGCCCGTGGTGTTCGGGTCCGGCAAGCGCTACTTCGGGTCGGTCGACGCGCAGCACCTGCTGGAGGATCCCGACGTGGCGATCCAGGGCAACCGGGTGCTTCACCTGCGTTATCGGGTGTGCCGTTGACCAAGCCGAGCGGGTCCACGTCCACTGTGGATGGTTACGCGAGATCGGGGCTGTGTGTGCGCATCGCCGTACTGTGTCGGGCGGCCGCTGATCGCATCAGCACCTCCCTGCGGCAGGGGTTTCCGTCGTACATCGCTGCCGGTCCGGTCAGCGGCCTTCGTCCTCGGTGAGCTGTTCGAGCAGGGCGAAACCATGCTGATCCACCGGGATCGCGGTCGCGGAGAGCAAGGCCACCGCGGTGCCGGCCGCGAGGTCCAGGCCCAGCCAGCTGCGGAAGCCGCCGGTGCCGCCGTTGTGCCACGTGATGGCGCGCCCGTTGCGCTCGATCGTGAGCCACGCCGCGCCGATGCGCACCACCGGGCCGGTGAAGTTCTCGACGGGGTGCAGGGCGGCGGTGCCGGGCGCGGTGCCGTCGAGGAGGGCTGAGGCGAGGCGGGCCAGGTCGTCGATGCGAGCTCGGATGCCTCCGGCCGGTCCCAGCGCTTCACCCGTCCACGGCTGACGTTTGCGGCCCACCTGGTCCGGCTAGGGGCCCGCGAAGACCAAGGTGGGATCACCATGTTCGTGGTCGTCATCGTCTCCACGCTCCTACCGGTCGCCGGGCTCCTGCTGGACGGGAGGACTGGCCCTGGCGGCCAAGGGACATGCGCAGGCCACGCCTACCTGTCCGTCACCGGCCAGGCCGACACCGTCTCGGAGGCGGTCACCGTGAACCGGCCGGGCACGGCAGCGCCGAGGCTCACCTGTGCGCTCCTCGCTCGATCGCCTTCGCGACCAAGCCAACAGGGTGTGGAATCCGGTGTGGTGTAGTGGTTCAGTGATCGCAGGGCTGTTCATGAGCGCGGTGGCCGGCCTGCGGCGTGGAACTCGTCCGTCGCGTGCCAGGTGGCGTCCTCTTCTCCGCGTCACGACCGGTCGACCTGCCGGTGTCGCTCGCCAGTTCCGCTGCAACGAATGAGGAAGTGATGTACTACCTCAGCATCTCGAAGCACTCACCGTTCGAGCGCGCGCGTGCGCGTTCCGGGGGTGAGTGGGGCTGGACGTCGTTCGACGAGGTCGGGCAGGTCTTCGACGGTCGGGAACTGACTCTGCGGGACTACATCGAGGTCGAGGACCGCTATGTCTGCGCGGTGCGCACGGTCATGGAGTCGTTCGGTGCCCATCAGGCGGTGTTGCGGCACGTCTTCATGGATGAGCTTCCGTCGGAAGAACTGGGTGAGCTGTACAACGGGCGTGTCGTAGGCCGACAGGAGGTCGAGCTCCTGGTCCGAGCCATGCTCAGGGGAGCGGCTTACCACACCCACCTCGACCTGGGCGGCGGGTGGGTGTACAGGTCAGCTTCGACTTCTACCTCAACGTGTATGCGCCGGGCGAGCTGTCGGCGCTCGTCGAAGTCGTCGGTGAGTGCGGGCTCTACGTCGACTACTTCGAGGAAGAGGGTGATCCGGACGACGACGAGATCCCACCTCCTCGGGCGGACCACGGCTTCTGGGCTGCGGTGCGCGATGCGGTCGGGCCATCCGCCGGGCCGGTGTTGCTGATGGAGCGGCGCGCCGGCGGGCGTTACGGTGAGGATTGGTACCTGGTTGGTGCCGAGGATCTGGACGACGTGGTGTCCGGGCTCAGGGTCGGCGCGGAGGTGTTGGTCTATCCGGATCTGGAGGTGACCGCCACGACGCCGGGCGAGTTGGTCGAGTCGGTTGCTTCGTCGGTGGGGTCGTTGTCGGCCATCGTGCTCTTCCGCCGTCCGCGGCCGGTGCCGCGGTTGGACTACCTGAGGTTGAGCGCGGGGCTGGGTTCGACGGTCCCGGAGGCGTTCGTGGAAGCAGAGGGCCTCGGGTACTTCCTGGACCCCGACCTGGAGGCCACCGACAGCCGCTGCGTGCGGGCGACTGTGTGATCCGGAGCCGCCCGGCCATGGGGTTCGGACCGGCGGGCGTGTCACCGCGGTGACGCTGTGCCGGCGCGAGTCTCGTCCGAGCAGATCTGGCAGCGTGGTGGTACCCGCTGAGGATGCCGTGCACTCATTGCCGTCGGCGGCCGCCGAGTCGGGTGACGGCTGCTTGGTCGGTGGCCGGCTGTGGCAGCGGTTTTGGCGTTCCGGCCGCACTTGATGACCAGGTGCGTTCCGCTGGCAGTGGCCTTTCCGACCCGATATTGGTGACGAAGGCTCCAGTAGACCTACCAGTAGAGTGTCGGCCTTTGCTGAACGTCACTGACGAACCCCACCGACCGCGCCGTGGTCGCCACCATCGTCGACGGCGAAGGCGACATGACCCGCCTGACCGTGGCCGGCGAGGACAGCACCAACGGCAGCGTGGACGGCACCTCGCCGACGGTCACCGCCGTAGCCCGGTACCAGCACCTCGAACCGGGCTACGCCGTGACCGTCGACGTTGACTGGGAGTTGCGCAGGACATGACGTGTCGGAACTTGAGTCCGCGAACACCGCTTCGATCGCGTTGCAGGACATACTGGGCTTCAGCCGCTGGTGTACAGCTCTTCGGCGCAATGATCTTTCGGGGGTGTTGGATTGGTTGATCGACTGCCGGCTTGGCTGCCCGACTGGAGCGGTGCTGGACGCATTGCGGAAGAGGTCGACGTAGTGGTATTGAGGGCGGTGGTTCGCTCGCTGATCAATATGGTGTTCACCGATGACACGGCCCTGCTCGACTCCTTGGGTGATTCCCTCGAATCATCTCTTGTCACGCCACTGGGCATCCTTTCGGAAGTTTACGAGAGTGGCGATCTGGTGGAGCTGATCGTCGCGGCCAGGCTCGTGAAGAGGTCGGCAATTGGCCATCTGGGCGGGGCGCCAACAGGCCTGAGAATGCTGATCGAGGCTTTGCCGGATCCCGCGGGAGCGGGGTAGCTTCCGTTGCATCGCCCGAGTACGCAGGAAGGGCTTGGCAGGCAAGTACCTGCCGTTGATCGCTCATCTCAGGTCCACGCGGCAGTGGTGGGGCAGCAGCGGTTTGGTCCAGGGGCAGTCGTGGCGTGACGCCGACTGGTTCCTCGCGCCGGCCGTGCCTTCGTCGGGAAGGCTCATTCAGGGGTGGGTCAGGCCGTGTCGGTCGTCGTCGGTCCACTCGGGGGAGCGGCCGGTCTCGGTGCAGTACTCGGCCCAGGTCTTGCGGTGCTGGGTCGGTGGTGCTGCCCTGGTCCAGTACGTGACCTGGCCGTTGTAGCGCCACGCGCCTGTCGCCGGTCCGTACTGGCTGATGAGGGTGCCGGTGCGTTCCAGTCGACCGAGGGCGACGCCGAAGCGGACGCTGGATGCGGTGTAGGCGCGGGAGCCGAACATGGAATGTCCCTGTTCGGCGACGTGCGCGGCGAACAGGTCGGGGAAGCGGGTGCGCAGGCGGTGCTCGACGATTCCGTACTCGAGGAAGGGGTCGTCGGGGTCGATGCAGTGGTCGAGTGGTTCGAGCAGGTCGTCGGTCACGCCTTCCTGCACTTCGCTCGGCGGTTGGACCGCCTTGCGGGTGGTCAGCCATTCGTGGTCGCCGTGCGCCTGCCGGTTGGTGCAGCGGTACTGCAGCACGCCGTCGGGCAGCCTGCGGGGAGGCAGCACGTCATCGGCGGTGAAGCACTTCGGACACGTGATGATCAACGGTATTCCTTCGGGATGCCCTCGACGAGGGAGCGTTCGGCCTGGTCGGGTGCGCAGCCCTGTTCCCGGGCCCACCGGGCGAGCAGGATCGACATATCGCACTCATCGCGATCCGTGCCCGACCGTTACAAGCAGGGGCAGAGTCAGCGGTCGACCACACCCAGTTTGGTTCGCACGTGGCCGATCAGGATGCCGTCGTTGGGGTGGACCCGGGTGACCCTGGTTGCCGGCTCACGCGATCGTGGTGGCGGGAGGGGTCGCAGGGGGTTGGTCGTGCGGCTACATTGCTTGACAATCAACAGCACTCGGCGTGAGGACTGCTGATGTCGACCACCGCCACCGTTCGTCCACCTGGGACGTACCCCGGTGCGTTGCCGTTCTTGGGGCACGCCCTGCGGATGAAGCGAAGTCCCGGCTCGTTCCTGCTCGAACTCCAGTCGGGCGAACCGGTCACGCGGATCCGGCTGGGACGCAGGCCGATGTTCGTGGTCAACGACCCGGAACTCGTGCGTGACGTCATGCGTCGACCCGACGTGTTCGCCAGGGGTGGTCCGATCGCCGATCGGTTCCGGCAGATGTTCGGCAACGGGTTGGGGATCTCGGACGGGCCGTTCCACCGGCGGCAGCGGCGGTTGGTGTTGCCGGCGTTCCACCACGGGCGGATCGCGGACTACGCGGCGGTGATGAGTGCGCACGCGGAGGAGAGGGCCGAGTCCTGGCACGACGGGCAGCGGGTCGAGGTGCACGAGGAGATGGACGAGCTCGCGCTGGCGAACATCGTCCGGGTCATCGTCGCCGACGGCGCATCGCTGGATCGGGCGCGGTTCATGGCGGCGACGTCGGTGGTGCTGGGTGGGTTGTTCCGGCGGATGACCGCTCCCGCTGCCCTCACCAGGCTGCCGACGCCGGGCAACCGTCGCTACCGCGAAGCGGAGGAGTTCCTCCGGCGGACGATCAGGGCGGTGGTCGACGACTACCTGGCGACGCGGACCGACCGGGGCGACCTGCTGTCGAAGATGGTCCTCGCCGGCGACGACGGCGAGCCGGCCATGGACGACCGGCAGCTGCACGACGAGGTCATGACCTTCCTGATCGCGGGCAGCAACACGGTCAGCAACACCCTGTCCTGGGCCTTCCACGAGGTCGGCGCCGACCCGGACGTCGAACGCCGCCTGCACGACGAGGTCGACCGGGTGTTGGCCGGCAGAACGGCCACCTACGAGGACATCGACCGATTGGTCTACACCCGACGGTTGATCACGGAGACGCTCCGCCACCGGACGCAAGGCCTGTTCCAGAGCCGTTCCACCACAGTGGACACTCGACTGGGCGACTACCACCTCCCCGCCGGGGCGGTCGTGCTCTACAGCGCGTACGCGCTCAACCACAACCCCCGCATCCACGCCGACCCCGAACGCTTCGACCCCGACCGGTGGCTGCCCGAACGCGTCGACCCACTGGCGCGCGCCGCGTTCCTGCCGTTCGGCATCGGGCTCCACGGGTGCGTCGGCGAAGGACTCTCCCGGGCGGAGCTGGTCCTCTCCCTCGCCACGATCGCGGCGCGGTGGCGGCTGGTTCCCGTGCCCGGCCACCGCGTGCGGCCGAAGCCCGCCGTCACGATGCCGGTGAACGCGCTGCCGATGATCGCGCACAGCCGCGGCGTGCGGCCTCGTGCCGGTGGCTCCGCGGCGCGGGGGGAAGAACCGATCCACCCGGGCTGATGCACTCGATCGGGGCCAACCGGGCGACGACGGCGGTTCGCGGCGTCCGGGCGCGGTAGCGTCCCGTGGCGCAGGCTGTGCGTCATCTCCAAGAGGAGAAGCCGTGGGCAATTCCCGCCTCGAACTGTCTCCAGTGGTCGCGACGACGATGTTGATCCGCAAACCACTGGCGGAGGTCTTCCGGGCTTTCACCGATCCCTCGATCACGAGCAGGTTCTGGTTCACCCGGAGCAGCGGTCCGGTGGAACCGGGAGCCGAACTGCGGTGGACGTGGGACATGTACGACTTGACGGTCACCGCACGGGTCAAGGAGTTCGAGCAGGACCGCCGGTTCGCCATCGAGTGGCAGAACGGCCCCCGCCCGACGACGTTCGAGATGCGCTTCGCGGCGTGGTCGGACGACGTGACCCGCGTCGACCTCACCGAGACGGGGTTCGGCGGCGCCGAACCCGACGAGATCGTCACCTGGGCCCTGGGCTCGATGGGCGGGTTCACCGAGGTGCTGGCCGCGGCGAAGGCGCTGCTCGAGCACGGCATCGTGCTGACGCTCGTCGCCGACCGGCATCCCGAGGGCATCGGCGGGAGCTGAGCGCGCCGTCGAAGGCCCATCCAACGGAGGGCGGAGTCCACCGTGCTGCAGTCACAGCTCAGGTCCCCCGGCACGGCGGTCGGCGCCACGCCCCGCCGCGGTGGGACGTTGACGATGGTCGGCGCGGGGGACGTCGACCACCTCGACCCGGCGCTGGCCTACCACACCGTGACGAGGGGCATCCTGCGCGCGTACACCCGGCAGCTCGTGGGGTACGTGGCCAGTCGGGACCGGGTCGAGGCGGGGACGCTCGTCGCCGACCTGGCCACCGAGGTGCCGACCGCGGCGAACGGGCGGCTCACCGGGGACGGCACCCACTACGCGTTCACCCTCCGCGACGGGGTTCGGTGGGACGCACCGGGCGGCGCCCGCCCGGTCACGGCGTGGGACGTGGTGCGCGGCATCAAACGCCTGGCGCACCCGATGGCCAACAGCCCGGGACTCGCCTACTACCTCAACGCCATCGAGGGCATGGCGGAGTTCCGCGACGTGCTCGCCGACGCGCCCCGCACGGTCGAGGCGGTCGCGGACCGGTTGGAGCACACCGGGATCAGCGGTGTCGTCGCGCTCGACGACACCGAGGTCCGCTTCACCACGCGCTACCCGATGTCGGACTTCCTCAACATGCTGGCCCTGCCGTTCGCGTCCCCCGCGCCGGAGGAGTACCTGTTCGTCGCGCCGGGCAGCCCGGAACTGGCCGTGATCTCCAACGGCCCCTACCGGATCACCGCCTACCGCCCCGGCGAGCGGATCGAGTTGCGCCGCAACCCCGCCTGGGACGCGGCGACCGACGACCTCCGGGCCGCGCACCTCGACGGCATCGAGATCAGGCAGGGCTTGGACGAGCGCGAGTCGCACGACCTCGTCGCCCGCGGCGAGGCCGACATGCTCTGGGACGTCCAGCCGCTCACCGAGGAGCTCCCCGCGCTGCTCGCGGCGGACGACCCGCGCCTGGAGGTGTGCCCGGCCGGTCTGCTCAGCCCGTACGTCGTGGTGAACTTCGCGAGCACGGCCGAGGGCGGCGCCACCGGCAAGCAGGCCGTCCGCACCGCCCTCCAGTACGCGGTGGACAAGGCGTCGGTGTCACAGGTGTGGGGCGGACCGCGGCTCAACGACATCGCCGACCAGGTCCTGCCGCCGCTGTGCCTGGCCCACCGGGAGAGCCGCCCGCACGCCACGGACGGTGGCCGGGGCGATCCCGAGCGGGCACGGCGGCTGCTCGCGGAGGCGGGCTACCCGGACGGCCTCACCCTGCGGCTGGTCTACCGCGACCGCGACATCCACCCGGCCACCGCCGAGGCGGTGCGGGCGGGCCTGGCCAGGGCGGGCATCCGCGTGCGGCTCGTCCCGGCGTCGATCAACGAGCTGTTCTCGGCGTACCTGTCCTCGTCGGCGTCCGCACGGCCGGAGGACTGGGAACTCGCGCTCACCGGCTGGGAGCCGGACTGGTACGGCAACAACGCCCGCACCTACCTCCAGCCGCTGTTCGACAGCCGTGACGTGCCGCGCGACGGCGACTGGGGCTCGAACTTCGGCCGCTACCGCAGCGAGCGCGTCAACGAGCTGCTCACGGCGGCCCTGACGTGCGCCGACGAGGAGCGCGCCGGCGAGCTGTTCCGGGAGGTGGAGGCGCAGGTGCTGCGGGACGGCGCGATCGTCCCCGTCCTGTTCGCCCACCAGTACTGGTTCCACTCCACGAGGGTGCGGAACTGGTTGCCGTACCCGGTGCTCAACGGCGATCTCACCAACCTCTGGCTGGCGGACGGGAACGAGTCGGAGTGATGCGGGGTGACCTGGGGATTCCGGCGACACCTTCGCGTGAAGCTGACCAGGGATCCTTGGGGCCACCCCAGTGCTCTGGTAGGCAGGAATCACCGCGCAAACCGTGCCCGGTAAGGGTTTTCGGCCCGTTGGAGGGGTGATGCAGCAACCGCGCTTGCTTTTACCGACGGCGTGGTCGCCGCGGCCTCTTCGCGAGTGGGACTGCCGCTGCGGCTGGCCGACTTCTCGCGCCGGGGCTTCAGGGTAGACCGCCCGGCGCAGCGCGCCGTCCTGGAACGGCACGCGCGGAACTTCCTCGGCGGGTTCAACCTCGCGGTGCGGTCGTGGCGCCGACCGCACGAGCCGCTGAGCCGGGTGGACGGTGAGGAGCGCGGGTTCGCCTACGAAGGCGCCGCGATGTTCGCCGGGCTGCTCGACCTGGCCACCGGCGGCCGGGCGGGCGCCCTCGACCGGTTGCTCGCCGGGCCGGGGAACGCGTACGCGCACCTGGTGCACGTCGGCGCCGGGTGGTTGTTCACGGCGGCGCGCGTGCCGGTGCTGCCGCGCCTGCCCCGCACCCCGCTGCTGCGGTGGCTCGCCGTCGACGGTTCGGGGTTCGGCGAGGTGTACTTCGGCGGCACGCGGGCGTTGCTGCGCCGGGCTTCGCGCGCACCGGGGCCGGTGTGGCAGGCCCGCCTGGCCGGCTGCGGGCGGGCGCTGTGGTTCGCCGAGTCCGCCTGCCCGGCGGGGGTCGCCGACGTGATCGACCGCGCGCCGGCCGTCGCGCGGCCGCACCTGTGGAGCGGTGTCGGGCTCGCCGCCGCGTACGCGGGCGCGGTGGACGGATCGGCCCGCGCCGAGCTGATCGACCGCGCCGGACGGCACCGGGCGCACTTCGCGCAGGGCGTCGTCTTCGCGGCGGGCGCCCGGGTCCGCTCGGGAGTCGTGCCGCGGCACACGAGTGAGACGTGCGCGCAGGTGCTCGGCACGACCGCCGAAGCAGCCGCGCGCTGGGCCGACGAGGCCTGCGCGGACCTGCTCGATGCCACCGACGTGCAGGCGTACCTGAAGTGGAAGGCGCGGCTGCGCGACCGGATTGCCCCAGAAACCTGAGCCGACCGCTCGCCAGGGAGGACCGATGGGTGTGACGGTGACCGCTGCCGCGCGCAAGATTTTGTCCGTGATCGTCGTGGTGGCCACGTGCGCCGCCGCCGGCCTGATGGTGGTGCGGCCGGGTCTCGGCGAAGAGACCGCCGCCGCCCGGTTCGGGTTCACCGCGCTGGAGCTCAACGAGACGCCGGTCGGCGCGCGGACCGAGCGCGCCGTCGCGCCGGAGCTGCACGACATCCGCGGCTGGATCTCGTCGGTGGGCGCGGCCGTCGCGCTGGCGGACGTGCGCGGCACCGGGCGGGCGGCCGACGTCTGCCTCGTCGACCCGCGCGACGATTCGGTGACGTTGCGCCCGGCGCCGATCGGCGGCGGTGTCCCCTACGCCCCGCTCGCGCTGCGGCCGGACGGCCTGCGCTACGACTCGACGATGGCGCCCATGGGCTGCGTCCCGGCCGACCTCGACGAAGACGGCGACGTGGACTTCGTCGTGCACTACTGGGGCCGCTCGCCGGTCCTCTTCGTCAACACCGGCGGGACCGGCGCGCCCACCCGGTTCCGGGCCGACGAGCTGATCGAGCCGATGGCGGTGTGGAACTCCGGCACGCTCAACGTCGGCGACATCGACGGCGACGGCCACCTCGACATCCTGGTGGGCAACTACTTCCCCGACGGCGCGCGCGTCCTCGACCCCACCGCGTCGGACGAGACCCGCATCCGGATGCAGGACTCCATGTCCTCGGCCCGCAACGGCGGCGTGAACCGGATCCTGCTGACGCGGCCGACGGGTGTCGCGGACCGCAGGCCGGCCGTCGTGGACGCCAGCGTGGCCCTGACCGGCGACGCGGCCCAGTCGTGGACGCTGGCCACCGGGTTGCAGGACCTGACCGGCGACGGCCTCCCGGAGATCTACCAGGCCAACGACTTCGGGCCGGACCAGCTGATGGTCAACCGCTCGGTGCCCGGCGCGGTGCGGTTGCAGGAGGTCACCGGCGCCCGCGACCTGGTGACGCCGAAGTCGGAGGTGCTGGGCCGCGACTCGTTCAAGGGCATGGGCGTCGCCTTCACCTACCCCGGTGGCGCCGGCCTGCCGATGATGGTCGTCAGCAACATCACCGTCCCGTACGGCCTGCACGAGAGCAACTTCGCGTTCGTCCCGGACGGCGCGCCGGACGACCTGCTGGCGGGCGAGGTGCCCTTCACCGAGCGCAGCGAGGCGCTGGGCCTGGCCCGCGCCGGCTGGTGCTGGGACGTCAAGGCGGGCGACTTCGACAACGACGGCGTCGACGAGCTCGTCCAGGCCAACGGCTTCCTCAAGGGGGAGGTCAACCGCTGGCCCGTCCTGCAGGAGTTGGCGATCGCCAACGACGAGCTGCTGCGCCACCCGGCGGTGTGGCCCCGCTTCGGCCCGGGTGACGACCTGTCGGGCCGCGAGCCGAACCGGTTCTGGGTCCGCGACGCGAGCGGCCGGTACTTCGACCTGGCGGACCGGGTGGGCGCGTCCTTCCCCGACAACACCAGGGGACTTGCCGTCGGCGACGTCGACGGCGACAACCGCCTCGACGTCCTGGTGGCCAACCAGTGGGAGGACTCCGTGCTGCTGCACGGCGTGAAGGGCGGCCCGGCGGCGGACCTGCGCCTCGTGCGCCCCGGCGCGGTCGGCGGCGGGTTCGTCGACGCCATCGGCGCGCAGGTGGAGCTGCACCACCCCGACCGCCCGCAGAAGGCGCAGCTCTACCCGGCGAACGGGCACAGCGGGGTCTCCGCCGCGCAACTGCACTTCGCGCTGCCCGGAGGAGGTCCGGTGCGGGCCACGATCACCTGGCGGGACGGCTCCGGCACGCACCGCGCCGACGTCCTGGTCACGCCGGGGCACCGCACGGTCGAGCTCGGCCCCGGCGCGACGGCGGTGACCCGATGACCGCGACCCGCCTCGACGGCACCTCACTGGACGAGCGGCCGCTCGTCGCACCGGGGAAACCCGGGCTGACCCCCGATCAGCGCCGGGTCAAGGCGTTGACCCGGTTCGCCGTCTCGATCACCGCGTTCAACGTCCTCGGGCACGTGTTCCTCGGGTTCGAGCAGGCGCCCGTCACGCCGGTCGTCGCCGTCCTCGTGAGCTACGCGTCCGCGCTGTGCTTCGAAGCGCTCGACGCCTGGGCGTTCGGCAGGCGGGCCGAGTTCGCCAAGGGCAGGCGGGCGTTCGTGGTCTTCCTGCTGCCGGCCCACATCACCGGGCTGGCGACCGGGATGCTGTTGTGGGGCAACGCTTCCCTGTGGCCCTACATCTTCGCCATCCTGGTGGGCAACGGGTCGAAGTACCTGGTGCGGCTGCGCGTGCGCGGCAGGCTGAGGCACGTGCTCAACCCGTCCAACACGGGCATCGCGGTGGTGCTGCTGCTGTTCCCGTGGGTGAGCATCGCGCCGCCCTACCACTTCACCAGCAACACCTCGGGCGCGATCGACTGGCTGCTGCCGCTGGCCGTGCTCGCGGCGGGCACCGTGATCAACGTCAAGCTGACCGGCCGGATGCCGCTGATCGCGGGCTGGCTCGGCGGGTTCGTGGCCCAGGCGCTGCTGCGCTGGTTGCTGCTGGACCACCACCTGCTCGCGGCGCTGGCGCCCATGACCGGGCTGGCGTTCATCCTGTTCACCAACTACATGATCACCGATCCCGCCACGTCCCCGGCCGGCAGGCGCGACCAGGTCGTCTTCGGCGTCACCGCGGCGGCGGTCTACGGCCTCCTCGTGGTGTCGGGGATCTCGTTCGGGTTGTTCTTCGCCCTGGTGATCACCTGCGTGCTGCGCTGCCTCGTCCTGCTCCTCCGCACCGGCCGTCGCGGCACGCCGGGGGCCACACCGTGAGCGGTCGGCCGCCGATCGCGGTGGTCGGCATCGCGTGCCGCTACCCCGATGCCGAGGGTCCCGCCGAACTGTGGGAGGCGGTGCTCGGCCGCCGCCGCGCGTTCCGCCTGCTGCCCGACCGGCGGCTCGGCGCCGGGTACCGGGGGTCCGAGCCCGACCAGACCTACGTGACCCACGCGGGCCTGCTGCGCGGGTGGGAGTTCGACCGGCACCGGTTCGAGGTGCCCGGCCCGTTGTTCCGCGCGGTCGACCAGACGCACTGGCTCGCGTTGCAGACCTGCGCGGAGGCGCTGTCGGACGCCGGTTTCCCCGACGCCGACGGGCTCGACCGCGACCGCGCGGGCGTCGTGCTGGGCAACTCGCTCACCGGGGAGTTCTCCCGCGCCGCCCAGTTGCGGCTGCGCTGGCCGTTCGTCCGGCGGGCCGCGGTTGCCGCGCTGTCGGGCGCGGGCGTGCCCGACAGCCAGGCCGAGCACGCCGTGGAGCTGCTCCGGGACCTGGTCCGGGAGCCCTTCCCGGAGCCGGGTGACGAGACGCTGGCCGGCGCCCTGTCCAACACGATCGCCGGCCGCGTCTGCAACCACTTCGACCTGCACGGCACCGGCTACACCGTCGACGGCGCGTGCTCGTCGAGCCTGCTGGCGGTGATCACGGCGTGCCGCTCCCTGGCGTCCGGCGAACTGGACTTCGCCCTCGCGGGCGGGGTGGACCTGAGCCTGGACCCGTTCGAGCTGGTCGGGTTCTCGCGGCTGGGCGCGTTGGCCGAGGGCCGGCGGATGAGGGTGTACGACGCGGACCCGACGGGCTTCCTGCCGGGCGAGGGCTGCGGCGTGGTCGCGCTGATGCGCGCCGACGACGCCCACCGGCGAGGGCTGCGGGTGTACGCCTCGGTGTCCGGGTGGGGCATGTCCTGCGACGGGTCGGGAGGCCTGACCCGGCCGGAGGCGTCGGGCCTGGCGCGCGCGCTGGACCGGGCGTACGCGATGGCGGGCGTCGACCCCTCGGCGGCCGGCCTCGTGGAGGGGCACGGCACCGGCACCGCGGTCGGCGACCGGGTCGAGCTGGTGGCGCTCAACCGGGTGCGCGCCGGTGCGGCCGCGCGCGCCGCGCTCGGCTCCGTCAAGGCCAACGTGGGCCACACCAAGGCGGCGGCGGGCGTGGCCGGGTTGATCAAGGCGGTGCTCGCCGCGCACCACCGGGTGCTGCCGCCCACGACCGGGTGCGAGGACCCGCACCCGCTGCTGGTGGACGCCGACAGCACCCTGCGCGTGCTCGCCGGGCCCGAACCGTGGCTGGACCGCACGCCGGTCGCGGGTGTGTCCGCGCTGGGGTTCGGCGGCATCAACGCGCACGTCGTGCTCTCCGGGTCTGGTGAGGCCGGCACCGGCGTGGTGCCGGAGCCGATGCTGCGGTGGAGCAGGCCGTTGCCGACGCACGAGATCGTGCCGCTGACCGCCGAGGACCGTGACGACCTGGCCGCCCAGCTGGCGGTCCTGGCGGCCAAGGCGGGCTCGTTGAGCGCGGTCGAGCTGCACGACCTCGCGGCCACGCGGCACCGGCTGGCGGCGCCCGATCCCGCGTTCCGCTGCCTGCTCGTGAGCGATTCCCCCGAGCGGCTGGCCAGGGCCGCGGACCGGGCGGCGCGCCGCGTGCCGGGCTGGGAGTCGCCCCTGCTGGTCGACCGCGACGAGGGCTTCGTGCTCGCACGGCGGGCCGCGCGTCGGATCGGGCTGCTGTTCCCGGGGCAGGCGGCCCCGGTGCGCGCCCGCCTCGACGACTGGGCGCGCGACCTGACCGTGCCCGAGATCGCCGAGGACCTGCGGCTGCACGACGGCGCGACGGCGACCTCCATCGCGCAGCCCGCCATCGTCCGGCAGTCCCTCGCGGCCTTGGCCCTGCTGGCCGAGCTGGGGTGCGACGCGGTGGCCGCGGTCGGGCACAGCCTCGGCGAGATCACCGCGCTCGTGTGGGCGGGTGCCCTGTCCGCCGAGGAAGGGCTGAGGCTGGCCACCGCCCGCGGGCGGGTGATGGGTGAGCACGGACGTGCGGGCACCGCCATGGCGAGCATCGGCCTGCCCCTGGCCGCGGTCGAGGAACTGGCCGGGAGCACGCCGGTCGTCGTGGCCGGGGTCAACGGCCCCGACCAGGTCACGATCGCGGGCCGGACGGCGGACGTGCACCGGGTGGCGGAACGCGCGTTGCGGGCCCGCGCCCGGGCGAAGGTGCTCGCGGTGTCCCACGCGTTCCACACCGAGGCGATGCGCCCGGCCGCCGCGCCCTTCGCCGAGGAGCTCCGGCGGGTGCGGCTGGGGCCACCGCGCCGGACGGTGTTCTCCACCGTCACCGGTCGCCCGCTGGACCCCGACACCGACCTGCGCTCGCTGCTGGTGGACCAGCTCACCGCGCCGGTCCGGTTCGCCGACGCCCTCGCCGCCCTGACCGCGACGTGCGACCTGCTGGTCGAGGCCGGGCCGGGCACCACGCTCACCTCGCTGGCGACCGGGTTCCCGGCGGTCTCGCTGGACCCGGGCGGCTCCGGGCGGGAGCACGCGATCGCGCGCGCCGCGCTGGCCGCGGTGTCCGCGTGCGACCTGGACCGGTGGTTCGGCGACCGGGCCCACCGCCACCTCGACCTCGACACGCCCATCACGCTGCTGGCGAACCCGACCGAGACCGAGGTGGCGCCCACCACGCGGGCGCCGGAGCCCGAACCGACCGCGGGCGCGGACCCGTTGCGGCTGCTGCGGACCCACCTCAGCCGCACGCTGGAGCTGCCGCTGGCCGGCATCCGCCCGGACCGCAGGCTGCTCGCCGACCTGCACCTGAACTCGTTGCAGGTCGTCCAGCTCGTCGCCGAGGCCGCGGACCTGATGGGCAGGCGCGTGCCCGCCCTGCCGCCGTCGCTGGACACGATGACGGTCGGCGAGCTGGCCGAGCTGGTCGCGAGCCGGCCGCCGGTCGACCAGGCCCCCGACGCGGTCGACGGCGTGCGCCCGTGGGTGCGGTCGTTCGAGCACCGGTGGGAGCCGTGGACCGGACCCGTGCCCAGCACCGCGGTGCGCTGGACCGTGCCGGCCGCCGCGCCCCGGTGGCTCCACGACGCCGCGAGGGCGCCCGAGGTCGCCGGCGCGGCCCACGACGGCCTGGCCGTGTGGCTGGCCGACGACGCGGGCACCGGGGCGGTGGCGGACCTGCTGCGGTCCGTCGCCGCGCACCGGCCGGACGTGCTCGTCGTGCTGCACCACGGCCACCCGGCCGCTGCCGCCGTGGCGAGCAGCGCCGCGATCGAGATCGCTTCCTGCACCGCGACCTCGATCGAGCTGCCGGCGGACACCGTCGACGTCGACCTCCGCCTGGCCGGGATCGGCGGACGGCTGCGCGTGGACCCGACCGGCGGCGTGCGGCGTTCGGTCACGAGGGTGCGCTCGGCGACGCCGGGCGGGCCGCTGCCCCTCGGCCCGGGAGAGGTCTGCCTGGCCTCCGGCGGTGTCGACGGCATCACGGCGCGCTGCGCGGAAGCCCTGGCCTCGAGCACCGGGTGCACGCTCGTCTTCGTCGGGCGATCGCCTCGCGAGGCGGCACGGGTGCGAGCCGGGCTGGCCGCCCTCGACGGGCGGGTCACCGCCCACTACGTCGAGTGCGACGTCACCGATCCGGACCAGGTGCGCACGGCGGTCGCGGCGGCGCGGGCGCACGGCCCGGTGCGCGCCGTCCTGCACGGCGCCGGCGTCAACGTGCCCCGCGCGCTGGACGCGGTCACCGGGACGACCCTCGCCGAGGCCGTCGCACCCAAGGTGACCGGGCTGGACAACCTGCTGGCCGCGGTGGGGGAGCCGCCCGCGCTGGTGGTCGGCTTCGGATCCATCATCGGCCGGCGCGGCCTGCCGGGGCAGGCCGAGTACTGCGTCGCCAACGACTGGCAGCGCGCGCACCTGGAGCGGTGGGCCGCCGCGAACCCGACCTGCCGCACCAGGGTGCTGGAGTGGTCGGTCTGGAGCGATGTCGGCATGGGGTCGCGCATGGGCGTGCTGGACTCGTTGCGCGACCGGGGCATCGCACCGGTCGAGCCCGCGGCCGGAGTCGCGGCGCTGCTGGCCGTGCTGGCCGACGAGGACGCGCCGGTGACGCAGCTGGTCGCCGGGAGGTTCCCGGACGGCCCGACGCTCTCCGTGTCGGGTCCACCGGCCGAACCGCTCCGCTTCTCCGCCGACCTCCTCGTCCGCGTCCCGGGGGTGGAGGCGGTGCTCGCGCCCGTGATCTCCCTCAGCGGCGACCCCTACCTGGACGACCACCGCGTGGACGGCGTCCCGGTGCTGCCGGCTGTCGTCGGCCTGGAGGCGATGGCCCAGGCCGCCGCGGTCGTGGTCGGTGAACGGGAGGCCTGGGAGTTCACTGACGTCGAGCTGGCCGCCCCGGTGATGGTGAACCCGCACGAGCCGCGTGCGCTGCGCGTGGCGGCACTCGCCCGTGACGAGTTCGAGCCCGCGGTGGACGTGGTGCTGCGGGACGGTTCCGACGGCTTCGCCACCGATCGCTTCCGCGCCGTGATCCGGTCCGCCCCGCCCGCGCCGCCCGGCCGGGCCCCGACCACCGCACCGCCACGACGTGCCGGGCCGCACCCGTTCTACGGGCAGCTGCTGTTCCACTCCGGACGCCTGCGCGGCCTGGTCGACTACGAGCACCTGTCGGCCTTCCGGGTCCGGGCGTGGGTCCGGTCCGGTCAGGAGCGCTGGTTCTCCGAGCACCACGCCTCCCGATTGCTGCTGGGCGACCCGGGCGCGCACGACGCCGGCATCCACGTGCTGCTGGCGTGCCTGCCCCACCGCAGGGCGCTGCCCGTCGCCGCCGACCGGGTGGTGGTGTGGCAACGGCCCACGGGCCTGGTGCTGGTCACCGCGGAGGAGCGGGTGCGGGAGGGCGACGACTACGTCTACGACCTCTGGCTGTCCGATCAGGACGGTGCGCCCGTCGCGCGGTGGGAGGGTTTGCGGCTGCGCGCGTTCGGCGACCGGGCCTGGCCCGGACCGCTGCCCGTGCCCCTGATCGGTCCGCTGCTGAGCAGGCGGCTGTCCGAGCTGGGCATCGCCGACCGCCTGGAACTGGTGAGCACCGACGACGGCGTGGTCGCCGACGGGGGCTCGCCCGTGGGTGTCGGGTGGGCCCACGACAGCCGGACGGCCGCCACGAAGGCGCTGCTGGACCTGGGGTTGCCCGGTGACGCCGACGTGGTCGCCGACCGGGCCACCGACGACGGGCTCCTGGTCGGCGGCACCGCCGCGGCGGAGGTCGTCACGTTCGTCGGCTCGCGGTGCGTCGCGGTCGCCGTGCCCCGGAGGTGTGACAACGGTGCGTGAGTACCACTGGCGGCACGTGGTGACGTTCGACGAGACCAACCTCGTCGGCAACGTCTACTTCGCGCAGTTCCTGCACTGGCAGGGGCACTGCCGCGAGATGTTCCTGGCCCGGCACGCGCCCGGGGTGCTCAAGGAGCTGAGCGGCGGTGGTCTCGTGCTGGCCACCACGTCGTGCTCGATGGAGTACTTCGGGGAGTGCTTCGCCTTCGACGAGGTCGTCATCGCGATGACCCTGCGCGAGCGCTGGCGCAGCGGGCTGCGGATGGCCTTCGACTTCCGGCGCGACGACCGGCTGGTGGCGCGCGGCGACCAGAGCGTCGCCTGCCTGCGCCGCGTCGGGTCAGGGGTCGAGCCCGTCGCCGTCCCCGACGAGCTGGTCACCGCGCTGGCGCCGTACGAGTTCGTGCGCGGCACGGGGTGAGGGCCCGTCCTCGGTCGCCGCCGGGTGCTCCTGACCGGCGCGGTCGAGCGAGCTCCCGACGGCGGCCAGCGCGGTCAGGTAAGAGCTCTCGTCGTGGCGCGGCACCATCTCGTCCTCCGAGCTCCCAGCCGAAGTGGCTATCGGAAACTGAACCGCGTTCGACGCTACTCCAGGGGGCCGGTCCGGCGTGCTGCCACGAACGGGTCGACTTGGCCCGGAGGTCGTCCGGGGTGTCGCAACGTTGTGTATCCGTTCAACACCAAGGGATTACCCGACACACGCCTGTGTTGTGAAGTCGCGCATCGACGCGACCCTCGACCTGGACCATGGCTATCGGAACACATAGCTTGTGTCACTTGTGGACGGTCTCGCCCACTTCCTCGTGCGAGACAGACGCTGGAGGTAGAGCAGTGAGCAATCCCCGGGAGACCTACGAGTCGCTGAACCTCGAACCGAAACCCATCCGACCGCACATCCTCGCCGCGGCGACCGTCGTGTTCGGCGAGGACTACTACGCGGGCCGGCGCGAGACCATCAACCTGTCCGGCTTCGTCCAGCTGAACAAGTGGCCCATGCCGGGGTTCGAGCACCGGGTCGACGAGAAGGGGTACGCGGAGTTCGAGACGGAGCTCATCAGCGCGCCCGAGGTGGGCATCAAGGGCTTCAGCTACGAGCTCGACGACCGCATCCAGGTCCTGTCCAACCCGTTCCTGCCCAACACCGGCCACGTCCGGCAGATCGTGCCGGGCAAGAACTTCCCGGCGGAGTTCTACATCCGCCGCTTCGGCATCCTGGAGACCAGCACGCTGCGCCTGGCGCACCGCAACGTGATCGACATCCACGGCGTGGTCGACCACGTGCCGCCGTTCAAGAAGCCGCTCACCGGACCGTACCTGGGCAAGCCGCGCGGTGACGGCCCGTTCGAGGTCGTCCAGGCGCCCAACGTGGCCCGCGGCACGACGTTGCCCGAGGCGTGGTACCCGGCCGACGACGAGAACCAGCCGGTCGGCATCACGCCGACGGTGTTCTTCGCCCCGAGCGCGGGCCCCTGCATGTCGATGCTGGTCGACCCGTCGATGATCATGCAGGTGTCGCTGGAGGGCCGGATCGAGGTCGAGGTCGGCGGCAAGACCGTGCACGTCGACCTGGCGGGCGACCACCGCAAGGCCGCCGGCACGGAGATCCTGCTGTTCGGCCCGGAGAAGCACGCCGAGGGCACGGGCGTCCTGGCGCAGATGGCGCGGCTGGCCGTCGTGGGCCACTGCCCGGAGCTGGGCGGTCGGGTCATGCTGCGGGCGAGCTGGCCGCGGGTGTCCGGCGGCACGCTGGGCGAGGGTTCCGAGGAGAGCCTGAGCCGCGTCAGGTTCCCGGGCGAGCTGCACCTCGACGCCGAGTTCGAGCTCATGACGCCGCAAGCCACGCTCTACGCGGCGAACTCGGTGCACGTCAGCGGAAACCTCACCGACATGGGCGCGACCGGCACGGAGCTGTCGATGAGCGGCGTGGACGCCCCGCTCGTCACGACCGAGGACGAGGTCAAGGCCCGGCTGACGGGCGTGCGGCTGGTCATGCGCGACGCGTTCGTCGGGGAGCACGCCGCGGTCAACGTCTGACAGCGCACCGGCGGTTTTCCGGACATACTCGTGTTCCTCCGGACGGCCGTTCGGGGAACGCCTCGCCAGGAAGGCGCCCATGGACCAACGGCTCCTAGTCATGCACCAGGTGATGCTCGCGGACCGTCCTCGGCTGAGCGCCTACGACCGGGCACTGGCGTCGGTGATCACGGCAGGTGACGTGATCGCCGACGTCGGCGCGGGCACGCTGGTGCTGTCGATGCTGGCCCTGCGGCACGGCGCCGGGCACGTCTACGCCGTGGAGGCCGACCCGGCGATGGCCGCCGTGGCCGAGCGGATCATCGCGGACAACGACCTCCACGACCGGGTGACCCTGGTCCAGGGGGACGCACGGGTGGCCAGGCTGCCGCGCCGCGCCGACGTGATCGTCTCCGAGATGATGGGCAACCTCGGCCCGGAGGAGCAGATGGTCGAGATCCTGGACGCGGTGGCCAGGCACAACCTGCGCCCCGGCGGCGCGGTCGTGCCGCGTCGCCTCAGGACCGAGCTGGTCGCCATCGAGTTCGACGGCGAGGGCTGGGGCACCTGGGGCGACGTCGTGCCCGGCTACCGCTTCGACGCGGTGCAGGACTTCGTCGAACCGCACGCGCAGTTGCACTTCTTCCAGCGCGAGCCGCGGTTCCTCAGCGCGCCCGTCGAGCTCTGCGACGACGTGATCGGGCAGGGCTCGACGGGCCGGCCCCGGCGGGAGGTGCGCCTGCCGGTGCGGCGGGAAGGCTGCCTCCAGGCCGTCATGGGGTACTTCACCGCCGAGCTGGCCGATGGCGAGTCGCTGTCGAACTACCCCTCCTACCCCGGCTGCAACTGGGCGGTCTGGGTGTGGCCGCTGCGGCACACGCGGGTGCGGGAGGGCGACGAGCTGCACGTGAGCGTGGTGCCGCCGAGCGGGCGGGGACGTGCGCGTGACGCCACGGCCTGGACCCTGGACTGCCGCATCGCCCGGGCGGTGAGGCGGTGATGCCGTTCGCGGCGGGCACCGTCCGCGACATCCCGGTCCGCGGCTTGAAGCTGTGCGGCTTGACGTGGACCGGCGAGTTCCTGATGTTCTCCGAAGCGGTGTCCAACCGCATCATGGCGTTGGACCCGTACAGCGGCGACGTGGAGCGCGAGATCCCGTGCCCCGAGGTGCGCACCGACCTGACCACCGTCGGCGGCAACCTCGTGCAGGTCGTGGGCGACCGGCGGGCGCTGCGCGTGATGGACCCCGAGTCGGGCGACGAGCTGGGCGAGATCTCCAACCCGAGGCCGGGCAACGTGCTGTGCGGGCTGGAAGCCACTCGTCACGGCATCTGGATGGGGTACGAGGACCTGCGCCGCATCGACCTGCGCGGCTACGAGGACATGGACCTGGTGGACACCTTCGCCGTCTCCGGGAGGCCGGCCGGCGTCACCGTGTCGGACAACTACCTCGCCTACGCCGACCACGCCGCGTCGACCATCACGATGGTGGATATCGACGAACGGCGCGAGGTGGCCTCGTTCTCGGTCGCGGGCAACCCGACCGGGATCACCTGGGACGGCACCCGGATCTGGTACTGCGACTACACGACCTTGCAGCTGCGGGCCATCGAGGTGCCGGGTGTCGACAAGGGGTGAGCGCGACGGGGACGTCCCTCCCGGGGCGTTCGCGCTCGCGGCGCGGTTGGGCGAGGTCCTCCTCGTCGTCGCGGCGACGCTGGCCCCGCTCCTCGTCACGGGTCCGCTCGTGCTGCTGGCGCAAGGGGGTCGGGCGGCCCGGCGGCACGTGTGGGCGAGGCTGACGACCCTGCTGATGAGGCTGGGCCCCGCGTTCGTCAAGGCGGGACAGGTGCTGGGCACCCGGCGCGACGTGCTCCCGCCCGGGATGTGCGACGAGTTGGCGACGTTGCAGGACGCGGTCGCGCCGATGTCCCCGCGGCAGGCCCGGGAGGCGTTCGCCGAGGTCTACGGGGACGAGCTCGACACCCTCTTCGCCGAGGTGGACTACTCGTCGGTCGCGAGCGGCAGCATCGCGGGCGTCCACCGCGCGCGGTTGGCGTCCGGTCCCGAGGTGGCCTTGAAGCTGCGCCGGCCCGGCGTCGACCGGGTGATGAGGCTGGACCTGGGCCTGATGCGCCGCGGCGCCGCGCTGGTGGCCCGGTTGCCGCCGTTGCGCGGTGTCCCGGTGCTGGAGGTCGTCGACGCCATGTGCGCGGCGGTGCTCGGCCAGCTGGACTTCGAGCGCGAGGCGGCCGGCCTGGCCCGCCTGCGCGTGGAACTGGCCGTGGTGCCACGGGTCTGGGTGCCGCGGGTGGTGCCCGAGGCGTGCCGACCGCGGTGCATCGCCATGGAGTTCATCCCCGACCTGGACGTCGACGCGGCGTCGAGGTGCTCGCCCGCGGCCCGCCGGAAGTTCGCCGCGTCCGGGCTCACCGCGATCTACGAGATGTTGTTCGTGAACGGTTTCGTCCACTGCGACCTGCACCCCGGCAACCTGTACTTCACCGAGTCCGCCCAGGTGGTGGTGCTCGACGCGGGGTTCAGCGTCCAGCTGACCGAGCGGTTGCGCCTGCTGTTCGCCGACTTCTTCCTCAACATGGCCGTCGGTGACGGCGACAAGTGCGCCGCGATCGTCGTGGAGAGCGCCGCCGAGGTGCGGGCGGACGCGGACCTGACCGGGTTCCTCGACCGGATGGCCGACCTGGTCCGGCGCAGCCACAAGCTGCCGGCCCGGGAGTTCAGCCTCATGGCGTTCGCGACGGAGATGTTCGACCTCCAGCGCGGGCACGGCATCCACGCCGCGCCGGAGCTGATCTTCCCGCTGCTCTCGTTGCTGGTCATCGAGGGCACCATCCGCGACCTCGACCCGGAGGTCGACTTCCAGGAACTCGCCCGTCCCGTGCTGATGAAAGGTCGGTTCAGCGCGCGCTGACCCGGTGGCCGAGGCCGTCCCTTCCGCGGCCACGCTGCGGTTTACAGTAGTGAGATGGCAGGCAAGCGGACGTACAACCAGTACTGCGGACTGGCGTCGGCGCTCGACGTGGTCGGCGAGCGGTGGACGCTGCTGATCGTGCGCGAGCTGCTGATGGGCCCGCGGCGCTACGTCGACCTGCTGGCCGACCTGCCCGCCCTGGGCACCAACCTCCTCGCGGAGCGGTTGAGGTTCCTGGTGGAGCGGGGTGTCGTGGAGCAGGTCGACCTGCACGGCACCGGCTCACGGCTGGCGTACCGGTTGACCCCGGTGGGGCAGCAGCTGCGGCCGCTGGTGGCGGGGCTGGCCCGGTGGGGGATGCGCTTCGTGGGGGAGAAGTCCGACTCGGACACCGTGCGCCCGCACTGGGGTTTCCTCGCCGTGGAGGCGATGCTGCGCCCGGAGAGGACGACCGGGATCGACGAGCGCTACGAGTTCCGGGTGGACGACCACGTCTACCACGTCGAGGTGCGCGACCGCGTGCCACGCGCGGTGAAGGGTCCGGCGGTCGAGCCCGCCATGGTGGCGACCACGGACGCGGCGACGTTCGTGCAGATCGGTTCCGGCCTGCTGACCCCGCTGGCCGCGATGGTGACCGGGCGGCTGTCGCTGGTCGGCGACCCCGACGCCGTGCTGCGCTGCTGCGACCTGCTGGGGCTGGAGGCCGGGGCGCCGTCCGTGCCGGCCCTCTGACCGGTGCCGGGTCGGTCAGTTCAGGACGTCGTCGAGCCTGATCGCCTTCAGCCTGCGTGCCCGGAAGTCGCAGTACCACAGGCTGTAGCCGTCCCAGGCCATCCCCGTCGGCGCGCCCTCGACCCTGGCCGTGCCGGTGATCTGCCCGGTCCGGGTGTCCACGGCACGCACCAGGCCGGCTTCGAAGTCCCCGTAGACCACCGTCCGGTTGACCACGGTGAGGCCGGACGGCGAACCCTCGACCGGGAGCTCCCGCCGCACGGTCATGGTCTCGAAGTCCCGCAGCTGCACCACCGCCGGCTCGCGCAGACCCATCCACACGCCCTCCGCGGACGTCTCCGTGCCGCACAGCCTGCCGCTGGGCGGGTCGACCGGCTTCGTGCCGACGACCTCACCCGTCCCCGGGTCGACCAGCACGATCCGCTTGGGTCGCCCGCCGACCTGGCACAGCACGCCGTCGTGGTGGGTGAGGTCGGCGCGGACGCGACCGCACTCCAGTTCCCGCACGACCTCGCCGAAGCCGGGGTGGATCGCCCAGATCCGGCCGGCGTCCTGGTCCGAGTGCCACAGCAGGCCGTCGAACCAGGTGAGCCCGCACGGGTAGCTCCCGGGCGTCGGCAGCGAGCGCACCACCGGGATGGTCGTCGGCGCGGTCACGGCGTCGGCTCCAGCCACAGGTTGGACAGGTCGAACCACCGGTCGATCGTCGGCATGGGGATGGCGTTGCGGACCCGGCTGCCCTTGAGGTGCGGGATGGTCGGCGCGTGCTCCAGGATCGGCACGATGGCCGCGTCCCTCATGACCAGCTCGTCCACCCGGTGCCAGATCCCGTGCGCCCGGTCCTCGTCGACGGTGGCGAGCGCCTCCTCGATCAGCTCGTCGACCTCGGGGTTGCTGTAGCACCCGTAGTTGCTGGTGCCCCTGGCCCGGTTGGTCTGGAACATCGGCTGGAGGAACGCCCGACCGTTGTTGCCGAACCAGTCCGGCGTCCACGACGGGGACGTCAGGTCCCACGCGCCGGCCTCGGCGTTGGCCGGGTCCTGGAGGTAGGCGTAGTAGTCGGCGTGGCCCATCGGCAGCAGCTCGACGGTGATCCCCGCCCGTTCCAGGTCCGCCGCGCAGGACTTGGCCACCTCCGGGTTGGCGTCCACGTCGCGGTGCAGGAAGGTCAGGGTCAACCCGTCCGGGTAGCCGGCCTCGGCCAGCAGCGCGCGGCACCGCTCCGGGTCGCCCCGGTCGCCCGGCGTCGGGTACAGGTCGAACGGCTCGTACCCGACGTTGCCGGGCGGGATCGCCGAGCGGGCCGGCCTCATCACCGTGCCCGCCGCGAGCTGGTCGTAGATGTCGAGCACCGCGACCTTGTCGAAGGCCCACGCGAGCGCCCGGCGCACCTGCGGCCTGCCCAGCGCCCCGCCGTTGTTCGGGCTCGCGGTGTTGAACACCAGGTACGGGTTGAGCGCGTAGCCGAGGTCGTTGCCGGGGTCGGTGGGGTTGGCCTCGTAGGGCTCGGTGACGGGTGAGGCCCACGACAGGTCCGCCCCACCCGAGGTGATCACCTGGCCCACCCGCACCGGATCGGCCCGCTCCATGACCACCTCGACGGCGTCGACGTGCTGGTTGCGCACGTCGTCGGCGGCCTTGTCCCACACGGGGTTGCGCTCCGCCCGCAGGTACCTGCCGTGGTCGTAGCGGACGATCCGGTAAGGGCCGTTGGAGCGGACCTCGCGCCGGAACTCGTCGCTGTCGGGGACGAGCGCGTCGTACTCCACCGGTGCGGCGGAGGCGAACGGCACCGCCAGGATGTGGACGAAGTCGGCGGCCGGGCGGATCAGCTCGAACACCAGCGTCCAGTCGTCGAGCACCCGGATGCCGCTGATCTCGTGGCCGTTCTGGAAGTCCGCGAGCTCGGCGGCGGTCGCGTCGGCGTGCGGCACGGCCGCCCCGTACGCCGCGGCGAACTCGGCCAGGCCGCGGATGGTGCTGGTGAAGTAGCGGATCGCGCCGGCGCCGCACACCGGGTTGCACATCCGCTTGAAGCCGCGGACGAAGTCGTGCGCGGTGACCTCGCGCGGCGGCGTGGTGTCCCACAGCACGCCGCGGCGCAGGCGGACGGTGTACGTCAGGTGGTTCACGCTCAGCCCGGCGTTGTACGTCGACGGCACCTCGACCGCGACGTCCGGCACCGGCGTGATCGCGCGCCAGTCCTTCAGGTCCTTGACCGCGGGGTAGGTGAACAGCTGCCGGGCGAACAACCGGGTGATCTGGTGGCCGAGCGCGTAGTAGGCCGACGCCGGGTCCAGGTGGTCCATGCTCCCGGGTCCGTAGAGCCGGAGGGTTCCCCCGCGTCGCGGTGCGCTGTCGCTCATGCTGGTGACCTCCGGGTCAGGACATCTCGTCCGCGAGTCGGGCCATCACCTTGAGCGCCCGATCGATCTCGTCGTGGTCGTTGAACAGGTGCGTGCAGACCCGGGCCGCGTAGTGCATGTGCGGCGAGCCGGGCACCTCGAACTCGACCCACCTGATCCAGATCCGGTGCTCGGCTTCCAGCCGGTCGACGAACGCCATGACCTTGTTGATGTTCCAGGCGTCCTCGGGCGCCCGGAACGGCTTGAAGGCCACCACCGGCGCGTGCAGTCGGGTGTCGTGCAGCGGGGAGTACAGGGCGGACTCCCCGAACAGCTCCACCACCCGCCGCTTGGCGTGCCAACCCAGCTCCAGGGCGCGCTCCTCGATGCGCCCGCGGCCGATCCGGTTCCACAGCTCGCACGCCTTGGCCAGCGCGGCGGCGCGGCCGATGCTCGCGCTGCCCGCGCTCTGCAGGTAGTCGCCCATGTTGCAGGTCTCGACCGACGTCGTGGTGCGCTTGGGCATGTCGCCGACGAGCGGGTACCACGTGGAGATCACCGGCCAGAACCGCGGCAGCGGCAGGGGGTTGTGCTCGGGGAAGACCTTGTTCCGCACGTAGAGCAGGCCGGTGCCGAGCGGGCCGCACTGGAACTTCGAGCCGGAGCCCGCCAGGAAGTCCAGGCCGAGCTCGCGCAGGTTCGCCCGCACCATGCCCGGCAGCAGCGCCGCGTCGGCGATGGTGATGACGCCGTGCCGCTGGGCGAGGTCGCACAGCGCGCGGATCGGCATCCGGGTGCCGGTGTACAGCGTGGTCGCCGCGAAGGCCATCACCTTCGTGCGCGGGGTGAGCGCCGCCTCGAACGCGGCGACGATCTGCTCGGAGGTGACGTCCGGGCCGGACGGCAGGGTGACCAGGTCGACCCGCACCCCGAAGCGGTTGTGCGCCAGGTTGAAGTTCGACAGCACGGAGAAGCACTCGTGGGACGTGGTCAGCACCGCGTCGTCCGGGCCGAGGTCGAGGCCCGCGACGATCCGCGAGATGCCCTCGGTGGCGTTGTGGCAGATGACCAGCTCGTCCTGGTCCACGCCGAAGTCCCGGGCGATCTGCGCCCGGTACTCGGGGTAGAGGCTGGGCGGGTAGATGTTGGCCAGGCTGCCCGCCCACTCCCTGGTCACCCGGTCGTAGGTCTCGACGACCTCGTGCGGCATCGCGCCGATCGTGCCGGTGTTCAGGTGCGTGGCCGTGGGATCGAGCGCGAAGAGGTCGCGGATCGCCTCCCACGACGCGGTGGCGAGGCTGGTGTCGAAGTCGATGGTCGCGGCCACGGTTCGTCCCCCTTCGTACGACCGCCCGGATGCCGGTGGGAACCTCGGGACGTCACGCGGTCGCGGTCGCCCGGGCGCCCCCGCCCTCGGGGACGTAGTCGTTGTCCGCGTACCAGTCGCCGCGGCCGCCCGGGAGCAGGTCGAGCACGTTCCACACCGGGTTCAGCAGGTCGATGCCCCGCTCGGCGCCGTCGAAGTGGTTCGCGGGCTGCGAGTAGAAGTGCCGCACGGCGTCACCCTCGGCGCGCAGCACGCTCACCATCGGCCGCTGGTTGCCGTCGCGGCGCTCGGCGTTCAGGTCGGCGTTGAAGGTGGTGCCGTGACTGGACAGGACGCGCAGCCCGTCCCACCCCCGCCGGTCCGCCCACGCCCGGAGCTTGGCCGGCGGAGCCTTGGCGATCACGACGAACGCCGTGTGCCGGGCCAGGTGCACGGCCACACCGCGCAGCGCGTCCACCCACATCGAGCACATCGGGCACGCCTCGTCCTCGTCCGGGTGGAACATCAGGTGGTAGACGAACAGGGTGTCGTGCTCGCCGAACAGCGCGCGCAGCGGCGTCCGGACCGGCCCGTCGAGCCCGTCCTCCGTCAACTCGTAGTCGCGGAGCACCGGCCCGGGAGGCATGGCCCGACGCGCCGCGGCGACCGCCTCCACGTGGTCCCGCAGCGCTCGTTCGGCCCTGGCGAGCTGCGTGCGGGCGGCCTGGTACTCGGGGCTCGCGCCCTCCGGCCAGATCGGCAGGACGGGTTGGCCGTTGGTGCCGCTCATCGTGCCCCTTCCGTGTCCGAGACGGGTCCATCCACAGTGGACTGGGCGAGGTCGGTCCCGCGCACGGGCTGCCGGGCGCCGTGCACAAAGGGTTGCCCATCGGCGGTGCGCGGCACAACCACCGAGCCTTGCCCGATGGGGTGATTCGACGTCGTCGGGTCACGCAGGTCCTCGGGCAGGACGTCGGCGCGCAGCAGGTGGTCGAACCGGTCGGTGGCGGTCGTCCTGCCATCGCGCGCGTCGAGCCACTCGGAGACCAGGCGCCTGCCCTCGACGTAGGTCACGGTGTAGGCGCGCCAGAGGGGATCGGTCAGGAACTCCACCATGTGCCTCGCGCGCTGCTCGGGGATCAGCAGCCACCGCGTCAGGTGGGCCACGACGTCCTCGGCCGACGCGCCGCGGTCGTGCAGCATGATCGCGGCGTCCTGGCGGACGCCCATCAGCTTCCACCAGGCGCGCATCACCGCCTCCACCCGCTCGCCGTCGACCCGCACGCCCTGCGCGGCCAGGACGTCGGAAGTCCAAGCGCCCCAGCCGTCACCGACGGACGCCGCGAGCGCCAGCTCGGCCATGCCCTCCGCCACGAGGCACCGCGGCGTGTTGACCACGACGAGGGTGTGCTCGCCCTCGCCGCACCGCCGCACCAGCCCGGACTCCTTCAGGCAGTGGTCGGTGTGGTGGCCCGGGTAGGACTCGTGCGTGGCCAGCAGGGGCAGCGCGGCGAGGTTGCGGCCCGCCCGCGAGTCGAGCAGGACCAGCGAGCGGTAGTCGCCGAGGTAGCGGTTGAAGGCGTTCCACGGCTTGTCGTGCACCACCTCGTAGCGGACGTGCTCGCCTTCCGGCAGGCCGTACCGCTCCCGCACGAGCGGGCGCACCGCGTCGGACACCGACTGCACCGCGAGCAGGAGGTGGTCGGGGCCCACGGTGTTGGCCTCGTGGAACCGCTCCAGCCGGGTCCGCAGGTCGCCGCCGCCGGGGAGCAGGGCGCGGATCTCGTCGTGCGCCTCGGCGTAGCGGTCCTGCTCGCCCACCTCGGCCTCGACCTGGAAGCAGG
The DNA here is from genome assembly GCF_040656635.1 of Actinosynnema sp. NPDC049800. Classification (NCBI taxonomy): domain Bacteria; kingdom Bacillati; phylum Actinomycetota; class Actinomycetes; order Pseudonocardiales; family Pseudonocardiaceae; genus Actinosynnema; species Actinosynnema sp. NPDC049800. The sequence goes on along the minus strand of NZ_JBFAMT010000004.1, from coordinate 90,766 downwards.
CGCGGACCTCGGCGCGGAACGGCACCGGTCGGCCGGCCAGGCGTTCGGCGGAGCACCTCATCGCGGCCAGGTGCGCGTGCAGGAAGCGCTTGCGCCGGGGGGAGAGGTCGCCGTCCGCCACGCGGGCCATGACGTCGGTGGCCTGCCGGGCGAGTTCTCCCGGCGTGGGCAGCGGTTCGTCGCGCACCTGCCGGTGCAGCGCGGGATCGCCGAACCAGCAGTCCACGAAGCCCTCGACCAGCCGGCCGAGGAGCAGGCCGATGCGCAGGTACTCGCGCACCTCCGGTTCGTACATCGCCGCCTCCCGGCTCGGCACCCGCCGTCAACGTAACGGGAGACCGAGGGGTCGGCACGCGGGAGCGGCGCCGGCCCACCGCCGCGTCGTCCACTCGATCAGGTGGCTTTAGGAACATATAGCCGCTGTTACAGTCGAAGTGGATCGGCGACCAGACCGTCGGGAGGTTGGCCTGTTGTTCGAGTCGCTAGTGGACCGGATACGCCCCGAGGTGCTGGACGTCCGACTGGACGAGGGTTTCTGCCGCGAGGTGGCCGACGTCTACGACCGCGCGCCGACGTGGGCGCTCGACTCGGACCTCGCCCACGGCTACCGCGTGCTCCAGCGGGTGAGCGCCTGGCAGTTCGCCTTAGTCCTGGAGCACGGCATCCGCGTCGAGCCGTGGCGCGGCGCCGGGCTCCCGTACCGCGAGTCCGCCGAACTGCGCCGGTCGGTGCGCGAGACCCGGGTGCTCAAGCTGCACCTCACCGAGGACGGGCACGGCTCCTTCCCCTGCCCGGCGGACCACCCGATGCGCGAACCCGCCGGGGTCGAGGTCGACGGCGTGCCGTTGTGCCACAACGACGTGTTCCGGGTCGTGCACGACGTCTTCGGGCACGTGGCGTTCGACCAGGGCTTCGGCCCGCGCGGCGAGTTCACCGCGACCTACCTGCACTCGCGGATGTACCCGGTGTCCGCGCGGGCGGCGCTGTTCACCGAGCAGATCGGCCAGGTCTGCTGGTTCTTCTACGGCCCGCACCTCCGGGACGCCGCCGGTGCGCTCCGCTCGCCCGGCGCCCCGGGCTACGTGCCCGCCCGGGACCGGCCGTACCCCCAGCAGAAGGTGTTCGCGTTCGACCGGCGCTACCTGGACCGGTTCGACGCGCTGTTCGCCACCGAGGAGTCGCGATGAGCCAGGTCCGCCCGGGAGCGCTGCCCACGACCGTGCGCGACGACTTCCCGTTGCTGTGCGACGTGGACGCGCCGGTCTACCTCGACAACGCCGCCACCACCCAGAAACCCCAGGCGGTGCTCGACGCCGTCGTGGACTACTACCGCACCGCGAACAGCAACGTCGGCCGCGGCTACCACCGGCTCGCGATGACGGCGACCGACCGCTACGAGGGCGCGCGGGCGTCGGTCGCCCGCTTCCTCGGCGCGCGGCACGCGGACGAGGTGGTCTTCACGGCCAACACCACCGACTCCACCAACCTCGTCGCGGACGTCGTCGGCAGGCGCGTCGTCGGCCGCGGCGACCAGGTGGTGGTCAGCGGGATGGAGCACAACAGCAACCTGCTGCCGTGGCGGCGGTTGTGCGAGCAGGTCGGCGCGGAGCTGGTGGTCGCGCCCACCGGCGCGGACGGGCGGGTCGACCTGTCGGCCTTCACCGCGTTGTTGGGGCCGAGGGTGCGCATCGTCGCCGTGGCGCACGTGTCCAACGTGCTGGGCACCGTCAACCCGGTGCGGGAGATGGCCGCGGCGGCGCACGACCGCGGCGCCCTCGTGCTCGTCGACGGCGCGCAGGCGGTGGCGCACCTGCCGGTGGACGTGCGGGAGCTGGACGCGGACTTCTACTGCTTCTCCGCGCACAAGGTGTACGGGCCGATGGGCGTCGGCGTCCTGTACGGCAAGCGGGACCTGCTCGCGGACCTGCCGCCGTACCGGGTCGGCGGCGGCACGGTCAAGGGCGTCAGCCACGTCGAGCCGGTGCGCTACGTCCCGACCCCGGCCCGGTTCGAGGCGGGCACGCCGAACGTGGCGGGCGCGGTCGGCCTGGCGGCCGGGCTGGACTACCTGCTCGGCCTCGGCGTGCCCGCGGTCCGCGAGCACGACGAGAGCCTGGTCGAGGCCGTGCTGGGCGCCGTCGCGGACCTCGACGACGTCGTGGTCGTGGGCGACCCGGGCGCCATGCCGTGCGGCATCGTGTCGCTGTCCGTGCGCGGGATCCACCCCTACGACGTGGGCAGCCACCTGGACGCCCACGGCATCGCCGTGCGCTGCGGGGTGCACTGCGCCAGCACGTTCCTCGACAGCCTCGGCCTGGTGGGGACCGTGAGGCTGTCCTTCGCCGTCTACAACACGCTCGCGGAGATCGAGTACCTGCGGTCGGTGCTGAAGACCGCACGGCCCGGCCCGTGGACCGCCGACCACCCCACCGAGCGCTTCCTCTGACCGCACCGACCCCGAGGGGTTCCATGAGCGCCACCGAGCTCGACCACGTCCGTTTCAAGGAGGGCCAGCGCCTCCACTGGGATGCCATCAGCGCCGGGTGGCTGTCCGTCGCCGACACGTTCGAGAGCGGCGCCCGGGTGGTGACCTCACGCCTGCTGGAGCTGGGCGGGGTGGGGCCGGGCATCTCCGTCCTGGACGTCGGCACCGGGGTGGGTGAGCCCGCGCTCACCGCGGCCGCCGCCGTCGGCCCGACCGGCCGGGTGGTCGGCGTCGACCTCTCACCCGCCATGATCGACCTGGCCCGCCGCCGGGCCGACGGGCTGGACAACGTGGAGTTCCTGGTCGGGGACGTCGAGTCGCTCGACCTGCCCCGCGGCGGTTTCGACGTCGTGCTCGGCCGGTGGAGCCTGATGTTCCCGCCCGACCCGGTGCGGGCGTTCCGCTCGGTGGCCGAGGTGCTCAGGTCCGGCGGGGTGCTCGCCGCGTCGACCTGGGGCCCACCCGAGACCGCGCCCATGCTCTCCCTGGGCTTCGGCGTGCTCGTGAGGTGGCTGGACCTGCCCGCGCCACGGCCCGGGCCCGGTCCGTTCAGCATGGCGGACCCCGAGGTGGTGTCTCGGCAGCTGACCGCGGCGGGTTTCACCGACGTGTCGGTCACCGAGGTGCGGGTGCCGTTCGAGCTGGACTCGGCGGAGTCCTACGCCCGGTTCACCGAGGCCGTCACGCCCCTGGATATCCGCGAGACGGCTCGCGTCCTGCTGGGCCCCGACACGTCCGCGCTGTGGGCCGACGTCGCCGCCTCGGTCGCCGAGCACCGCCGGGCGGACGGCTCGATCTCCTTGCCCAGCACCGCGTTGTGCCTGCGCGCGACGGCTGCGCGCGGATGAGCGGCCCGATGCGATTCGACACGAAGCTGGTGCACGAGGGCCAGCGGACGCGGTTCGGCCACGGCGACGTGATCCCGCCCATCCACGTCGCGGTGACCTTCGACGCGTCCGCCCAGGACCCGGCGCGGTACTACTACGCGCGGGGGGAGAGCCCGACCCGGGAAGACCTGGAGACGTGCCTGGCGGCGTTGGAGGACGTGCGGTTCGCGCTGGCCTTCTCCTCCGGCCAGGCGGCCGGGGAGGCCGTGCTGTCCCTGCTGGAGCCGGGCGACCGGGTGGTCGCGTCCGACGACGTCTACGGGGGCACCTACGGGTTGTTCGAGCTGTGCCGCCGTCGCGGGGTGGACGTCCGGCAGGTCGACCTGTCCGACGCGGACGACGCGGCCGCGGCGCTGTCCGGTGGTGTCGACCTGGTCTGGGTCGAGACGCCGACCAACCCCGTGATGAAGGTCGCCGACATCGGCGCGATCAGCGCGGCGGCCCACCGCGCCGGCGCGATCGTCGTGGTGGACAACACCTTCGCCAGCCCGGCCCTCCAGCAGCCGCTCGCCGCGGGTGCGGACCTGAGCCTGCACAGCACCACCAAGTTCATCGCCGGCCACTCCGACGTGCTCGGCGGCGCGCTGGTGCTCGACGACCCGACGCTGCACGGACGGCTGCTCGAACACCGCACCGTCGTCGGCGGCGTGCCGGGGGCGTTCGACTGCTACCTGGTGCACCGGGGCCTGAAGACGCTGTCGCTGCGCGTCGCGCGGCAGGTGGCCAACGCGCGGGCGGCGGTCGCGGTGCTGACCGCGTCGCCGCTGGTCGCCGCCGTGCACTACCCGGGGCTGCCCGACCACCCGCAGTTCGAGCTGGCCGCGCGGCAGATGTCGGCGCCCGGCTCGATGGTCAGCTTCGAGTACCTCGGCGACGTGGGCGAGCTGCTGCGCCGCACGGAGCTGTTCGCGGCGGCGGTGAGCCTGGGCGGGGTGCGGTCGCTGATCGAGTGCCCCGCCTCGATGAGCCACCGGCCGGTGCCGCGCGAGGTCCGGGCGCGGGCGGGGATCGCGGACAACCTGGTGCGGCTGTCGTTCGGCATCGAGGACCCGGCCGACCTGGTGGAGGACCTGTGCGCCGCGATGGCGGCGGCCTCGTACGCGGAGAGGAGTGCGACGCGATGACCGCGACGGTGCTGCTGGACGGCGGGCTGGCGACGGAGCTGGAGCGCGCCGGGTTGCCGGTGCGCCACCCGTGGTGGACGACCAAGGCGTTGCTGACCGACGCCAACCGGACGGTGCTGCGCGGGGTGCACGAGCAGTACCTGCGGGCCGGCGCTCACGTGATCACCGCCGCGACGATGCGCTGCAACGAGCGGGCGTTGCGCGCCAACGGGTTGGACGCGGCGGGCCTGGGCTGGATGGTGCACGCCGCGATCGGGGTGGCGCAGGCCGCACGCCGCTCGGCGGAGGCGCCGGACGCGCTGATCGGGGCGTCGATGGCGCCGGTCGAGGACTGCTACCGCCCCGACCTGGTGCCACCGGACGACGAGCTGCGCCGCGAACACCTCTGGTTGGCCACGGAGTTGGCGCGGGCCCGGGTGGACCTGGTGCTCGTGGAAACCATGAACACCCTGCGCGAGGCGCGGATCGCACTGGAAGCGGTGCGGTCGGTGGGGATCCGCGCGTGGGTGAGCTTCGTGTGCGCGGACGGCGCCACGCTGCTCTCGGGAGAGGACCTGGGGAGGGCGGCGCGCGCGGTCGAGGAGGAAGGCGCGGACGCCGTGCTGGTCAACTGCACGCCGTTCGCCGAGACCGAGCGCTGCCTGGAAGCGCTGCGGGCCAACTGCGCCGGCGCGATCGGCGCGTACCCGAACCTGGAACAGCGCACCGGCGCGCACGCCGACGGCCCGTTGCCCACGGCCGTGGACCCAGCGGGGTTCGCGGACGCGATGAGCCGGTGGCGGACCGACTACGGCGTTGACGTGCTGGGTGGGTGCTGCGGCAGCACCCCGGCCCACATCGAGGAACTGCGCAAGGCGATCGGGGAGCGGTCACCGCGCATGGCCGGCGGACGACAGCGCGAAGTCCTCGACCCGCACGGCGGGCATGGCGGTCCGGAACTCCCGGTCGCCCCACTCCCTGGGTAGCGCGGGCTCCGCGCGGCCGATCTCGGCGACGCGGGCCAGCAGGTCGACCGGGCTCTCGTCGAACCGGAAGTCGGGCGCCGTGCCCACCACCTCGCCGCCCTTCACCACGTGGACGCCGTCCCGCGTCACGCCGGTCAGCAGCAGCCGGGACGGGTCCACCTCCCGCAGGTACCACAGCGAGGTCACCAGCAGCCCGTGGTCGGTGCTCGCCACCAGGTCGTCGAGCGTGCGGTCGGTGGGGCGGCCCGACAGCACCAGGTTCCCGATCCGCGGGGTGAACGGCAGGCCGGCCGTCCGCGCCGAGTGCCGGGTGGCGACCAGGTTGGCCAGCGAGCCGCCGCTGATCCACTCGGTGCGCCGCAGCGGCGTGCCGTTGTCGAAGCAGGACGACCCCGGACCCGGTGCGCGCACGACGGTGAAGGGCAGGCAGCCGAGACCGGGCGCGGCGGGATCGCTCGCCAGGGTCAGGTGCGCCTCGGTGAGCCGCTCGCCGAGGCGGGTGCCGCCGTCGGGTCCGCTGAAGACCGTGCCGCCGTCCAGCGCGTCCTGGAGGTCGGCGGCGCGGTGGAGGTGGATCATGAGGTCGGCGACGCAGGACGGCGCCAGGATGACGTCGTAGCGACCGGGGGACAGGTCGACGCGGTGGCGCGAGGGGTCGAGCCGGGCGGCCAGGCCGGCGTAGCGAGCGAGCAGGTCCGCCTGCGACGGGTCGGCCAGGTCCGAACCCGTCCACGCCGAGGCGGTGCGGTCGGCGCTGTGCGCGGTCAGGTCGAGCACGCCGCCCGGTTGGGCGTGGTGCAGGCGCAGCCCCGAGGACGACGCGAGGTAGGTCGAGCGCACCTCGTGCTCGGCGTAGCCGGACGAGGACTCCCCTCGGGACCGTGCTTGCTCGAAGACCTCCGCCAACTGCGCCACGACCCCGGCCAAGGCCGCGACGGACGTCCCGGTCGGGGGCTGCGACCACTGCCGTTCGGCGGCGGGCGGCAGGGGGTGCGCGTCGGGTGCGGGCGCGGCCCGGCGTGCGATGGCCCCGGCCTCCTCCACCGCCGCGCGCACCGCGTCCTCGTCCAACGCGCCTTCGCGGGAGACGACGCCGATCCCCGCCCCGGGCGCCGACTCGATCACCGTGAGGGCCCGGCTGTGCACGACGCCGTTGCCGGTCACCGCGTTGTCCGCCCACCGCAGGTGCGCGGTCGAGGTCTCGTCGACGATCGCGATCCGGTCACCGGGTGCGGCCAGCGCCGACTCGGCGAGGTCCTGGGGCGTCAGCACGAGTCCGCCGTGTTCCGCACGCGCACGCCCTGGAACACCGCGGTCGGGCAGCCGTGGCTCACCGCGGCCGCCTGCACCGGCTGGCCCTTCCCGCAGAGGTCGGCGCCGAACAGCTGGTAGGTCCCCTCGCCGCCGACCGCCGACAACGCGCCCCAGAACGCCCTGGTGTCCGACTGGTAGGCGACGCCGCCGAGCTGGCCGGCCAGCTCGCCGCGGTGCACGCGGTGCGCCCGCTGGGCGGTGAACTGGAAGTTGTCCCGCCGCGCGTCGATCGACCAGCTGTCGGACCCGACGAGGTAGATGCCCTCGTCGACGGCCGAGATCAGCTCCTCGGTGGTGGGACCGCCGGGGACGGGCGCGAGCGAGACGTTGGGCATCCGCGTGATCGCGGGCCGCAACGCCGACTCGGCGAACGCGCAGCCCACCGAGCGCGTCGCACCGGCGGCGCGGGCCGTGCGGCGGTCGTACTGCGAGCCGACCAGCACGCCCTCGCGCACGAGGTCCCAGGACTGCGCGGCCACGCCCTGGTCGTCGTAGCCGACGGTGGCGAGCCCGTGCGGCGTGGTCCGGTCGGCGGTCACCGTCATCAGCGACGTCCCGTAGCGCAGCTCGCCCACGTCGCGCGGGCGCACGAAGCTGGTGCCCGCGTACGAGGCCTCGTGCCCGAGCACGCGGTCCAGCTCCGTGGCGTGCCCGACCGACTCGTGGATCGTCAGCCACAGCTGCGACGGGTCGACGACCAGGTCGTACGCGCCGGGCCGCACCGGTCGCGCGTCTTGCTTCCCGCGCAGCAGACCCGGCAGGGCGGTCAGCTCGGCGTCCCAGTCCCACCCCTCGCCGAGCAGGTACTCCCACCCGCGCCCGGTGGGCGGCCCGACCGTGCGCAACGCCGTCGCCCCGCCGGCCACCACCACCTGCGGGTGCACGCGCACGCGCCGCTGCGTGGTCGACGTGCCCGCGAGGTCGGCGTAGAACTTGTCCTCCTGCACGGCGACGACCTTGGCGCGCACGTGCGCGACACCGGGGGCCGCGAGCAGCCTCGCGCTCCAGTCCGCCAGCAGGTCGGCGCGCTCGGCCTCGGGCACGGAGAACGGGTTGACGCGGAACCCCGACGACCAGGCGCCGTCGTGGACGGGCTCGGGCACGGGTTCGTCCTCCCGGCCGAGGGCCGCGCATGACCTCGCCGTCTCGATCGCCTGACGGGCGGTCTCGCGCGCCGACCGCGTCGTCACGTCACCCGAAGCGGCGAACCCCCAGGCGCCGTCGCGCCACACCTGCACCGACAGGCCGGTGACCGCGGCGTCGTGCGCGGACCGGACGGAGCCGTCGAACAGGACCAGCTGCCCGGTCCGCACGCGGGCGAGCCGGAACGACGCGTGCCGGGCGCCGAGCCGGCGGGCGGTGTCCAGCGCGGCCTCGGCGAGCAGGCGGGCGGCGTCCGCGCAGAATGGTCCGGCCATGTCGCCGAAGCTAGGGCAAGACCGGGCGGAGGCGAACTCGTTGACACGAAAGGATGAAGTGCGGGGCCTGCGCACCTGGCGCGCCGCATGGTGGCGGCCGCCGAGGAGTCCCGGCGGCCGCGTCGTGCACCTGCTCATCGTCCTCGACGGGCTACAGGCTGCCTGCCAGTTCCGTGCCGGACGCGCTCGGGTCGTCACTGAGGTAGAACTCCTTGACCGCGGCGGCGAATTCCTTCCGGCTCACGTAGCCGTCGTGGTCGGTGTCCAGCTTGTCGAACGCGGCCCGGGACTCGCTCTCGGACATGCCGGCCTGCTTCTGCGCCTTGGCCATCTCCTCCTTGCTGATCTGGCCGTCGTTGTCGGCGTCCGCGGCGTCGAAGGCGGCCAGGGCGAAGGGCACGGCGACGTTGTCGACGAAACCCGGGTCCTCGGACGCGGCGTTCCACTCGTCCTTGCTGATCGCCGAGTCGAAGTCCTTGTCGGTGTGCTGCTGGATCCCCGTCCACATGTCGTTGGCCAGCTTGGTGAGCCTGGCCGCTTCCGGCGAGCCCGGCGTCGCGCCGAGCGCCTTGCGCCACTTGTCGGCCAGCGCGGTGATGTCGCTCTGGTCGATCCGGCCGTCCTGGTCGGCGTCGAGCCGCTCGAACGCCTTGTCGTGCTTGCGCTGCATGAGGTCACTGGTCATCTGTTGTCTCCTCCACTCGACGCACCGCCCGCAGCATTCGGCGCCTGGGCGGGTGCTCGGCACAGTCGGGTCAAGCCAGGTGATCGACGTGATCACCGGCCGGCCGTGGCCCGCGTGACGACGGGCCGAGCCGCTCCACGTGCTGCCGCAGTCCCTCCAGCGCCTCGCCCCAGCCGGCCGCGTGGCTCTCGCGGGAGGCCCCGGCCCGCTTGTCCTCCGGGATGTCGAGGGTGTCGAAGCCGCTCTCCACGAGCCGGACCAGGCTCCCGTCGCCCTGCGGCGCCAGGTCGAACTCGACGAGCGTGGCGTTGTCCTCGGTGGCCACCTCGCCGGGGTGCGCGCTGGCCCAGAGGTAGGCGAAGCGACGCGGCGGGTCGACCGTCTTGACCGTCGTGGGGAACTGCCCGTTCTCCCCGTGGTCGAGGTGCATGGTCCCGCCGGGGCGCAGCTCGATCCGCGCCGGCGCGCCCGAGCCGAACCACCGACCGACGTGCTCCGGTTCGGTGAGGGCCGCCCACACGCGCTCCACCGGTGCGGAGATGAAGACCTCGCGCTCGATGCGGTCCGAACTCATGACCTCGTCCTTCCCTGGTGCTGCTGGTCGTGTGGTGATGGCGGATCGGCGTGTCCGGCCCTCGTCACGGTGTGCCCACCGGCTGTGCCGCGGCTTCGGAGGTGGCCAGCCCGGTGCGGGCGACCACCTTGGTGATGTGCCCGCGCACCAGCACCTCGCCGGATTCCTCGCTGTGCCTGGCGATCGCGTCGGCGTGCGCCTCGCCCACGTACCGCGTCGCGATGCGCCGGGCCCAGGTCCGCACCTCCTCGCGCTCGTCCTCGACCCGCGCTTCGCCTTCGAGGAGGACGAACGCGAACGGCGGCCGTTCGTCGTCCACGCAGAGGGCGAAGCTCGGCCGGTGGCGCAGCGCCCTGCCCTTGACCGTCTCCGGACCCGTGAAGAACAGCACCTCCGGGCCGTGCACCAGGAAGGAGATCGGCGCGACGTGGGGCCGGCCGTCGGCGCGGACGGTGGCCAGCTTGCCGGTGCGCGTCCCGTGGCCGATGAACGCCCGCCACTCCGGGTCGGACATCTCGCGCATGCCGCCGCTCACGTCGTACCCACCGGTTCATCGGGACGGGTCGTGGACCGGAGGCGAGCGGTGATCAGGAGGTACTCCATCCCCGTCCGCACGGCGTCGTCGTAGACGTCCAGCACGCGCGCCATGTGCTCGACCGTGTCGGCGCCGTACTCCCGGGACAGCCCGGCGGCGTCCTCCTCCAGGGCCTGCCTGGTCAACTCCGTGGTGCGCGAGGTGCTCGCGGTGATGTCGAGGACCTCCAGGAGGTCGAACCCGGCCGCGTCGAGCAGCGCCGGCAGCTCCGCCCGGGGCGGTGCCGTGATCAGCATCCGCTCCTGGAGGTCCCGCCGCTGCCGCGCGCTGAGCGGCCCGCACTGGGCCACGTCGGTGAGGGCGATGCGCGATCCCGGCCGCAGCACCCGGGCCGCCTCGCGCAGCACCGCGGCCCGGTCCGGCATGTGCGGCATGCTCTCCAGCGCCCACGCGCCGTCGAAGCTGTCGTCCGGGAACGGCAGCGCGGCGGCGTCGGCGAGTTCGAAGGTGACCCGGTGCTGCAGGCCCTCCTCGTGCGCGGCGGCGGTGGCCGCGCTCACCTGGCCCGGTGCGATCGTCACCCCGGCGACGTCGGCGCCGGTCGTGCGCGCGAAGCGGAGGGCCGGGTGGCCCACGCCGCACCCCACGTCCAGCAGGCGCTGCCCCGCGGTGAGCGGGACGCGTTCGATCATCAGGTCGGTCAGCCGTTCCTGCGCCAGGTGCTTGTCGCTGGTGTCCTGCGGACCGGTCCAGTAGCCGAAGTGCAGGTTGGATCCCCAGATCAGCTCGACGAGCGCGGTGGTCCGCTCGTACATCTGCGCGACCTCGGCGTCCAGTGCGCTGGTGTCGGTCATCCCGGGCTCCCGGTGGCGGTGGTCACACGGACGTCCACAAGCTATCAGTTTCTCAACTGATCGGGCCTGGTGTGCGACCTGCCCGGAGGGGTGATGGAGGCATTTCACCCGCTAAGGGGACAAGTGTTCGCGGTTCACCCGTCCGGCTACAAGGGACGGTCGGAGCGCGGAAGGTGGATGACGTTGTAGTTAGATCCGGTGCGAGGACGTCCTCGCACCGGAAGGGGTTCGGGTCGTGTCCAGCCCAGCCAGTCAGGAGGCCGACGAGGTCGGCGGGATCTACGACGGGATGAGCGACCTCGTCGAGATCTACCACGGCAACATCCACCTCGGCTACTGGGCCGGTGACGACGACCCGGCCACCCTGGCCGACGCGTTGGACCGGATGACCGACCTGGTGGCCGGCACCCTGGCGCTGGCGCCCGGTCAGCACCTCGTCGACGTGGGCTGCGGCGTGGGCATGCCCGCGATCCGCATCGCGACCCGGTTCGGCGCCCGGGTCACCGGGATCACCAACAGCGCTTGGCACGCCGGGGAAACCGCCCGTCGCGCGGCTGCCGCCGGCGTGGCCGACCTCGTGACCGCGCGGCAGGGCGACGCCGAGGCGCTGCCGTTCCCGGACGCCGCCTTCGACGCCGTGCTCGCCTTCGACTCGTTGCCCAACGCGGTCGACAAAGGACGGTGGCTGCGGGAGATGAGCCGGGTGCTGCGGCCCGGCGGCCGGTTCGCCGTCACCGAGTACACCGCCGAGGCGGCGCTGACGCCGGCGGACCGCGAGGTGCTCGCGACGCACGCGATCTTCGACCCGCCCACCGCCTCGGCGCTGTGCGCCCTCGTGGCCGACGCCGGGCTCGTGGTCGACGAGCGGCAGGACTGGGGCACGCGGGTCCGGCGCACCTACGACGAGGTGGCGGCGGTGTTCCGCGACCGCGGTGAGGACCTGGCCGACTCCTATGGGGCGGAGCGGATCCGGGTGTTCGAACAGGGCTTGGCCCCGGTGTTCGAGGTCGGGCGCACCAGCCTCGGCTACCTGCTGGTGGCCGGGCACAAGCCCGGATGACCTCTTGCGCCGATCAGGTCGTTCGTTGACGCGCTTGGCTGAAAGGCACCCGATGACTACCGACTACGTTCCCAGCAGCGCCGAGGTCGTCGCGTTCTACGACAACGCCCTGCCGCTGATCGCCCGCCTGGCCGGCGACAACGTCCACTACGGGTACTGGCACTCCCGTGAGGACACCAGCACGTTGCACGAGGCGATGGACAACCTGACCGACGTGATGATCGAGCGCCTGGCGGTGACCTCCGGTCAGCGGGTGCTCGACGTGGGGTGCGGGCTCGGTGCGCCCGCCCTGCGACTGGCCCGTGCGACCGGGGTGGAGGTGGTGGGGATCTCGACGAGCGGGGAGATGGTCCGGGAGGCCACCTCGCGGGCGCGTGCGGCCGGCCTCGACGGGCAGGTGCGCTTCGAGGTCGCCGACGCGGAGGACCTGCCGTTCCCGGACGGCTCGTTCGACGCGGCGTGGGCCATCGAGTCCTTGGTGCACATGGCCGACCGGCCGCGGGTGTTCCGCGAGGTCGGCCGGGTGCTGCGGCCGGGGGGTCGGTTGGCGTTGACGGACTTCTACGAGCGGATCCCGTTCACCGGCGAGCGGTTGCGGATGATCGAGGAGTACCGCCGGGCCGCGCTGAACACGCCGTTCCACCGGCTGGAGGAGTACCCGCCGATGCTGCGGGACGCCGGCCTGCACCTGATCGAGTACCTGGACATCAGCGAGCGGACCGACCGGCACTACCCGATGCTGCTGGAACGCCTGCGCGCCCACCGCGACGACCTGACCGCCGAGTACGGGGCCGACACGGTCGCCGCCCTGGACTCGGTGTTCACCAACTGCGCCCGCACCGGCGAACCCCCCTACATGCTGATGACCGCGCAGCGGAGCTGACCCGGGTTCGGTGAGGTGGTGCTTCAACGTGTCGCCGTGCCGAAGGATCGTGTGGCCGGCAATCCACGGCACGGTGGAGCAGATGGCCGTTCTCGGCTAGGACCGGCTGGGCTTGGGGTGGTGGAAGGCTTCGATGACGGATTGCACCCGCAGGGCCGTGGCGAAGTCGGCCAGGTGGGGCGAGTGGTTGCCGCGGACGGCGGCGGCGAACAGGGACAGTCGGGTGGTCTCGGAGCCTCGTGGGCCTGGTGGGGTGGTCGGTTGCCAGTCGCCGCCGTCGGAGGTGAGCAGGTCGCCCCAGTTGCGCAGCAGGTACGAGCGGTCGGTTCCCCAGAGGGTCCACTCGTAGGTCTCGGGTCCGGCGGCGCCGGAGAAGGCGGAGACGTGGACGGGGGTTCGGCCGGCGCGGAGGTGGGCGCGTGCGGCGGTCTCGCTCGCGCGCGGATCGGTGGGCAGGTCGATTCCGACGTCGACGAGGTCCAGTGGGCCCAGCAGGCGGTCGGTCAGGTAGACGAAGTGGGACAGGACTTCGCGAACGAACCCGCCTTGGTCACGGCCCGCCAACCAGGCGGCGTCCGCCTGGAACGGTCGTGGCCACTCGGGGAACGACAGGCCGATGTCGATCCCGGTGACCTCGCCGATCTCGCCGGCGGCCAGGCTTCGCTCGACTTCGAGCACGGCGTGGCGGTCGGACAGGGCGAAGTTCACCGCGCCGACGGCACCGCGCTCGGCGGCCGTGCGCACCATCCGGCGCCCGTCCGCCAGGTCGATCGCCAGCGGCTTCTCGCAGAAGACGGCTTTACCGGCGCGCATCGCGGCGATCGCCAGGTCCGCGTGGAACATCGGCGGGGTGGCGATGTACACGGCGTCGACGTCCGGGGATCGGATGATCTCCCGCGCGTCGGTCGTGAACGTGACGGTCGGGTAGGCGGCCCGCACGCGGTCGATGGCGGCGGGGTCGATGTCGGACGCGCGGACGACGGTGAACCCGGGGTGGGCGACGGCCGCGGCGAGCATCTCGACGCCCATCGCGCCGAGCGCGACGATGCCGAGGCGGAGGGGATCGGGCCGGTCTGTCCGAGATCGCATGCCGCAAGCCTCGGCGAGGTGATCGCTAACGTCAATCTACAATGTGTGGATGCAACCGTTAAGCGTTGACTTCATGGATGACCTGCGCCGGTTGCGGGTGCTCCGGGAGTTCCGCGAACGCGGGAGCATCACGGCCACCGCCGCGGCCCTGCACCTGACCCCGTCGGCGGTGTCGCAGCAGATCGCCAGGATCGCCCGCGACGTCGGCTTCGAGGTGCTCCAGCAGGTCGGGCGGCGGGTGGTGCTCACGCCGCGGGGGCACGCGCTGCTCTCCCACGCCGACGCGATCTTCGCCGAGATCGAACGCGCTCGCCACGAGCTCGACTCGTGGGATGACAGCGTTCGCGGGACGATCAAGGTCGGCGCGTTCCCCACCGCGATCACGGGCCTGCTCCCGCAAGTGCTCGACCGGGCCCGCGACGAGCTCCCGAACGTCAAGATCACGGTGACGGAGGCCGAGCCGCCCGCCCTCTTCGACGAACTCGACGCGGGACGTCACGACATCGCGCTCGCGGTCGACTTCACCGGCTCGCCCGCCGCGGGCGACCCGCGCTACCACCGCGTCGACCTGGGTCCCGACGAGCTCGACGTCGCACTGCCGCCCGGGCACCCCTTGCTGGAGCGGAAGGTGCTGGGGCTCAAGGACTTCCGGAACGACCCGTGGATCGTCGGCGACGGCCGGGGCTGCTGCGGCGCCATCACCGCCACGGCTTGCGCGGCGGCCGGCTTCACCCCGGACGTCGCGCACCGGACCAACGACTGGCAAGCGCTCGCCCAACTGGTCGCGCACGGCCACGGCGTCGCGCTGATCCCACGACTTGCCCAACGTGACCTGCCCGCCGCGGTCACGATCCGCCGGATCACCGCGTCCCGCCCACAGCGGTGGATCTTCGCCGCGGTGCCCGAGGGCGCCCAGCACTCGCCCCTGATCACCACGGCACTCGGTCTGCTCACGTCCGTTCGGGGGCGAGCGGCGGGGTGATGGAGCCGCTCGACCGCCTCCGGCACCGGTTCGTGCGAGCTGCTGCGCGTGAGAGGATGCCGCGGGCCGATTCGCTGCGAAGATGACCGGTTCGGCCCAACTACTTGTCGCCGACAAATCCCTGCACCCGATGACCGTGGTGTGGTCCCCTATGGGTGGGGTCGGGGACACCGTTGTGGGGGGTTTGGGATGAGCGAAGACAGATCGAAGGCGCAGACGCCGGCGGCCGGACCGCCGGACGAAGCGCCAGTTGCAGTACCGGTGTCGGAGCCGGTGCGAGAGTCGGTGCCGGTGCGAGAGTCGGTGCCGGAGTCGGTGCCGGAGCCGGAGTCGGTGCCTGTTGCCGAACCGGCACAGGGTGACACCACGGTCGCGGAACTGCCGGCGGAGTCGGCGCCGGGTGAGCAGGCGGCATCGACGGCCGGGACGGCAACTGCCGAGCTGCCGGTGGAACCCGCTGCGGCGGAACCCATGCGGGCGGAGCAGGAAGCACCCCAGGCCACTGAGCCGGCAGCGGCAGGCCCGGCCGCCGTCGTGCCGGATCCCGCTGGAGCACCGGCCGTTGGAACAGTGGCCGGTGAACCGCCGGCGGTTGAGTCGCCGGCCGTTGAAACGGCGGCGGTTCACTCCGCCGAACCCTCGGCGGCTCAGGCCACCGTGGCGGCGAATCCGTGGGCGCGGCCGAGCGGGCCGGACGAGCACGTCACGTGGGTCGATCCGACGCCGACCGACCCGATCCTGCGGATCCCGCTGACGCCGCCGGAGCCGAGGTCCACCGCGGCGGCGGTGCTGTTGAACCTGACCGGGCTCGGGGCCGGGTACTTCTACCTGCGCCGACGTTGGCAGGCGTGGACGGCGGTCGTGCTCGTGGTCGCGCTCGTCGTCGTCGCGTTCGCCACCAACGCGGCGGCCAACCCGTGGTTGTGGCGGGGCCTGGTGGCGGCCTGGCTCGTGATCCTCGTGCTCGACGCGTGGCGGATCGCGGTGAAGCACCCGCCGGTCGCGAACCGCCGTCCGGTGGTGATCGGGGCGATCGCGGTGCTCGCCGTGGTCGGCGCGTACATCGGGTACGGCGTGCTGGGCCGCGGCGCCTACGACGACGGGCTCGCGGCTCAGGGGCGCGGTGACTGCGCGGCGGCGACCGGCCAGTTCGAGGCGGTGACCGGGCCCTACGAGCTGACGCTCAGCTCGGACGTCGCCGCGGCGATCCGAGGCCTGGACGAGTGCGCCGACTTCACCCGTGCGGCCGACGCCGAGGACGAGGCCACCGCCGTGCAGCGCTACGGCCAGTTCCGCCGCGACCACCCGGACAGCCCGCTGAGCCCGTTCGTCCACGACGAGCTCGTCGAGACCTACACGACCTGGGCTCGCGGCCTGCGCGACGAGGGCAAGCTGGTCGACGCGATCAAGGTCTACCGCGACCTGCTCTCCGAGGACGAGTCGTTCGCCGCGGAGGTCGCCGACGTCTACCTGCGGCTGGCGAAGCAGCTCACCTCCGAGCAGCCCGTCGGCTCCAGCGCGGCGGCCAACGCCCTCGAGGCGATCGCCGACGAGTTCGGCGACACGCCGGCCGCCAAGGAGGTGCCCGCGGCGTTCGACGCGCTCTACGCGGCGGCCACCGCGCCGCTCGCCGCCGGTCAGCCGTGCAAGGTGGTGGACGTCCTCGCCTTCTTCTCCGGCCTGACCAACAAGGTCGCCGCGAAGGTGGCCGGCGAGGCGAAGAACCAGTACCCGCGCACCATGCTCGACTGCGGGCTGAGCGAGCTGCGCGACGGCCAGGCGGAGCAGGCGGTCGGCACGCTGGACCGGTTCATCAGCACGTTCGCCGACCACGGCGACGTGCCGCAGGCCCAGTCGGCGCGCATCGCCGCCAAGGTGGCCATCGGCACCGGCGCGCGGGTGCCCGTCCCCGCACCCCTCGGCGCGGGCGGCCCGATCACGATCACCTTCTACAACACCGTCAACAGCCCGATCAACATCAAGCTGGCGGGCTCCACCGCGCACGAGTTCACGTTGCCTGCGTGCACGACGTGCCCGGAGTTCCACCCGCCCGGCACCGGCGAGGCCGCCTGCGACTCGCCCATCGGGAAGCCGTTGTTCGCGGTCGGCCTGGGCGCGGGCAACCACCACGTGCTCGCCGACTTCGAGAAGAGCGGAGAACTGGTCAAGCAGCTCGACGCCCAGCCCGGCGGGTTCGACCTGTACTGCCTGTACTCGGAGTACAAGAGCTGAGCCGCGGCGCGCGGCCGGCCCTGCCACCAGGTCCGGCCGCGCCTTCGGTCGGGGACGAGGTCTCAGCCCCTCTGTTGGAGGTCCCGGGACAGGTCGTACTCAAGGCGATGGACGATTGCGTTCGGCGAGAAGGCGGCTACCGGGCGAGTGCTGCCCGGTAGCCGCCTTCTGCGACGGTGTGGTCGGTCAGCAGCTGCCGTTCGACTCGCTCAGGCCGGTGTTGGCGCCCGCGGTGCGGCTGACGATGCTCGGCACGCAGGTGGCCTGGTCGAGGGTGTAGCTGTAGGGGATGCTGACGGTGGTGGTGGACTTGACGTCCGGCCCGGCGGGCTTGTGGTCGCTGCTCGGGGCGGACCAGGTCACGTTGTCGAAGATGTTGCCGCTGACCTGCCAGTAGCCGGCCTCGGTGGTGTAGAAGGTGCCGAGGACGTCACGGGAGTTCTTGAAGTAGTTGTTGTCCACCTTGGCCTTGGCGCCGACGCGGGAGTTGATGCCGGTCTCGTTGAGGCTCACGTAGTGGTTGTTGTAGATGTGGGCGATGCCGCCGCGCAGCAGGGGCGTGCGGGAGTCGATGTTCTCGTACAGGTTGTGGTGGAACGTCACGAAGCCGTTCGAGACGTCGCTCTCGCTGGACCCGATCAGCCCGCCGCGGCCGGAGTTGCGCAGGGTGCTGTAGGACAGGGTCACGTACTGGGTGTCGTCCTTCATGTCGAAGAGGCCGTCGTAGCCCTCCGACTCGCCACCGGAGGCCAGCAGGTTGACGTGGTCGACCCAGATGTTGCGGACGTTGCTCTCCATGCCGATGGCGTCACCGCCGTTGGAGGTGGGCGAGCCCGACTTCTTGACGTTCTGGATCGTCACGTTGCGGATGATGATGTTGCGGGACTCGCGGATGTGGATGCCCAGCTGGTCGAACACCGCGCCGCCGCCGACGCCGATGATCGTGATGTTGCTGACCCGCTTGAGCTCGATCACGCCCGCGGCGGTCTCGCAGCTGTTGCCGGAGACCTTGGCGGTGTTGCCGTGGTTGATGGTGCCCGAGACCTCGATGACGATCGGGGTGGAGCTGCTGGCCCGCGTGCACAGCGCCTGGTGGATCTGGGTGCCCGTGGTGGCCCGGACCGTCGCCCCGCCCCGGCCGCCCGTGGTGCCGCCGTTCTGGGACGCGAAGCCGGTGGCGGCGCCCGTGGGCGGGTTCGACGTCGTGGTGGTCGTGGTGGTGGAGGTCGACGTGGAGGTCGAGGTTGACGTTGACGTCGAGGTCGCCGTGGACGTCGAGGTGTCGGTGGGCTGGCCGGTGCACGCCACGCCGTTGAGCTTGAACGAGGTGGGCGCGGGGTTGGAGCCGCTCCAGGACCCGTTGAAGCCCGGCGTGACCGACGCACCCGTCGCCAGCGAGCCGTTCCAGGAGGCGTTGCGGACCGTCACCGCGCTGCCCGACTGGGAGAACTCGCCGCCCCACAGCTGCGTGACTTTCTGACCGGCCGCGAACGACCACTCCAGCGTCCAGTTCGACACCGCGTCACCCAGGTTGGTCACGGTGACGTTGGCGCCGAACCCGCCCTCCCACTGGTTGGTCACGGTGTAGTCGACGCGACACCCGGCCGCCGCATTGGCATTGGTGCCGGCCGCCATCACCAAACCCCCGGTCAATGCCGCCACCGACACGGCCGCGGCAATACCGGCGGCTCGACTTCTCGTTGGTTTGCCAATGCGCAGATCCATGCGTCGCCTCCTTGCGAACAGCACTCCCGGACAGTGGTTCCTCCGGACACCAGCCGACGCCGAACAGCGGATTCGGCGCGAGGGAGCGGTGTCTGGGAACGCTCCCAGGGAGCATTGCGCAACTTTCCGGAACAGGCAACAACATTCACATCGGTGAACTGCCGGAGCCGTGCCGGCCGGGAGTGCGGTGACTTCGTTGATCAACAAGGCGCACACTTCGCGGTGGTCGTCCACCGATTCACGCACGTGAACAATAGGGGTGTGCGACGGTCTGCTCGTCGACGTGAACCCGGCGCGCTTCCGTGCCCACCCCGGCCGGCCGGACTCGTCGCTGAAGGTCGATTCTTGGAAATAAAATACGGTTTCGGCAGACTGTTCCAGTCATGGTGCGGCTGGGTAGGAAAGTGGCCTGAACCACTTCGCCTTATTCCAAGGCGCCCGTCCTGGTTGCGCATTGACGGCCGGTTCCGATCCGCAAAAGGACGGATACCGAATACCGCGGAAACGACTAGACTGCGCGAAGTGCGCACGGGGGATGTGGTCGACGGCCGCTACCGACTCGAGGACGCGTGGGGGTCGGGGGCCGGCGGTGTCGTGTGGAAGGCCTTCGACGAGAAGCTGAAGCGGGTGGTGGCGCTCAAGCGCCCGCACGGGGTGGCCGGTGGCGCCGACCGGGCGCGGTTCCGCCGGGAGGCCGAGACCGCCGCGCAGGTCCACCACCCCAACGCGATCTCGGTCTTCGACACGGTCGACGACCACGACGAGTGCTGGCTCGTCATGGAGTTCGTGTCGGCGGACAGCCTGGACAAGCTCCTCACGGCCTCCGGCCCGCTGCCGCCGGAGCGGGTCGCGCGGATCGGCTTGCAGGTCGCCGCCGCGCTGGCCGCCGTGCACGCGAAGAAGATCATCCACCGGGACGTGAAGCCCGGCAACGTCCTGGTCGGCGACGGCGACCTCGCCAAGCTGACCGACTTCGGCATCTCCATCTGGCGCGAGGTGACCCGCACCGACGACGGCCGGATCAGCGGGACGCCGGCGTTCGCCGCGCCGGAGGTGGCCGGTGGCAAGCCGGCCGGCGAGGCCTCGGACGTCTTCTCGCTCGGGGCGACCCTGTTCGCCGCGGTGGAGGGGACTCCGCCCTACGGCGCCGGCGACGCGTACGAGGTCCTGAGACGTGCCCGCGAGGGCGAGACGCTGCCGATGGCCAAGGCCGGTCCGCTCGCACCGCTGCTGGCCGAGATGTTGGCGCCGCGGCCCGGGAAGCGGCCCACCGCCAGCCAGGTTCGCAGCCGCATCAAGGAGATCGTCGGCGACTGGGAACCGCCCGCCGCGCCCGTCACGGCGGAGCGGAGGCCACCTCGCCGCCGGTACTGGATCGGCACGGCGGCACTCGTGGTCGCGATCATCGCCGCCACCCTGTACGCGGTGAACCCGTGGCCGGGGTCCGGAGAGGCGGGCGCCGAACGGCCCGGGGCCGGCGGGCTCATCGGCGACGAGCGGACCGCGAACCCGTGCGCGCTGGTCGACCAGGGCGCGTGGGACCGGTTCGGCCCGGCCGAGCTGCACACCACGTACGGCAACTTCAACCGCTGCGACGTGCTGGTCGACGTCGGCGGTCGGGAGCCGGTCGACGTCGAGGTCCAGCTGGTGACCCGCAAGTCGCACCCCGTGCGGGGCGAGCCGTTCGAGGTCGTGCCGGAACCGTCGAGCGCCGACGAGTGCGACCGCACGTTCCTGGTGGACGACAGCTACGGGGTGCGCGTCACGGCGAAGGCGCCCGACGCGCCGGCGGACCTGTGCGCCATGGCCGACCACGCGCTTGTCACAGTGCGCCAGGTGGTCGGCGAGGGCCGGATCGCGCGTCGCAACCAACCCTTCCCCGCCGGGTCACTGGCCTTTGTGGACGCGTGCGGCCTGTTGGACGACACCGCGCTGGCCGCGCTGCCCGCGGTGGATTCGAGCTCGGCCGTCGGCATGCTCGGCGGCTGGGGGTGCAAGTGGTACAGCGCGGTCGACCGCGTGCAGGTCTACGTGCGCTACGACCAGCACGCCACGACCGATCCCGTCGAGGGCGAGGAGGTCGCGATCGGCGGGCACCACGCCTTCGTGAAGCTGGACGCCGACACGGGCACGAGCTGCACGGTCAGCGTGCTCCACCAACCGCCGAACCGGCCCCGGAGCACCACGGTCGACCTGCTGAAGTTGTCGGTCAGGAGCGACCGCCCCGGCGGGGAGTACTGCCCGCAGGCCACCTCGCTGGCCGGCGCGGCCGCCGCCAACCTGCCCTCGTGATCCGGTCGTGGGTCGGGGGAGCGTCGCGCCACCGGCCCGCCGGCGCGGTCACAGGGGGTCGAGGCGGACGGAGGACGGGGCGGTGGTGGGGAAGAGGCGGTACCGGAAGTCGGGACGGGCGGTCTTGGGCAGGTGGACCGCGTGCGTGTCGACCAGGCGGGACGGGGGCAGGGTGGTGACGGCCTCGCCGTCGTCGGCGGTGTGCGGTTGCCGGTCGGGGTGGCCGCGCAGGGTCAGGGCGGGCAGGTCGACCGGGGTGTCGGCCCGCAGCACGAGGTCCAGTCGCCGACGGGCGCCCGTGCGGACCTCGTAGCCGATGTGCGTGGTCGGGCGGACGGCATGGGCCGGGACGCCGGAACCGACGAACGGCAAGCCCTCGTGGTCGACCGCGGACGCGAGCACGACGGACACGTGCGTGCTCGACCCCGCCGGGATCTCGCAGCCACCGAAGCGATCGCCGGGGTGCCTGCCGACGAGCACCTGCCGTGCGGCGACCGTGGGATCCACGGGTGCTTGGTCGGACAGCTCGCAGCCGACGAGGACCCGGGTCCCGTCCTCCGGCCACGTCCAGCCGACCCGCACCGCCGTGCCGACGTACTCGACGTGGATGCCCGTCGGCTCCGGGAGCCTCGCGTAGTGCCGCGGCTTGCCGACGTGACCCGTGCCGTTCAGGATCACGACCGGCAGGTACGTGCAGAGCACGAGGCCCTTGTCGATCCACGCGTCGTTGACCGGCGAGGGCCCGTCGAGCACGCGTCCCGCGTGGAAGAGGTCGGCCTCGGTGACCCGGTCGCCCTCCCGCAGGGCGCCCGTGCCGCGCACCCGGACGACCTTGACGACGCCTTGGCCGGGCGGCGGCCAGCGCAGTTGGGTCGTGTGCTCGGCCAGGCTCAGCTCGGTGCTGATCCGCACCGCGGTCAGCGGACCCGGCGGCGCGGGCCTGCCCGCCGGGGTGACCTCCCGCGACCGGCCCGACGACCAGACGAGCCCGCCCGCGGGGCCCGGGTACGCGACGCGAACCGTGTAGCGGTACCGGCCGCCGTTGCGGACGTCCGTGTCGGTCACCCTGCCGGGCACGGTGGTCGCCAGGACGACCGGCGCGTCGTGCTCGGCCCCGACCTCGGCCCGGGACACCTCGACCCGCACGGCGGTGTCCGGCACGTGCCAGGTCACCGTGACCTCGCCGTCGTCGGTGTCGGTCTCGACGGTCGCCTCGGCGGTGATGACGACCGGCGCCGTCACGACGGGCGTGGAGTAAGTGCCGGACCGCTCGGTGAACACCGCGTAGCGCAGCGGCACGCCGGGGAGGCCGGCCGCGGCGGCGTCGCGGAACCCCGTCGTGGTCGTCCGGCCGAGGCGGGCGGGGCCGGAGGTTTCGTCGGGGCGTTCGGGCACCCGGTCCCCGGTGACGCGGACGACGACGTAGGCGATGTCCAGGTCGGGCGACGCGGGCCAGGTCAGCCGGACGCCGGCGGCCGGGTCGGTGACGGTGGCCCGCGCCCGTCCCGGTGGGTTCGGCGGGATCCGGTCGAGCTCGTTGCGCGCGGCCGACAGGTCGGCGCAGAGGTCGAGCGCGGCGGCGTACAGCTCGGCCCGGCGCGCGTTCGGCGTGTCCGGCCGCCTGGCCCGCAGGTACAGCTCGGTGGCCTTGTCGATCTCGGTCTGCGCCCGTTCCAGGAGCACGTCACGGCGGGGGAACTCCTCCGGCGCGGCCCGGATCTCGCGGACGGCGGCGACGTAGTTGCGCCCGTCGATCAGCTTGTCGATGCGCGCCACCGCTTCGCTGATCGACAGCAGGGTGGTGTCGACCGAGCCCTTGAACTCGCGGATCTCCCGGGCCAGCGGGTCGGGCCGGTCCGCGGGCACCGCCCAGATCCTGGCGGCCCGGTCGATGCTGAGCCGCGCCTGTTCCAGGTCGCGCTCCCTCAGCGCGCTCTTCGCCTCCGTGATGAGCTCCTCCACCAGGTACCGCTGCCCGATCGGGAAGCCGCACCGGCGGCAACCGAGGCCGTAGGCCGGGTCCACGGCGCCGCAGCGCGGGCAGGGCTCGCGCAGCAGCAGGCCGCACGTCTTGCACGCGGTGCTGGTCTCGTCGTTCAGGTCCGCGCACCTGGGGCACTGGACGCGGCTGCGCAGTTGCCGCTCGGACTCCGCGGCGGGCAGCTCGACGGCCCAGCCGAGCTTGCCGAAGTGGGCCACGAACTCGCGCTTCGCCAGCACGAGGTCGTCGACGCCGCCGAGCCGCGCCTCTTCGAGGTACAGCTCGAACTGCCGGGCGCTCACCGACGCGGCGAGCTTCAAGGTGGTCTCGAACCGCTTGATGATCGCTTGCAGCGTCACGGCTTTCATCGACATGTCGTGCTGTGCGCGCTTCTCCTCGGAGGCGAACACGGACTTGGCGAAGACACCGAGGCGTTCCCGCGTCGGGAGCGTCGGGTCGGACTTGTCCTTGATCAGGTGCGTCCGCGTCCAGAGCTCCTGCGCGGCCTGGCGCAGCTGCGGCAGCGGCGAGGTGTTGGTGATGGACTCGTCGACACCCCGGAGCAGCTCGTAGAGGCTGATCTCGCCGACTTCCGCGAGTTGACCGCTCAAGCGGCTCTCGTCCTCCGGCGGGAGCCGCGCGCTCGCCGTCCCGCCGCCCGAGCTGCGCTTCTCGGCCCGCTCGACCCGGTCGGCCAGCGCCGGGTCGGCGGCGAGGACGTCGGCGAACTCCGCCCGCAGGCCGGTCGCCTCCTCGACGAGCAGGTAGCCCTTGGCCAGCATGAGCGACAGCCGCCCGCCCACCTCCCGGCGGCGGTCCTCCAGTGCCGCGCGCTCGTGCCGGATGGCCAGCTCGCGTTCCTCCCTGCGCCGGTCGGCGCTCGACATGACCTCCTTGATCTCGGCGAACAGCGTCAGGTGGTACTTCGCGTCCTGCGCTTTCTTGCGGGGGAAACCGTTCTGGGCGGCCGTCGACCACTCGCTGCGGCGCTTGGCCAGCACGCGCACGAACAGGGCCTGGTCCCACGGAGCGTGGGGGTCCAGGCCGAGCAGGGCGAAGAAGTTCGGGCGGTCCTTGGCCACCGGGCTCACCCGGCACCGGAGAGCCGGTAGTCCGACGAGCCGCTCTCGGTGATCTCACGGGCGATCGTGCCGAACACGGAGGACAGCTTCCCCAGGTCGGTGAACAGGGCCTGCTCGGTCGAGGACGCGATCTTCCGGAGGAACTTCTCGTCGGCCGACCCGAAGCCGACCGCGATGATCTCGATGCCGTCGCGGTGGCACTCGTGCGCCCGTTGGACGGCTCCGCTCTGGTTGTACCAGACGCCGTCCGCGAGGACGACGCCGAACCTGCGACCCTCGACACCGGAGAGCAACTGGCGCAGCTCCCGGAACGGGTCGGTCGCGTTGCCGACCCCGGTGCTGCCGACGGTGAGCCGCCCGATCGCGCGCTCGACGTCGGCGGCGTTGTGGGTGGCGGGCAGGCTGACGGCGACCCGGTCGGAGAACGAGACGATGCCGACCTCCGTGCTCGTCAGGTCGAGCTGCACCAGGAACGCCCGCGCGGCCTCCTGCGCGGCGGCCAGCGGCCGGCCGGCCATGCTGCCGGAGAGGTCGAACGCGAGGTAGATCGTCAGGGGCTCGCGGACGGTGGTGCGCACGGGTGGTTCCAAGAAGCGCTGCGGCACGTCCTCCGGCAGGTCGGCGACCTCGACGTGCAGCGCGGCGCCGCTGGACCGGTCGGTCGCGGTCACCCCGACCATGGCGTTGTCGTCGTAGGCGTAGGCGATGTCGACCACCGTCCGGCCCCGGGATCCCGCCGGGAAGCCGGTGACCAGGTACCGGCCGAGGTAGGCGCAGGGCGCCGGGTCGTCCGTCTCGCCCTGGGTCAGGAAGACCTCGAGGAGGTCGGCGCCGTCGCCCTTGACGTGGAACTGGTACGGGCGCGTCTCCACGCACGGGATCGTCCGGTTCCTCGGCAGCAGCACGCTGTTGACGTAGCGGTCGCCCGCCGCGTTCTCGGCGATCATGCCGAGGCTGTGCGCGACCGTGCCGACCACCCGCCGCGGCGCGGACAGCCGGAGGATGGGCTCGACCTCGCCCGGGCCGTCGAGCCTCAGCCCGGCCTCCTGCTCGAGCAGGATCGCGGCCTGGGCGGCGGCGCCGAGGGCGACGGCCTGGTCGGGGTGGACGCCGCTCATCGGCGGCTTGCCGGACATGGCCTCGATCCAGTCGCGCACCATCGGCATCCGGGTCGAGCCGCCGACCGGCAGCACGCCGTCGATGTCGGACCAGGCCAGCCCGGTCTCCTCCAGCACCTTCCCGGTCAGCTGCGCGGTCGACTGCAGCAGGTCGCGGCAGGCCGCCTCGAACTCCTCGCGGGTCACCACGCAGCGCAGGGTCCGGTCGCCGACGACCAGCCGGACCTCGGCGGCCCGGCGTGCGGACAGCATCCGCTTGAGGTCCTCCACGGCCACGAGGAGCGGGCCGGGGTGCGCCTCGATCGCGGCCGCGTCCTCGGGGTGCTTGTCGAGGATGATCGTGGCCAGGCGCTCGTCCCAGTCGCGTCCGCCGAGCTCGTGGTCGCCCTCGGTGGACCGCACGGTGATCCCGTCGGCGTCGATGTCGACCAACGAGATGTCGAACGTGCCGCCGCCCAGGTCGTACACCAGCACGCGCCGCGACCGCGGTCCCGGCCGCAGCCCGTAGGCGAGGGCCGCCGCGGTCGGCTCGCTGATGATGCGCGGCACCTCCAGCCCGGCGAGCCGGCCCGCCTCGATCGTGGCCGAGCGCTGGGGATGGGTGAAGTAGTCGGGGACCGTCACCACGGCTCGGGTCACCGGCACGCCCAGCGCGGCCTCGGCCTGCGCCTTCAAGTGGCCGAGCACCAGGGCGGACAGCTCGGTCGGGCTCCACTCCCGACCGCCGAGGGACAACCGGAACGACGCGTTGCCCATCGACCGCTTGAACAGGTGCGCGACCTCGGTCGCGTCGGCGGCCAGGTCGGCCTTGGCCGAGACGCCCACGACCGGGGCGCCGCCGGCGAAGCTCACCACCGACGCGGTGAGCGGCTCGCCGGCCGCGTCGGGGATGATCTCGGGGTCGCCGTCCTGGTTCACCCACGCCACCGCGGAGTACGTGGTGCCGAGGTCGATGCCGACAGCCGGTGTCATCGTGTCCGCCTTCCCCGGTCCGGCGCCCGGACCGTCGCGGTCGTCGACCCGGGCATCAGCTGATGATCCGGATGCTCTTGGCGTGCTCGACCGCGTCGCTCAGCTCCGCGGCGGACAGGGCGCGGTTGGTCTCGATGGTGGCGTTCACCTCCGCACCCCCCGTCGCCTTGTCGCGGCCGGTGATCTGCAGCCGGCCCTGCCCGTTGATGCTGAAGCGCACCTCGACCGGCGAGTTCTCGGGCAGGTCGGCGACGAGCTTCAGCACCGCGCGGCCGACTTCCTCGGCGGTGTCGAAGTCCTCGACGATCCGGTCCCGCACCGTGTTCTCGAAGATGCGCAGCTCCACCTCGCCCATGCCGGCCTGCCGGGTGCCGAAGACGTTCATGGCCTCGGCGGGCAAGGGCTCCTGCGCGCGGACGAGGTTGTAGATGACCGGCTTGTCGTCCTTGGTGAAGGAACGGACGCCGAAGCTGTGGCTCAGCACGTTCTTGACCACCATGCCGTCGAGGTGGCGCACGGTGTCCAGCCGCAGGCCGAGCTCGGACGCGACGAGCTCCTCGGCGGCCTCGCGCGTCGAGGTCCCCTGGCGCGCCGGGTCCTGGTCGAGCTCGGCGGTCACCTCGCGGAGCCGGTCGCCGACGGCCAGCTTCTGCCCGTAGATCGCCGCGCCCTTGGCGACCGCCTGGTCGGGGTCGACCATGGTCACCTCGATGTCGAACTCCTCCTTCAGCCGCTCGGTGACCTGCACCATCCTGGTCGAGCCGCCGACCAGCAGGATGCGGTCGACCTTCGGGTGGCCGAGTTCGCGCGCCGTCTCCATCACCTTCTTGGTGAGCACCACCGTCGTGTCCAGCAGGTCGCGGGTGAGCTCGTCGAACTTCTCCCGGCTCAGGGTGACCGCGAGCTGGTGGTTGTCGTGGACGACCCGCATCCGGGTCTCGCCCTTGGCGCTCAGCGCCCGCTTGCCCATCTCCGCCTGCTGCCAGAGGTCCTGCAGGGTCTCCGGCGAGTCGAGCGGGTCGCTGGTGCTCCCGTGCTGGGCCTGCCACTGCTCGGCGAGGTGCTGGACGACCCGCTCGTCCCAGTTGCGGCCGCCGAGCTCGTGCGCCCCGTCGGTCGCCACCACCGTGATCGCGCCGACCTCGATCTTGATCACGGTCACGTCGAACGTGCCGCCGCCGAGGTCGTAGACGAGGACGACCTGGTCGGTCCGGTCCTGCATGCCGTAGCTGATCGCGGCCGCGGTCGGCTCGTTGATGATCTCCAGGACGTCCAGCCCGGCGATCCGCCCGGCGTTCGCGGTCGCGTCCCGCTGGACCACGCCGAAGTAGGCCGGGCACGTGATGACGACCTTGTGCGGCCGGACGGTGTCGTGCCGTTCCGCGTCGTCGACGACCTTGCGGAGAATGTAGGAGGAGATCTCCTCCGGGGAGTACTCCCGGCCGAAGAACTCCCGCCGCCACTCGCCGTGGCCGATCTGCCGCTTGATCATCTCGACCACGCGGCCCGCGTCGAGCATCGCGGTGCTCTTCGCCTCCCGGCCGACCACCCGCGTGTCCGCGTCCTCGAACAGGACCACCGAGGGCGTGGTGAGGTCGCCCTCGGCGTTCGGGGTGATCATGGGACGGCCGGAGAGCGGGTCGACGTGCGCGATGCACGTGTAGGTCGTCCCGAGGTCGATTCCGTACACGGGTGTTTCGGTCAACTCGGCGCTCCTTCTTCGGTGGTCGTCGGGGTGTCTGCCGGTGGGGCCGGGTCGGTCGACGTGGCGGTGGCGGGCTCGGCCGCGGCGCCCTGGGCCGCGGCGTAGACCTTGACCCATTCCGGCCGCAGCACCTTGTCCTGCCAGGAGAAGCCGGTGCGGGACCGCTCGGCGACGTGCCGGTCGAGGCCGGGGTCCGCGGTCTCGACGACGCTGATGACCTTCTGCCGCGCCCGGTCCACCTCGGGCCCCTCGACGGTGAACGCCTCGACCCCGTTGCGGGCCAGGGTCTGCTCGACGGTCTCCCGGAAGAACAGCAGCGCCTCGACGGTCGCCGGGTCGCGGCCGGGCGACCCGGCCAGCTTGGTGAGGTCGTCGTGCATCGTCACGAGGTCGAGCAGGACCGTCCGCAGCTGGGCCTGGATCAGGCCCTGGCGGTGCGCGGTCAGCTCCTCGCTCATCGCGTCGAAGACCCGCTCCCTGGCCTCGTCGTAGCGGATCTTCGCGTCGAACGTGGTCTGCAGGCGCCGGATCTCCGCCAGCACCACGTCGGTCGCGTCCTGGGCCTCCGGCGAGCTCATCGGGTGATCTGGGTGATCTGGGCGTCGTCGCCGGTGGAGACGACGCTGTCGGTGATCGCCTCGGCCGCCACCGCCCGGTCCCCGGACGCGGTGACGGTGACGCCCGCGCTCTTGAGGACGTCCGAGATCTCGGCGCGCAGCTCCTCGTCCTCGGCGAGGAGCTTGCGGATCTGCAAGCGCAGCGCCCCCTGCCGGTCCGGGTCCTCGATGTCCTCGGCCAGGTCGAGCACGGCCGCTTCCAAGGCGGGCGCGGACTTCTCCTTGCCCAGCAGCCTGCGCAGCAGGGAACCGCCCGTCCGGACGGTCGCGTCGGCGGACTGCTCCTGCAACTTCGTCAGCACCGCGCTGCCGTAGGCGCCAGCTGCGGCGGTCACGTAGGGCACCACGGCGTTCGCCAGCTCGGCGATCTCCGCACTCATGTCGACTACCTCCAACGACGGAATGTGTTGTGTTTTCCCGCGAACGTGCTCACCGTCAGACCTTGAACAGGTAGACGTCCATGCTCAGCGCGTCCGGTGAGCCCAGGCTGATGAACGACCGGTACACGGTCGAGTCGAAGACGAAGCCCTGCGCGCCCAGCTCGCCGAGCACGCCGTTGACCCGGTCGGCGATCGCCAGGCCGCGCGTGACGTTCGCGCCCTGGCTCGACCCGCCGGTGCCGCCGAAGGTCATCACCAGGCCGGCCCGGCGTCCCGCGAGCCGCGGGTCCGCCCGGACGCGGTCGCGCAACCCCTGCGCCGTCCCCGCGTCGCCGCCCAGGAGCGCCGCCGCGTCGATCGGCAGTTCGAGCTTGACCGGGTCGAGTTCGAGCGCGGGCCCGGTGGGCCGGCTCGGCGTGGTGGTGGTCGTCGTGGTCGGTGGCGTGGTGGTGGTCGTGGTCGGTTCGGCCTGGGCGCCCGGGGGCAGCGGCGGCGCGGCGGTCACGGCCACGATGAACGCGAGCGCGAGCGCGAGCATGAGGTCGGCGAAGAGCCAGCCGATGGAGCCGAAGACGGCGTTGCCCGGATCGCGTTCCGCGCGACGCCTACCGGTCGAGGTCCGCACGCCGGTTCACCGCCTCGTTCCTCGGATCGGTCATGCGCCACCGCCTCGCCGGAACCACAGCCGCCGCCACGCGCCCCGCCGGGCGGGGCTCGCCGCCGCCGCGTTCGCCAGCTGGGTGGCCGCGCCCCGCAAGGCGCCCGTGGTCGTCGCCAGCGTGCTCGTGGTCGTCGCCAGCGCGCTCATGGTCTTCGCCAGCTCGCTCGTGGTGACGGACAGCCCGGCGTCGACGTCGGCGATGCGCTTGCCCGCCAGGACGACGTCGCCGGTCAGCGTTTCCAGGTCGCCGCGCATCCGGTCGGCCAGGAGGGTGGCCACCTCGCTCAGCGCGGTGGCCGCGCTCTTGATGTCGGTCGAGTGCTGCGCCACCGTGGCGACCAGGTCGGTCTGCGATCGCTTGATGTGCTCCAGCTGCTGGTCGATCGCCTTCGCGGCCTCGGCGTGCGAGCTGGACGCGGAGGCGATCACCGCGGCCGACCCGGACAGCCCGGTCACCTCGGTGGCCAGCTCGGTCGCGGCGGCCCGGTAGACCTGGTGGTCGGCCCGGTAGTCCTTCAACGACTCGCGGAACCCGTCGAACAACGGCGTCATCTGCTGCTCGACGAGCTGCCGGTTGTCCGTCACCGCCTGCCGCAGGACGAGCAGCGCCTCCTGCGTGGTCCTGGCGATGAACTGGGTGTTGTCCTCCCGGACCGCGCTCAGGGTGTCGCGGACCTCCTTGGCCAGGCCGGCGACCAGCGTCTCGGCTTGCTGCTGGAGCCCGGCCATCTGCTCCTGCGCCCGCTGCTGGAGCCCGGCGACCTGGTCCTGCGCCTGCTGCTGGAGCCTCGCCATCTCCTCCCGCGCGTCCGCGGAGAGCTTGCGGTTCGTCTCGGCGAGGTCCTTGGTCTCGCTGATCGCGGTGGTGATCGTCTCCTGCGTCGTGCGCAGCGCGTCCTGCGTCTTCGCCAGGATCTCCTGCGCCGTCTGCGCCCATTCCCGGGCGGTCACCGGCGGCTGCACGACGTCCTCCGCGATGGCGGCGGCGAGCGCGTCCATCGCGTCGTCCAGCCGGCCGTCGAGGTCGGCCAGCACGCGGCTCGACGTGGTCTCGGCCCGGTGCGCCCGGACCGTCAACCACAGGATCGCCAGGATCAGGACGACGGTGGTGAGCGCCGTCTCGGTGAACGTGAGGATGAACCCGCCGCCGAACCGGGTCTGCCAGAGTGACAGGAACGGTTGCGCCGCCAAGTCCGGGTCGGCGGTGAGCTGCCGCTGGTAGAGGAGGCTGGCCCAGCCGAGGAGGAGCCAGGTGATCACCAGCGGCAGCAGCGCCGTGCCGTTGCGCAGGCTCGTGATCCGGCGGATCTCGTGGTGCTGGAGGTCCTCGAGCTGGTCGAGCCGGTGCTCGCGCTCGACCAGTCGTTCCAGCGCCGGGAAGTCCCGCAGCGCCGCCGCCCGGTTCGCCACGACGAGCCGTTCGGCGTCGTCCCTCGCGCCGCGCTTGCGCAACTCCGCGTGGACCTCCCGCAATCTCTCCGCGGCGGTCTCGCCGTGCGGTCCGAGGCCCGCTACGGCCGAGAACGGCTCGGCGGCCGAGGGCTCCTCAACTGGCTCACCCGTCATGCGGGCTCCTCCTGGGCAGGGTGGGTAAGTCGGTCCTCGTCACGGGCGGGGCCGCGGGACGGGGGATCGTGTCGTGGGTCATGGGCCCCACCGGGGTGGGGTCGGGTCGGGCGGACCGAGGAAGTCGCGCAGGTCGCGGATCGTCACGTGGTCCGGGTCCAGGTTCTTCTGCGCGATGGTCAGCGCGCGTTCGGCCAGTGCGATCGCGTCCGCCTCACGTCCGCGGGCCCGACAACTCGCGGCGAGGTTGAACAGCGGCAGGAGCAGGTCCACGTGGTCGGGGCCGAGCGCCCTCTCGCTGATCTCCAGCGCGCGGGTCTCGACCGGGATGGACGCTCCCGGATCGTCGTCCAGGAAGTGCAGGTTGCCGAGCGTGGTGAGCTCCTGGGCGACGTCGAGCGAATCCGGCCCGGATTCCGCCTCGACGAGGCGCACGACCCGCCGGACCAGCGGGATGGCCCGGCGGTAGTCATCGAGCTCGCGGTAGGTGGTGACGAGTTCGCGCAGCGGGCTCACGAGGTCACGGTGGTCCTCGCCGAACGCGGCCTCCGCGATCTCCAGCGCCCGGCGTCCCGTCACCGCGGCCGCCGCGTAGTCCGCCACGTTGCGCTGGGTGATCGCGAGTTCCTCCAGGCGTGACACCAGTTCGGGGCTGCGGCTGCCGTGCATCGCCTCGGCCACGGTCAACGCGTGCAGCGCCAACGGCAGCGCGTTGTCGTACCGGCTGAGCGCCCGGTAAGTGGCCGCGAGGTTGTCCAGCCGGAGCAGCAGGATCCGCTGGTCGAGCTCAGCGGTCGGGTGGTCGGTGAGCAGGCGCCTGGTGATCTCCAGCGAACGCGTCTCCGCCGCCACGGCCTCCTCGTAGCGGCCGAGCTCGTAGCAGGCGTGGCCGAGGCCGGTGAGGTAGTAGGCGGCGGCGATGTCCTCACCGTGCTCGGTGGTGCTGATGCCCACCGCCCGCCGGTACGACCTCGCGGCCAGGTCGAACTGCTCGGCGTCCTGGTGGGCGTCGGCGACCGCCTCCAGCCACGGCAGGGTCTCCGGGGCGTCCCGGCCGTGCTCGAACTCGACGATCTCCAGCGCGCGCCGCAGCAGCGGCACCGCGTCGCCCGGTCGACCGGTCCTGCTGTAGGTCGTGGCGATCTCGCGCAGTTGCAGGGCCACGTCGGGGTGGTAGGCGTGCAGCACGTTCTGGGTGATCTCCAGCGCCTGCCACCGCGTGCCGACCGCGTCGTCCAGGTTGGCCAGGTCCGCGTGCGCGTCGGCCAGGTCGGACAGCACCCGGGCCAGCCCGAGGTGCCGTTCCCCGTAGGTGTGCCGCATGATCTGCGCCGCCCGGTTGAGCAGCGGCACGGCCTCCTCGGCCCGGCCGAGCTTCTGGTAGCCGGAGGCCAGGCCGCGCAACCGGTGCGCGACGTCGCGGTGGTCGCGGCCGAAGTGGGTCTGGGTGATGACGAGCGCCCGCTTGAGCAGCGGCACCGCCTCGGCCGCGAGCCCGAGTTGCAGGTAGCTGTGCCCCAGGTTGGCCAGCAGCGTGGCGACGTCCGGGTGGTCGGGTCCGCGTCGGGCCTCCAGCAGGTCCAGTGCCTGCCGGTCCAGCCGGGCGGCCTCTTCGGCGCGGTCGAGCTGGCGGTAGGTGTTGGCGATGTCGCCGAGCCGGAACGCCATGTCGGGGTGGTCTTCCCCGACCGACTTCCGGGTGATCTCCAGGGCCTGTTCCTCGAGTTCGAGCTCCTTCTCGTACTCGTTCATCTCGCCGTACACCGAACCGAGCTCGGCGAGGAAGAACGCGAGGTCCGGGTGCTCCGGCCGCAACCGCTCCTTGCTGATCTCGTGGGCGCGCTGGGCCAGTGCCAGCGCCTCGTTGGTCCGACCCAGCTCCCGGTAGCTCGACGACAGGCCGCACATCCGGTACGCCACGAAGATGTGGTCGGAGCCGTACGCGCTCTCCTCGATGGCCAGCGCCTCTTCGAGCAGCGGCACCGCCTCGCGGGTCTGCCCGAGTTCCCGGAAGAAGCCCGCGAGGCTCGCCTTGCACCCGGCGAGGAACGGGTCGGTCGGGCCGAGCCCCGCCTGGGCGATCCGCAGCGCGCGTTCGGCCAGCGGCACCGCTTCCGGGATGCGGCCGAGGTGGCTGTAGCTGGTGGCCAGGTTGTTCAACCTGGTCGCGACGTCGAGGTGGCTCGGCCCGAGGCGCTGGGTCGTGATGGCGAGGGCTCGTTCCTCCAGGCCGATGCTCTCCTCGGCCCGGCCCAACGAGCAGTAGGCCGCGCCGAGGTTGCCGAGCAACGTCGCCATCTCGGGGTCGTCCGGCGCGAGGGTGGCCTCGCCGATGCGCATGGCCAGCGTCGCGAAGCGCTCGGTCGCCGTGTACATCCCCTGCGCCGCGGCGAACAGCCCCGCCTGGTTGAACAACGTGCGCAGAGGCGCGTCCCGGTTGTCACCGCCGATGTCGTCGGCCAGCGCGTGCACGTGCGGTAAGAGGCGCCACCACAGCCGCCAGCCGTCCACGTTCGTGCTCGGGTCCTCCGGGATCTGCCGCTCCAGCAGGTCGATCGCCTCGGTCGCCGCGGGCGCGAGTCCCGAATCCGTGGGCGGCGCGTCCTTCTGACCCACGCGCAGGATCGTCTGGACGAGTCGGTGGATGCTGATGGAGTCGGCGGTCAGGGTGATCATGCTGTAGGACGCGAGGTGCCCGAGGATCCGGTTCGCCGCGAGTTCGTCACCGGCCAGGAGGTTCGTGACCAGGCTGCGCGGAATGTCGTCCGGCCCGAGCCAGGCGAGCACGTTCAGCACGTCGACCGCTTTCGGGACCGGCCCGTCGCGCAGGGCGGCGAGCGTGATGTCCCAGGTTCGGGTGACGGCTTGTTCCTGGCTGATTTCCGGGCTGGTCTCGGCCAGGAGTTCGTACGGCTGCGCGGCGAGCAGGGAAGCGTAGTCGGCGATGGAGACGTGGTGGTACCTGATGTAGGCGCCGGCCTGTTCCAACGCCAGCGGCAGGAACCCGAGCGCCTCGGCGACCGACGCCGCGGCGCGTTCGTCGGACTGTTGGGACCGCTCGCACAGCAGCGTTATCGCGGAAGTGCGGCTGAGCACTCCCAGGCGCACCGGGCGGAGCCCGCGTTTCGTCCAGTCGAGATCTCGACGGGTGGTGACGAGGACGTGGCTCCGGTCCGCGGCGACGAGGAGTTTGTTGATGTCCTCCGGGTTCTCGACGTTGTCGAGGATCAGCAGCCAGTCATCGTGCTCCTGCAACCAGTTCAGCGCCCAGTCGGCCCTGAACTCCAGCGGCGTGCTGCCGAGCACGGGGGCCAGCCTCGACGCCATCGAGGCGAGCGCCGACGTGATGTTCTCCGGCGTGTCCGCGGTGATCCACCAGACGCACGAGTACAGGTCCCGCTGGTGGAACGCGTACTGCAGGGCCAGCTCGCTCTTGCCGACACCGCCCATCCCGGCGACGCTCTGCCCGATGACCCCGTTGCCCGAGGCCATCGCCAAGCCCAGCTCGCCGAGCGACTGGCGGCGTCCGACGAACACGTCCGACGGGCGGCGCGGCAGGTTCCACAACCGATTCGGCGCGATATCGCGGGGCGACGGGACGTTGTTCGGGAGCGTGATGTGGTAGTTCTGCGCATTGTCACCGGACGAGACGATGCTGCCCTGGATCCGCTGCGACGCGATCGAGCGCTCACCCCGGGCAAAAGGATTCGTCACCGATGGATCACTTCCTCCTCGTGCCCAGGAGGTGACCGGACGCCAATCCGCAAGACCGCTCACCCGTCGAATCGCGATACCCGGCCCTCGAACACGCGTGGGCCACCGCTCGTCTCCGCATCACGATGACCGTACCCCCTTGCCGACACCACTCCATCCCGATCGGGTACATGTCGTCGTGCGCCGACCAGTGCGATGAACACTCGGGTTTCCCGACCCGTCCCGACCTCCGGTGATGACGGCTCCTGGATCATCCATCCCCTGAGTCGGCCACTACCCCGGATTTGTTACCCGCCAAAATCGGGGTTCGAGGTCTCGCCGTTTCCGGGTGCGGCGGCTATCGGGCTTGTCCGCAAAACTCGGGGTCGACCACGGTCGTCCGGGAATCGATTGCCCGGCCGGGGAGCGGGTCTTTCGGCATTTCGCCGACGACCACCGTGCCGCCCCGGTGGAGTCGAGGGCGGCGCGGTGGTCGTCACGGCCGGTTGGCCCGGGTCGTGCGGGGCGTCAGTTCTCGTAGAAGTAGCCGGTCACGTCGACCACGAGGTCGACCGTGCCGTCGCTCCCGTTGTGGAACGCCGTCCTCGAGTGCTCGGTGACCGCGAGGTTGTTGGTCACGGCGCCCGAGGTGAAGTTCAGGGTGGCGGCGTCCGGGGGAGTGGGGATCGCACCCGGGAAGTAGGCGGTGAGGTAGCCACCGCGCTGCGGGTTGACGACCTTCGCGTTGAACATCACCGCGCTGGGGACGAAGTTGAACGACGGAGCGTTGTGGTCGAAGGTGTACTCGGTGGTCGATCGTCCCGGCAGCGCGCCGGTGCGACCGCCGACGCCGGTGCGGGTGTCGACCGCGCGGCGCGGTGACAAGGGCAGCAGGAAGCTCCTGCCCCCCGAGGAGAAGTAGCCGACGACGTCGACGACGAGGTCCGTGGTCGCGTTCGGGTGGAACGTGACGTGGCCGTCGGCGCCGATGGGGACGATCACGGAGTTCGTGGCGGTCTGGCCGGCCGCGTAGTTGAGGTTGGAGGTCTGCGGGTTGGCCGTGCCGGTGGGGAAGGCCGTCAGGTGGCCCGACGCGCGCGGGTTGACCACCGTGATGTTGAGCAGGGCCGCGGTCGCGTAGTCGGGCACCGTGCCGTACACGTGGGCGATCCGGTGGCTGAACGACTCGCCGGCGGCGATCGGCCGGGGCGACGTCATCCCGATGCCGGTGCGGGTGTCGAGCAGCCGGGACGGGTAGACGGTGGTGAAGCCCTCGGCCGTCGCGCCCTTGGTGAAGTAGCCGGCGACGTCGGCGATCAGGTCGACGGAGCCCGGGCTGCCGTTGTACAGGTCGACGTGGCCGCCGCCGACCGCGACGGTCGTCAGCCCGGGCACGGTCACGCCGGCCCGGAAGTCCACCACGGACGCGGTGGGCCTGGCCTGCCCGGCCGGGTGGGCGGTGAGGTGCCCGTCGGCCGTCGCGCTGGTGACGGTGAGGTTCACCGTCACCGCCGTCACGTCCGCCGGGATCCCGTGGCGGCCGCCGATCGCGAGCCGCACGGTGCCGTACGGCGCGACCTTCTGGGCCGGGGCGCCGACCCCGCTCCTGGTGTCCAGGAACCGGGTCGGTCCGTGCTTGACGTAACCCGAGCCGAGCGTGGTGAACGTGGTCGACGTCGTCGCGGTGTTGCCGGCGGCGTCGGTGACGGTGGCCCGGACCTGGTACGTGCCGGGGAGGTCGTACCGGTGGCTGCCCGTGCCGCCGACGGTTGCGGTGTCGCCGTCACCGAAGTCGAACTCGGTACTGGCGATGTTCCACGGGTTGTCGCCCGGGTCCACGGTGAAGTGCCCGGTCAGGACGCCCGAGCTGCTCGCGGTCAGGCGGGGGGTCAACGTGCCGCCGGCCGGCACGACCTTGAGCGACCAGGACCGACTCGTGGTCAGGCGGGACTCGCTGGAGGCGGTCACGCGGATGGTGTAGGTGCCGGTCGCGTTGTAGGCGTGCGACGCCGAGCACGGCGACACGGACGTCGTCGTGCCGTCCCCGAAGTCGACCGCGCAGGTGACGGGCGATCCCCACTCGGAGCGGACCGTGCCGCTGAAGTCGACCACACCACCGACCGGCGCCTGCGACGCGGACACCTTCATGGACGTGTCGACGAACCGGTCCTGCTGCTCCTGCGCGCCGCGGTCGAGGTAGGAGACCGCACCCGTCCCCGTGTCGGGAACCCGCGGGTTGTCCACCCTGGGGCCGTTGGCGGCGTCGACCACGCCGGGTGCGTCCGCATTGCCGGAGTCGACGGCGGGCGTGCCCTCGTCCGGGTCCGTCTTCAGGTCGTGCGCGCCCTGCCCGGTGGCGGCGTGCAGCTCGGCGGGGTCGTGGTGGACGACGCCTGCCCACCGGTACACGTTGACCCACAGGTACGCGATGTTGTAGTCGAGCGTGACCCCGGGCGCCGCCGCGCTGTCGACCTCGATCGTGTGCACCGGTCCCCGCGGGCAGTAGCTGCTGACCGAGGAGGACAGCACCTCCGAGATGATGTTGTTCTGGATCGAGGAGCCGGTGGTCGCGCCGGTGATCACGATCCCGCGGTGGCACGAGTCGCGGAAGGTGTTGCCGGCGACGGCGACGGCGTCGACGTTCTCGGCGATCACGCCGAAGTTGCCGAGCTCGGTGATCGTGTTGCCGGTGACCGTGAGGCTGGCGCCGCCGTCGGCGTACACGGCCCGGCCGCGCGTGCCGAAGTTCGTGCGGCTGACCGTGACCGCGGTGGACCCGCCCGTGACGCGCACCGCGTGGGCGCCGCCGTAGGGGTTCG
This sequence comes from Actinosynnema sp. NPDC049800, assembly GCF_040656635.1. Taxonomy (NCBI): domain Bacteria; kingdom Bacillati; phylum Actinomycetota; class Actinomycetes; order Pseudonocardiales; family Pseudonocardiaceae; genus Actinosynnema; species Actinosynnema sp. NPDC049800. The sequence continues at coordinate 53,068 of NZ_JBFAMT010000004.1, read as the reverse complement.
CGTCCGGGCGCAGCGAGCCGCGGTCGAGCGTGACTCGGGCAGCGCCGTCGATCAGGACGGCGTCGACGACCGTGGCGCCGTGGATGGTCATGCCGCGCAGCGTCACGTCGTGCGCGCCGCGCACGGTGATCGTCGGCGTGGTGCCGCCCGCCGGACGCCGCACGGCCCCGCCCTGGAACACGATCGGCGCGTCGGCGGTCCCGGACCGGGTGATCGTCACGCTCTCGTCCTGCGTGCCGGTGATGTCGACGACCTGGCCGGGCTCGACCACGTCGGCCGCCGCCTGCACCGTGCAGAACGGCGTGGCCGCGCTGCCGTCACCGCTGTCGCTGCACGTCGCGACGTCGTTCACGTACAGCGTCGTGGCCGCGGCCTGCGCCGCCGGTGTCGTCACCACCCCGGCGAGGACCACGAATGCCGCTGCTGCGGCGATGTTCGGCAAGCGCACGGTGTCTCCTCGGAACGCGCGACGGGCGGTGCGGTAGTTCTACCGCGAAACCGCCGCCGAGGATGACGAGTTGACCGAACGGGCCGCCGCCCGTCCCGCTCGCCGGTGCGACAGGGGGATCGGGCGCGGTCGGCCGGCGATCACGGCGGCCGACGTCGTGCTCAGTGCGACTCGCGGCTGACCTCCGAGCCGCTGGAGCCGAGGAGGAAGTCGAGGTCCGCGCCGGTGTCGGCTTGCAGGACGTGGTCGACGTAGAGCCGTTCCCAACCGCGGCGGGGGTTGGCGAACCCGGCGACGGTCGCCGCGTTCGGCGTGCGGGCGGCGAGCTCGTCGTCGGACACCTCGACGTCGATGCGGCGGGCCTCGACGTCCAGGCTGATCACGTCGCCGGTGCGCACGAGGGCGAGCGGTCCGCCCGCGGCGGCCTCGGGGGCGACGTGGAGGACGACGGTGCCGTAGGCGGTGCCGGACATGCGGCCGTCGCAGACGCGGACCATGTCGCGCACGCCCTGCTCCAGCAACTTCTTGGGCAGCGGCATGTTGGAGACCTCCGGCATGCCGGGGTAGCCCTTGGGCCCGCAGCCGCGCAGCACGAGCACGGAGTCGGCGGTCACGTCGAGGTCGGGGTCGTCGATGCGGGCGTGGAAGTCCTCGACGGAGTCGAACACGACGGCCGGGCCCCGGTGCCGGAGCAGGTGGGGCGAGGCGGCGGCGGGCTTGACGAGCGCGCCGCGCGGGGCGAGGTTGCCGCGCAGCACGGCGATGCCGCCGTGCTCGACCAGCGGCGTCGCCCGGGTGCGGATGACCTCGGGGTCCCAGATCGGCGCGTCGTCCAGGTAGTCCACCAGCGGTCGGCCGGTGACCGTGAGCGCGTCGGGGTCGAGCAGGTCGCGGACCTCGCGCAGCACGGCGAGCAGGCCGCCGGCGCGGTGGAAGTCGTCCATCAGGAACCGACCGGCGGGCAGCAGGTCGACCAGCACCGGCACGTCGGAGCCGATCCGGTCGAAGTCGTCCAGCGCCAGGTCGATCCCGAGGCGGCCGGCGATGGCCAGCAGGTGGACCACGGCGTTGGTCGAGCCGCCGATCGCGGCCAGGGCGACGATGGCGTTGTGGAAGGACGCCTTGGTGAGCAGGGCACCGGGCCGCCGGTCGGCGGTGACCAGCTCCACGGCCAGCCGGCCGGTGGCGTGGGCGGCTTCCAGCAGTCGGCTGTCCGGGGCCGGGGTGCCCGCCACGCCGGGGATCACGGCGCCCAGGGCTTCGGCGACCAGCGCCATGGTGGAGGCGGTGCCCATGGTGTTGCAGTGGCCCCGGCTGCGGATCATCGCCGACTCCGACCGGATGAACTGCTCGTTGGACAGCGAGCCCGCGCGGACCTCCTCCGACAGCCGCCACACGTCGGTGCCGCACCCCAGCGGGACGCCGCGGAACGTGCCGGTCAGCATCGGCCCGCCGGGCACGACCACGGCGGGCAGGTCGACCGAGGCGGCGGCCATGAGCAGCGACGGGATGGTCTTGTCGCAACCGCCGAGCAGCACCACGCCGTCGATCGGGTTGGCCCGGAGCATCTCCTCGGTGGCCATCGCGGCCATGTTGCGCCACAGCATCGCGGTGGGGCGGACCTGCGTCTCGCCCAGCGACACCACGGGCAGCTCCAGCGGGATGCCACCGGCCTCGTAGATGCCGTTGCGCACCGACGCCGCGACCTCCGTCAGGTGCGCGTTGCACGGCGTCAGGTCCGAGGCGGTGTTGGCGATGGCGATCTGCGGGCGGTCGAACGCGTCGTCCGGCACGCCGCGGCGCATCCAGGCGCGGTGGATGTAGGCGTTGCGATGATCTCCCGCGTACCACTGGGCGCTCCGGAGCGTCACGTGCGACCGCCTTCCGACTACCGGCGCGATGGCCTGATCCGTGGAATGCGATGAACCCTACCCGCTGCGGGCACCGGCAGGGCCAGGTGAAATCCGGCCCGGTCCACCCGCGCGGCGCCGGCCGGCGGTGACCACTGTCCACTTCGGACAGTGAGGTGCGCTCCGCCGACCTGCGCCTCGACGTCTCCCGGCGCAGCGGTGCGTGCCTCAAGCGGTGAGCTCGTCGATGGAGATCAAGCCGTCGTCGAGCACCCTGGTCACCAGGTCGCTCTTGGTGCGCGCGTGGCGGCCCGCGTTCGCGTACTTCGTCCGCACCCGCTGGATGTAGGTGTCCACGGTCTTCACGCTGAGGTAGAGCCGGGCCGCCACCAGCTGCTTGGACGGCGAGGCGAACCAGGCGCGCAGCACCTCCAGCTCACGGGGTGTGAGCTTCGGCCGCGTGGCGGAGTCGGCCGGCGCCGCGCCGCTCGTCGCCGGGCTCAGGTAGGTCCGGCCCGCTGCGGCGGCCCGGATCGCGGGCACGAGGCGGTCCGCGCCCTCGCACTTGGGCACGTACGCGTGCACACCGAGGGCCATGCACCGCTCGGCGGCTCCGCGGTCCACGTGCTGCGCGTACACGACCACCCGCCGGCCGACCTCGACGAGCCGCCGCAGCGCGGTGGCCCCCTGGCTGCCGGGCGCCTCGACGTCGAGGATCACCACGTCGGCCGCCGCGCCCGGCCCGGTCCACGCCCCGGCGAGGCTGCCGCCCGTGTCGAGCAGCTCGATCGGTGGATCCGCCTGCGCACACCACTGCCCGACACCCGCGACGATCGCCGCGTGGTCGTCGACGATTACCGCCGTCGTCACCGCTCCCCCTCGCCGTCACCCCGCCCTGACGGTGAGCTTGTCGGGTCGACCTCTCCGATCGATATCGGTTGATCATGAACGACCACTATCCTGTGGTCGGCGGCTTGGGGGGCGCGATGGAGTTTCGTCTACTCGGACCGCTCGAGGTCGTCGACGGCGGGACGACGGTGCGAGTGGGCGGTCTGCGGCAGCGGACGCTGCTGGGTGTCCTGCTGCTGCACCGCGGCCGGGTGGTCCCGCTGGAACGGCTGGTGGACGCGGTGTGGGACACCGATCCGCCGTCGTCGGCCCGGGACCAGGTCCGCAACAGCGTGTGGGCGCTGCGCAAGGCGCTCGGCGACGCGCCGGGCCGGGTCGTGGTCACCGAGGACGCCGGCTACCGGCTGGACACCGACGGGCACGTCGTGGACGCGGACCGGTTCGAGGCAGGCGTGCGCGCGGCCAGGTCCGGGGCCGAACGGGGCAACCTCGAGCAGGCGAGCGCGGTGCTGCGCACGGCACTGGACCTGTGGCGCGGGCCCGTGCTGGCCGGCCTGCGCGCCGGGCTGGTGCGCGACCTGGCGACCGGGCTGGACGAGCGACGGCTCCTCGCGCTGGAGGAACGCCTGGAGCTCGACCTGGCCCTGGGCCGACACGGCGAGCTGGTCGGCGAGCTCACCGAGCTCGTCGCCGAGCACCCCGGGCGGATGCGGGTCGTCGGCCAGCTGATGCGCGCCCTGCACGGCGCGGGCCGTTCCGCCGACGCGCTGACCGCCTACCAACGGGCCAAGCGGCACCTCGCCGACGAGCTCGGCCTCGACCCGCCCGCCGAGCTGCGGGAGCTGGAGGCCGCCATCCTGCGGGACGACCCGGAGCCGGTCCCGCCGCGCCCGGGGCTCCGGGCCGCCGACGTGCCGCCGCGTGGCCGCGCCGTGCCCAGGACGCTGCCGTACGACGTGCCGGACTTCACCGGCCGACCCGCCGAGCTGCAACGGCTGCTCGGCCTGGGCGCGGCGGCGCGGACGGTGGTGATCTCGACCGTCGAGGGCATGGCCGGCGTGGGGAAGACCGCGCTGGCCGTGCACGCCGCGCACGCGCTCGCCGACCGGTTCCCCGACGGCCAGCTCTTCGTCGACCTGAACGGCTTCACCCCCGACCGGGTCCCGACCAGCCCCGAGGACGCCCTGGCGGTGCTGCTGAGCACGCTGGGCGTGCCCCGCGACCGGATACCGTCCTCCGTCGACGAGCGGGTCGCGATGTGGCGCACCGAGGTCGCGGACCGGCGGCTGCTCCTGGTCCTCGACAACGCCGCTGACGCCAAGCAGGTCGCGCCGCTGATCCCCGGCAGCCCCGGTTGCCTGGTGCTCGTCACGAGCCGCCGCCGGTTGACCAACCTCGACGGCAGCATCCCCGTCGAGCTGGACGTGCTGCCGGAGGAGGAGGCGGTGGCCCTGGTCGTCGCCATCCTGGGCGCGGCGCGGGTCGACGACGAACCGGAGGCCGTCGCGGAGCTGGTCGGGCTGTGCGGGCGCCTGCCGCTCGCGATCCGCATCGTCTCGGCCCACCTGCAACGTCGCCCGCGGTGGACCATCCGGTCCCTGACCGAGCGGATGGCCGGCGAGAAGCGCAGGCTCACCGCGCTCGCCGCGGCCGCCGACCACGGGGTGACGACCGCGTTCGCGCTGTCGTACCGGGCGCTGGCCCCGGACCACCGACGGGTGTTCCGGCTGCTCGGGCTGCACCCCGGTGCGGACATCGACTCGTACGCGGTCGCCGCGCTGGCGGGCCTCGACGTCGACGTGGCCGACGCCGTGCTGGAGCAGCTCGCCGACGAGTACCTGCTCCAGCAGTCCAGCCCCGGTCGCTACACGTTCCACGACCTCCTCCGCGCACACGCCCGCGCGTGCGCGGAGGACGAAGAGCCGGCGGCGGCCCGGCACGAGGCGCTCACCCGGCTCTTCGACCACTTCCGCCACACCGCCGCGGAGGCGGTGAACCTGCTCGACCCGCACGACCGGGACCGCAGGCCGCGCACCGAGGACCCCGGCGCCGCTCCGTTGCCGTTCGGGCACGACGTCGCGGCGGCCCGCCGTTGGCTCGACCGGGAGACCCCGAACCTGCTGTCCGTCGCCGCCCAGGACGACCGGCCCGCCCACACCTGCGACCTGTCCCTGATCCTCTGGCGCCACCTCGAACAACAAGCGCGGCACCGGGAAGCCGAGGCACTGCACACCCACGCCGTCGCCTCCGCACGTGCCGCGGCCGACCCTCTCGCCGAGGCGGGCGCCACCCGCAACCTCGGCCGCACCCAGTGGTACCTGGGCGACCTCTCACGCGCGGCGCAGCTGTTCGAACGTGCACTGGCCCTGTTCGACCACGTCGAGAACCCGCTGCTCACCGTGACCGTGCTCAACGACCTGGCGACCACCGTGTTCCAGCTGGGGCGGCACGACGAGGCGATCGAGCACTGCGAGCGCGCGCTGGCCATCTGCGCGGGCACCGACGACCCCACGGGCGAGATGCAAGTGCTGATGACCCTGGGCAACGGCGAATCACTGCGGGGCGACGACGAGGCGTCGAGCCGCTACCTCCACCAGGCGCTGCGGCTCGCCCACGCCGTCGGCAACCGGAACATCGAGGCCCGTGCCCGGCTGAACATCGGTGACATGTACGCGGGCACGGGCTTTCCCGACGTGGCGAAGACCTACCTCGAACACGCGTTGGAGCTGTACCGGGAGATCGGCAACCGCGAGGGCGAAGCGGTCGCCCTGGCCAACCTCGGCAGCGTCCACACGCGGCTCGGGGACGAGCGACGGGCGACGGCGTACCTCGACCAGGCGCTGACCTTCTTCCAGCAGAACGGCGACCGGCGCTGGCAGAGCGAGACGCTGCGGGAGATCGGCACCCTGCACGCGCGAGCGGGGCGGCACGAGCAGGCCGACCGGTACTACGGCGAAGCCCTGGACCTCGTGCGGCGGATCGGCAACCGGTCCGCGGAGGCGGACATCCTCGACCGCCTGCGCGAGAACGCCCTCGCCCGCAGCGCCAGGGCGACCGAGTGAGGCGCCACCGCCGGCCGCCGTCCAAGGGCTCAGGACGTCGCGACCGTCACCACCACGGGAAGCCCCACTTCCGGCCCTGAGTCCCCATTTCGGCTTCCCCCGCCCAGTCGACACCCGCCTGCGACACCTCGGTCACGACGTCCGTGCCACCGCCCGACACCTCGCTGTCGTAGCCCAGCGCGAGCGCCGGCGACGCCGCGCCGAACGCCATCGCCGCAGCCATGACCGCAACCACCACTGTTCGGTTCCGCACCTTCATCCGAATCCTCCCTACCAGTCCGTGCCCGCCGGTCAAGGCGAGACGCTCGACCTCGGTTCGCAGACTACGAACGTCGGCGCCGACCCGCTGTCAGGCGAACACCTGACACGTGCCGCCACGTCGGTGTGCCACGTGGGCGCGAGCGTGTGCCACGCGCACGCCGAACGTGTGGGTGGCCGGTGGCCGGTGGCCGGGATCGACGCCGTCCCAACGGATCCGTCGGCCGGCGAGGGAGGTTTGTCGGGCGTTCGCCTGACAATCCGGCCAGTGGCGGGCCTTTAGCGTGACGATCAGTCGCACGCACCATGTGAATGTTCGCCGGAATAACGCAACGCACCTCTGGTCCTTCGTCGCAGCGATGAAGTCGGACACCTCCAACCACACCGTGGCGGTCGTCGGTCACCGGAAACGCGTCGATCGCCCGCGGTCAAGCGCGGACGGACCGGAAATTGCCTGCCGGAAGGGTTGTTACATGACGACAGCACCAGTGAGGCAGCCGTCGGGACTCCCGCGTGGTCTGACCGCGGAAGCGCCGCTGCGCGATCTCACGGAAGACGAGATCGCCACTTTCGAGCGGGACGGCGTCATCCTCGCGAAAGGGCTCTTCCAGGACTCGTGGGTCGCGCACGTCGGCGACGCGATCGACCGGATGATCGAGCACCCCACGCCGTACGGCGAGCTGCTCTCCCGCGGCAAGGGTTTGTACACGGACCTGTTCATGTGGAAGTACAGCGAGGCGTTCCGCGATTTCGCCTACTACTCACCGGCGGCACGCATCGCCGCGCAGGCGGCGCGGTCGAGCCGGATCAACTTCCTCGTCGACCAGATGTTCAAGAAGGACCCGGGGTGTGACATCCCGACGAGCTGGCACACCGATTCCATCGCGTGGCCGGTGGCCGGCGAGAAGCTGGTCAACATCTGGCTGGCCTGCGACCACGCCACCACGGAGAACAGCGCCATCCAGTTCATCCGGGGGTCGCACCGGTGGCCGACGGCGCGGTCGGCGCGCGCGTCCGGCGAGCTCGACGACGCCCGCGTCGCCGAGGCGCTGGCCAAGCTGGGGTGGAAGCCGACCGAGCCGATGACGTTGGACGGGCTCGAAGAGCCGTTGACCGTGCCGGCGGTGACCCGGGCCGCGTTCCGCGGCGTGCACCGGCGCGTCGAGGAGGAGATGACGCACGCGCCGCTGCCGGGCGGGCTCCGCGGGCTGGTGGAGATCGAGCCGAACCGGGACCGGCTCCCGATCGTGGGCTGGGACGTCGAGCCCGGTGACGCCCTGATCTTCCACCTGGGGATCCTGCACTACTCCACGGGGACGAGCGGCACGGGCGGCGCGCGTCGCGCCCTCGCCACGCGCTGGCTGGGCGACGACGTCCGGTACGCGCCGACGACCGGGTCCCTCCCGACCTTCTGGGAGCACGGGCTGCGGCCGGGTGACCGGTTCGGCGGCCCCCTGCACCCGCAGATCCTGCCCGAGGTCGTGCCCGGTGAGGGCGACGCGCGCTTCCGGCAGGTCGAGGAGGCCGACCCGCACATCGGGTTGGCGGACTTGAAGGTCCGCCTCGCCCTGGAGGAAAGCGCCTCCTGAGCCGGATTCCGGTCCGAGCCGGGTTCCGGTCCGCCGCGCCCGCGAGAGGCGCACCACGAACGCCGGCGTCGTGAGCCAGCCGACGGCGCCGGGGAATGGAACGCACGACCACGCCGGAATGGAGGATCGATGAACAACGACGAAGTCACCGCGGTGAAGTCCGCGACCGCGACGGCGAACGAGCCGAGCACGCCGTTCGCGTTGGAGTCGCACGAGGAGCAGCTCCTCGAGGAATTCGGGACGCTGCTGTCGGCTGAGTACAACTACCAGATGGTGTAGCCGCAGGGTTTCGGTGGGGCCGTGCGCGGCCCCACCGGAACCGTGCTGCGCCTCGTCGACAAGGAGTGCCGTTTTGACGAGCAACCGCACGCCCGTCGGAGGGGCGCCCGCGGACTCCGCCACGGCGCCGGAGCCCGCGGTCGCCGCCAACGTCCTGCGCAACACGCCTTTTCTCCTGCTGCTGGTCGCGCTGGTCCAGTCCGCGTTCGGCGACCAGCTCTTCAAAGTGGGGGTGCCCTGGTACGCGACCCAACGCGGGGAGTTCTTCGACGGCGCCCTCATCGGCATCGTGATGGCCATTCCCATCGCCTGCTTCGGCCTGGTCGCGGGTGTGCTCGTCGACCGGTACAGCAGGTTCTGGTTGCTGGTCGGGGCCGATTTCGTGCGCATGGTCGTCGTCGCGGCGATGGCGGTGCTGGTCGCGACGCAGCTGGCGCCCCTGTCCGTGCTGCTGGTGGGCACGTTGCTGCTCGCCGCGCCGGGGACGGTCTTCATGCCGGCCGTGCAGACGCTGATCCCGGTCATCGCGGGCGGGAAGCTCGAACGCATCGCCAGGATGGACGCGCTGCTCATCGGCGGCGCCACCACCATGGCCATCCTGGGCCCGTCCCTGACCGGTCTGCTGCTGAACGTGGTGGAGATCGAGGTCCTCCTCGCGCTGGACGCGGTCACGTTCGGCGTCTCGATGGTGCTGATCCTGCTGGTCAGGAAGTCTCTGCCGGTCGTGCCGCCGCGTGCTGCCGCGGATCGCCCCAAGCGGTCGGTCAGCGGGGTGCTCGCCAACGCCAAGGCGGGCTTGCGGTTCATCCTCGCCGACAAGGTCCTCCGGCCCCAGTTCCTGGTCTACCCGGTGCTGGACGGGGCCCAGTACAGCATCGTGTTCCTGCTGCCCGGCTACCTGCTCACGCTCGAGGAGAGCGGCGCCACCTACTTCGGCCTGGCCGTCGCGGCCATCGGCGTCGGCCGGGTGATCGGCCTGTTCACCGTCGCGCACACCTCGCTGCTCCGTCGCCGGGGCATCGTGTTCGTGGGCAACTGGATCGTCCAGGGGACGGCGTTGCTGGTGATGACCGCGTTCGACAGCGGTTGGGTGGTACCCCTCGCGCTGCTCTTCGTCGGCCTGCCCGCGGGCATGGCGACCGTCGCGGTGACCTCGTTCGTCCAGTCGGTCGTCCCGGACGAGCTGCGCGGCCGGGTCTTCGCGGCCGTGATGTCGTTGAGCGGCGCGGCCATGCCGCTGGCGCCGCTCGTGCTCGGTCTGGTCGCCACGGCCTGGTCGCCGGCCGGGGCCATGGTCTGCACCGGCGCGCTGTTCGTCCTCGGTGGCGTCTTCCTGGCCACCCGGTCCGCGGTCCGCGGAGCCTCGTGATGAGCACGACGCGACCTCCCTACCACAGCACGGGACTGCGCCCCGACGCCGAACGGCCACGCCGGTGGCGGCCGGACGAGCGGGTGGACCTGTGGTTGCTCGGTCCGTACTTCGGGCTGCACGAACCGCCGGTGTGCTCCCTGCACACCGCGACCGTCACGGCCGCCTACGCCGAGCTCGACACCTCGCGCCCGGCGACGCCGTTCCAGTGCCACACGCCTCGCGGGTTGCGCGAGGCGGTCGCCCAGTGCCTGCGGTGGCCGGAGCTGGCGTCGCCGGGCCCGGCCGCGCTGCCGGACGAGCTGGTGACCGAGCGGTGGCGCGCGCTGGTCCGGCTCACGGAGCACCCGCTCGACCTGGACCTGGAGACGCGCCTGCGCCTCGGCACCCTGCTGTGCGCCCTCGGCCTGGACGCGTGCGCCCTCGGCGTCCTCCCGGCGTCGACGCCCGAGGACGCCGGTCGCGACCAGCTCTCGGCGGGCCTGGCGATGAAGCGGACGCACGCGCTCGTCCGGGCGAGCGGGTCGGAGGCGGCCCGTGCGGAGGACCGCGAGGTCCTCACCGCGGTGGCGACGAGCCGGCGCCTGCCCGCCGCGACCGCCCTGTCCGCCGCGCTGACCCTGGTGGTGCTCAACGCGAAGGGACGCGCACCGGACGTCGCCGCGACGGCGCACTGGCGCGAAGTGGCCGGCGCCCACCTCGCCGGGCTCGCGCCGGGAGGGTCCTGGCGGGACGCGCTGTTCACGAGCGCCTACTGGCGAGCGGTGAGCTACCTGCCGTTCCTGCTCGGTGACCACGAGCGCACCCGCGCGGAGCTCGACCGCGCCGAGGAGCACGCGCGCGACCTCCCGGACGGCACGGAGCAGCAGGCGCTCGTGCGCCGCCAGAACCTGCACCCCCTGCTGGAGACCCGGACGCGTGCCGCCGCGGCCGCGAACGACCTCGACGCGGCGCTCCGGTACGCGCACGAGTTGGCGGCGCTCGACCCGTACGACGGCAAGGTCCTCCTGGGGCTGGGCGACGTGGCGATGCGGGCCGGGGACACCGCGGCGGCGGTGGAGGCGTACCGGCGCGCGGCGATGCTGGGAGCTCCGCACGCCGCCCGCGCGCGGGTGGCGCTCGGCCGGCACCTGGAGCACGCGGGCGACGAGGAAGGCGCGCTCGACTCCTTCCTGGCCGCCGCGCACGCCGACCCCACCGCGTACACGGCCGTCGCGGCGGTGCACCGGCTCGCCGAGCGGACCGGTCGCGCCGACCTGGCCGACTGGTGCGTGCGGTGGCTGGCCGACCTGCGCGCCCGGTTGCGCGTCCGTCCGGAAAGGACTGTCGGATGAGCGTCTCCTCGAACCCGTTCCGGCGGATGCCGACGCGGGGGATCACCACCGCGCCCGGGACCCGGAGCGACCTGCGCGCCGTCCGCCCGTACGTCGACCTGCGCGGCGCCGGGGGCGCCATCCACTCCCGCGTGCTGCTGCACTACGCCGATGCGTTGTCGAGCGGCCACCAGGTGCGGGCGGTGTTCCAGAGCAACCCCGTCGCGCACACCCGCCGGCACATCCTGCGCGAGGCGCGGCTGCCCGACTTCCACGCCGATCACCCCGCCGACCTGCCACCGGAACTGCGCGGCCGGCGGTGGCAGGACCTGTGCGAGCACGTCGAGCACTGGCCCGACCTCGACGACGACACCAGGGCACGCGCCGGCATCGTGCTCGTCCGCCTCGGCTTCTACGCGACCTTCCTGGGGCTGACCGGCCCGGATGAGCCACCCACCGCGATCGGGGACGCCGGCGCGAGCCTGCTCATGCTGCGCGCCAACGCCCGGTACAAGCGGGCGCTCGCCGCGGGCGAGGCGGTGCCGACGTACGAGTCGCTGGTCGAGCACGCGTCGACGGCCCGGTCCCGGTTGCTGGCGGCGCTGGCGCTGGCCGTCCACCACGCCCGGGTCAGCCGGGACAGCGCGCAGGTCGACGCGTGGGCCACGCGGTCGATGGACCTGCTTCCCCAAGCGCTCGACGGCGGCGAGGACGACGCGCTGCTGCACAGCGCGGTGCTCCGGGCGTGCAGCTTCGCCCCGTTCTTCGACGGCGACAAGGCCCGCACCACGCGGCTGCTGGACGAGTGCGAGGCACTCGCGCGGTCCGCGCCGGCGGACACCGCCGAGCGGGCCCTGGCCAAGGCCGAGAACCTGCGCGCCGTGCTCGAGACCCGCGCCCGGGAGGCGCAGTGGCGGGGGGAGGCGGACCTGGCCCTCGACCGCACCAGGGAGCTCGTCGACCTGGACGCCGACGACGGCCGGGCGCACCGCGACCTCGGGTACCTGTTGCTGGCCCGGCAGGACGTCGAGGCGGCGCTGCGCTCGTTCGCCCGCTCCGCCGCGCTCGGACCCCCGTTCGCGGCGGTGTCGTGGGCGCTCGTGGCGCGGTGCCGCGAGCTGCTCGACGACCCGCGTGCGGCGATCGAGGCGTACCTCGTGGCGTGCGAGCTGGATCCCGGATCGCTGACGGCGCTCGACGGTGTCGCGCGGTGCGCGGCGTCGATCGGCGACGCCGGCCTGCGCGGGTGGGCGCTGTCGCGGTCGGCCGCCCTCCCCGCCCTGCCCGCACCCGCCGACCGCGAGAAGGAGACCGTCCGATGACCCTTGCCCAGGCCTCCGTGATGGCGTGCGCGACCGCCGACGACCCGTACGTGGTCGCGTTCGCGGCCAAGCGCGCGTCCGCCGTGGACAGAGTGCTCCCCGTGCTGGCGCGCCGACTTCCCGTCGACACCGCGCGAGCGCTGCGCGCCGCGCTGGAGGAGTTCGCGTCGCTGGGGGAGGCGGAGCGGCGGGCGGTGGTCACCGCCCCGCTGTTCGGCTACTGGTGGCACCGCCTGTGCGTGGACTACCGGCGCGGTGAGTTCACCGCCCTGGCGGACTGGGTCGGCCACCTCCGGCGCTTCCTCGAACCGGTGCGCGACGACCTGTCGCCCGACTCCGTCGAGCTGCGCGGCGGGATCCTCCTCGGCGCCGACCACCCGTGGATCCACGAGTACGTCCGGACGGCCAACGGGAACACCAGGGCCGAGGGCGGGCGGGGTGATGTCACGCCGGTGCCGCCCGACGAGGTGCGACCCGACCTGGCCCGCGCGCTGGCGCTGATCGACGACGTGTGGCCCGCCTTCGGCGAGGAGGTCACCCGGTTGGTCCGGCTGATCGTGCCGTTCACCAGCGCCGACACGGTCGCGTTCAGCAACAGCGTGCTGGACGGGCTGCTGTTCCTCCGCGCGGACCTCGCCGATCCGGTGGTCGCCACCGAGCGCCTCGTCCACGAGACGAGCCACCTGCGGCTCAACGCCGTCTTCGACCTCTACCGGGTGCACGAGCACGGGCCGGAGGAGCGACTGCACTCGCCCTACCGGAAGGTGCCGCGACCGGTCGACGGGCTGTACCACGGTGCCTTCGTCTTCGCGCGGATCGCGCAGTTCCACCTGCGGGCGCACCGGCGGCTCGGCGAGGACCGCTGGCTGCACCGGCTGGTCGAGGTGCTCGACATGCAGCGGGAGGCGCTGGACCTCTTGCGGGACTCGGTCCGCCTCACGCCGTTCGGCCAGGTCGCCTACGAGGAGTTCCGCCGCGCGACCGAAGCGGTTGCCCACGACGCCTTCGACAAGACCGGATCCACTGGGAGCACTGATGCCTAGCCAGACGATGGCCCCCCTCGCGGTGGCCGACAGCTACCCCGACGAACCGCTCAGGACCTACCGCGACCGGGTGTCCCGGGGCATCTCCCGCGTGCTGCCGCGACTGCTCGACCGGGTGGACGAGGCGCAGGCCGCCAGCGTGGACCAGGTCTGGGAGTGCTTCGAGCACCTGCCGGCGGAGCAACGCGGTGACATCGCCCAGCACCCGCTGTTCTGCTCGTGGTGGATCAAGCTGAAGTCGGCCGTCGCGGGCGGGGACGACGCCGGCATCCGGCGACTGCTGCCGCACTTCGGCCGGTTCGTGCTGATCCCCGCGTTGCGCGGCGCGGTCGCCTCGGGGTCCGCGACGGACCTCCGGCTCGACCTGCCCCTGTCCGATCGCGGCGAGCTGCGCTTCCCCGGTCACCTCCGGCACGTCGTCCTGGACGGCGCCGGGCCCGGCCACGCCCGGCTGCGCCACGACGGCGACGTGCTGCGGGTCGACACGACGGACCGGTTGTGGCTGGTCCCGGTCGCCGACCTGCTCGGGCCGGCCGCCACCGACCACCCGCTGCTGGGCACCCGTCCGGCCATCGCGGGCGGCGCGATCGAGGTGGACGCGTCCGACGAGTGGTTCCGGCGGTTCTTCGAGGGCCAGAACGCCAGGAACCCGCTGCCCGGCTACCCCCGCCGGGACCTCGCCCCGCTGGAGCCGATCAGCCGGCAGGTGGTCGAGCAGCTCGACCGGGCGCTGGACCTGCTCCGGTCGACGAGCCCCGGGTTCGCCTCGGAGGTCGAGGCGCTGATCAAGGTCGTCTCGCCGTTCCGCAGCCGGCTGATGTCGACGTTCACCGACACCGGGTTCTTCGGCACCGTCTTCATCAGCGAGCGCCTCGGTCCGTTCACGGACACGGCCCTGACCGCGGAACACCTGCTGCACGAGGCCAGCCACCACCGGTTGACGCTGCTGATGGAGGACGACCCGCTCATCGACGCCGACCCGGCGAAGCTCGTGAAGTCGCCGTGGCGCCTCGACCCCCGGCCGCTGCACCAGATCCTGCACGGCACGTTCGTGTTCGCCCGGATCGCCCAGTTCCTCGGCGCGGCGGTGGCCGACGGCGGCGGCCCGGAGCTCGTCCAGCGCTACGAGGCGGTCCAGCACGACCTGCGCGACGCGCTGCGGACGCTGGACGAGGGCGGTGTCGAGTACACACCCGCGGGCCGACAGCTCCGAGAGCTGTTCGGCGAGATCGTGGAAGGCTGAGCCGGTCGTGACGACGACGATGCGGCTGCGCGGGCGGACCCAGCTGCTGCCCTCCGGTCCCACCCTCATCGCGCGGTTGGGCGACCGCCTGACCCGGATCGCGCCGTTCGGCCCGGTCGAGGAGCAGGTGCTGCACCTGCTCGCGAAGGGGACGTCCGACCTGGACGAGGAGACTGCGGACTGGCGGCCCGACGACAGGACCCGGGCCAACGAGCTGGCGGCGACCCTGCGCGACGCCGGGTTCCTCGAGGCGGTCGAGCCGCCCGCCACGATCCGCGCGGAGGACCTCGCCCGCTTCGACCGCCTCCTGCACTACTTCTCCGAGCAGGAGGACGGCGCGGTGTCCCGGTTCGACCGGTTGCGGCGCCTGCTGGACGCACGGGTCCTGGTCGTCGGCACGGGCGGCATGGGGAGCTGGCTGCTCTACGGCCTCGCCTGCTGCGGTGTGCGCGACTTCGTCCTCGTCGACTCCGACGTGGTCGAACCGTCCAACCTGAACCGGTCGATCCTGTTCGGGGAGGGCGACATCGGCCGGGCCAAGGTCGACGCCGCGGCCGAGGCGCTGACCCGGTTCTCGCCCCGCGCGAGGGTGCGGACGGTGGCCGCGCCGATCACCGGCCCCGGCGACCTGCTCGACCACCTCGACGGGGTGGACCTGGTCGTCGGCGCGGCGGACCAGCCGATCTGGCTGGTCCGCGAATGGCTCGCCCGCGCCTGCCGACAGGCGGGCGTGCCGCTGCTGCACCCGAGCGGTCTGCGGGTCGGTCCCTTCTACCTGCCCGGCCGCAGCGCGTGCCCGATGTGCGAGTTCGCGCAGCGGTGCCAGGAGCAGCCGCGGTTCGCCGAGACCGTGGCACGCCTGCGCCGCCTGCCCCGGGGCACCTCGGGCGGGCTGGCGCCCTGGGCGGGCATCACCGCGAGCGTCGCCACGGCGGAGGTCTTCCGCCACCTGGCCGGGCTGGGCAACCCGATGACCGTGGACGCGGTGTGGACCTGGCGCAACGGCGGCACGTCGGACGTCACGCCGCTCCTGCCGCAGGCCGGCTGCCCGGTGTGCCACGGGGAAGGGCTCCGGACGTGACGTTCGAGACCGCGGGCACGTGGGCGACCGAGGTCGGGGACGTCGCGCTGCACCGCGACGGGCGCACCGGCCTGCGGCACGTGCACGTCGACACCGGGGACCCGCACCTGGTCGTCGCACTGGCCCTGCGCACGCCGTCGACGCACCCCGGCGTGCCGCACGTCCTGGAGCACTGGGTGGGCGCGGGATCACGCCGCTTCGGCGACGTGCACGTGTTCCCGTCGTTGGCCGACACCGCCGCCACCACGTTCGTCAACGGGTTCACCGGCCCGGACTTCACGTGCTTCGTGGCCGGCACCACCTGCGTGGCGAGCGCCGACCTGCTGACCGAGGCGCTGCTCGACGGTGTCTTCCACCCGCTGCTGCTCGACGCGACCTTCGCCAGGGAAGCGGGCGTGGTCCGGCAGGAGTCGGTGAGCCGGGCGCACGACCCGCGGACGGTGGCGCTCGGAGCGCTCGCCGCCGCCGTCTACGACGCACCGGCGCTGAGCCGCCTCCAGGCGCAGGGCCTGTCGGTCGCCGACCTGGCCGGCCTCACCCCCGAGCAGGCCCGGGAGTACCACCGGCGGCACTACCGGCCGTCGGCGGCGTGGCTGGTGACGGTCGGGGACCAGCCGCCCGCGCGGTTCCACGAGCACGTCTCACGCGTGCTCGGCCCGGACGGGTCGACGCCCGCGGCCTTCGCCCCGTTCGCCGCGCATCCCTCCGCGGTCGTCGTGCCGGGGACGCCGGGATCACCGGGGGTCGACGCCCTGCTCGCGGTCGCGCTGGAGCCGTCGACCGCCGCCGGGGCGACCGCCCGGGCCATGGTGCTCGGGGAGGCGCTGGCCGGCACGACGGACGGCCCGTTGCGCCGGCTGCTGGCCGAGCACGGCGGGCACCGGTACCCGCCGGGCTCCGGGGTCAACCTCCACTACCCCCACACCCTCTTCACGGTGGGCGTGAGGGTGACCGGGCCGGACGCGGCCGACGGGGTGCACGACCGCCTGGCCGAGGTCGTTCCCGAGGCGTTCCGCGCGGAGGACGTGACGAACGCGGCCCGCCGCCTGTTGCTGCGGGCGCTCGACCGCAGCAACGGCAAGCACCCGCACCACCCGTGGGCCGTGCAGCTGGTGCTCGACGCGGTGGCGCCCCTGGTCCGCGGGCTGTCCCCGGTCGACGCCCTGAACCTGCCCGAGCACCTCCGCTGGTGCGCCGAGCACCCGGACCGCGTCCTGTCGCTGCTGACGGGCACCTCGGTACGTTTCGGGCGGGCACTCGTCGACCACACCTCGTCACGGGTTCCGGCGCCGCCGGTGGACGCCGGTACCCCTGCCGCGGCGGGCCCCGCTCCGGACACGGCCCTGCCCGCCGTCCCAGCCGCGCGGCCGGCACCGAGGCACCCGCGCTGCGTGCCGACACCCGTTCCCGGCGCGGCGCGGACCTGGCTGTGGACCACGGACACGAAGGGCATCGGGTACGCCGTCGCCGACCTCGACCTCGTCTGCGACCTCGACGTCCTCCCGCTGCTGCCGACCGCGGTCGCGCCGTTCCGGCACGCGCGGCGGTGGCGGTCGGACGTGACCGTCACGGCGACGGCCCACGACTCCGCGCCGGACCGGCCGCGGATCAGGCTCCGGGTCTGCCTGCGCCACCACCAGGACGACGCGGCGGAGGCCCGCACGTGGCTGGCGCAGCGGATCACGGCCCTGCGCGACCAGCCGGACAGGTGGTTCGAGCGGGTCCCGGCGGTGGTGGGCCGCGAGGCCTCCGCCACGCCCACGACCCCGGGCCTGGTGGTCAGCGCCGCCCACGCCCAGGTCTCGACCACGGGCGCCGCGCAGGACCTGGTCGACGGCTGGTGCCGGCGGCGAGCGCTCCAGGACCTCGTCGCCGACCAGGACGCGCTGCGCCGCGCGATCGCCGCCGCGGTCGACACGGTGGCCGTGCGGACGGCGCGGGTGGTGATCACCCAGAGCGGTGACGCGCCGGCCCCGGACGTCGAGAGGTGGGAGGCCGCGCTCACCGGGTCGGACGACGGCCCGACGGCGGTGCGGCCGCCGCTGGTGAGCGGCCCGGTGCTGATCCCGTCCAGGGGCGGTGACCTCGTCGTCGCCACCGCGTACGACCTGGCGCAACCCGGCGGTGGGGACGGCGCGGCGGCACTGGTCACCGCCGCCGTGCTCAACCGGCGGCTGCGCGACGCCCTGCGCCGGATCGGCGCGCACGGCAGCAAGGTCGCGTTCTCGCTCCGCACCGGCGTCCTCACCACGACCTGCGTCGGCGGCGCGGACGCCGCGGCGGCGTTGGCGCTCACCCGAGCCGCGCTCACCGGGCTCGGCGGCGACCCGCCGTCCGAACGGGAGGTCGCCGCCGCGCACACCGCGGCGACGACCGCGCTCCACCCGCTCACCTCCGTGGACACCCTGGCCGCCGACGTGCTCGCCGACCGGGAGTCCGGGTTCGGGCGCCGTCGCGGGCGGGCGCACGACGCGATCGCCTCCGTGCGCGCCGCCGACGTGCTCCGCTGCGCCGATCACCTCGTCCGTCGGGCGCCGGCGGTCGGCGCCACCGCCTCGCCCGAGGCGCTGGACCACCTCCGCGAGAGCAGTCGGCGCTGACCGGAACGAAGACCTCCCGAGACACAGGAGATGCCATGCCGACCAACCTGACCCCGCCGACCCCGCTCTCCACCGAGCGGTCCGCGCACCCGCTGATCCCGGTGCTGCCGCCGTTGCGGCCGAACACCGGCGGTGCGGCCGCCGCGGAGCGCCTGTTCGGCCTCGACGAGGTCGGCGGCGACTTCGTCCTGTACGTGTCGATCCCCTTCTGCCGGGTCCGCTGCCACGCCTGCCCGTTCTTCATCGAGCTGCTGTCGGAGAACGACCCCCGTGCCCGGGAGGCCCGGTACGTCGAGGCCCTCGTCGCGGACATCCAGCGGTGGGGGCGGCGTCGCCGTTGGCAGACCGGCAGGTTGCGCGCGGTGTACATCGGAGGTGGCACCGGGTCCGTGCTCACCACCGCCAACCTCGAACGGGTGGTGGACGCGATCACCACCAGCTTCCCGCTGGCCGAGGGCTGCGAGCTGACGTTGGAGGGCAACGCCAGGGACTTCACCGAGGACAAGGTGGAGTACGTCGCCGGATCGCCGATCAACAGGGTCAGCCTCGGCGTGCAGTCGTTCCACGAGGACGTCCTCCGCGTGATCGGCTCGCCCCACGCGGCGGAGCAGAGCGCGCGGGTGATCAACCGGCTCAACCGCCTGGGGCACACCAACATCCAGCTCGACATGATGTACAACCTGCCCTCGCACACCCGCGAGGTGTGGCAGAGCGACCTGCGGCGCCTGGCGGAGCTGGAGGTGCAGCACTTCACGATCTACGAGTACCGGGTCCACCACGGCAGCCCGCAGCACAACTTCATCAAGCGGGGGAAGGTGCCCGCGCCGCTGCCCTCCGGCGCGGAGCAGGTCCGCGCCATGTACGACGACGTCGTGGAGGCCGCGCGCAAGTCCGGCTTCGACATGTACATGATCGACTACTTCGCCCGGCCCGGCTACGAGAGCCGGTACAACACGTGGATGTACCAGAAGGACGACGTCGACGTCCTCGCGATCGGGCCGGGTGCGTACGGGTACGTCAACCGCCGCCGCTACCTGGCGCACCGGGACGTCGAGGGCTACATCGCCACCGTCGGCCGCGGCGAGCACGCGGTGGACTCGGTCGCCGACGAGCTGACCGGACAGGAGCGCCGGGAGCGCTACGTCGTGGGCCGGCTGATGTTCCACTCGATCGACCTGGCCGACTACCGGCGCAGCTTCGGCACGTCGTTCGTGGACGACTTCGGCGCGCTGGCGGGTCAGGTCGTCGACGCCGGGCTCGCCACGCTCGACGAGCGCGAGTTGCGCCTCACCGAGTCCGGTGTGGGCTGGCACCGGCATCGGATCGCGTACGGACGGGTGGCGCCCGGGGTCAGCCGGGTGACCACGTCGTCGTGAACGGGCCCCGCGCGGACCGCCCGTCGCCGGCGACTTCGGAACGTGGAGGTCCGGCGGGGAGGTGCCGGGCGATCCTCCTTTGTGGATGTCCGGCGGGCCGCGGTCAGCCCCGGCCGTTCGCGGCCACCGGTTCGTCGAGGGCGTGGAACGCGCGGTGGAAGTAGACGGTCGGCGGGTGGCCGTTCGCCCGGGTCCCGGTGACGCGGCCGACGAGGATGGTGTGGTCGCCGCCGTCGTGCCGGGCGAACGCGTCGCAGTGCAGGATCGCCGCCGCGTCGGAGAACACGGGGTTGCCGCGCGGGTCGGGCTCGAAGTCGCCGCCCTCGAACTTGTCGACGCCGCTGGTGCCGAACCGGCGGGCCAGGTCGCTGCGGTGGGCCGGGACGACGTGGACCACCCACGACTCGGCGGTCAGGAACGCCCCGTGGCACGACGCGGTCTTGGCCAGGCACACGAGCACGAGCGGCGGGTCGATCGACAGCGAGCAGAACGAGGTGGCGGTGAAGCCCCACCAGCGGCCGTCCGGGTCGCCTGTCGTCACGATCGTCACCCCGCTGGGGAACGCCGCCAGCGCGTGCCGGAACCGCACCGCGTCGGCCGGCGTCCCATCCGCGAGGCTGTCCGCCACCGCGCCCTCCATTCGCCTGGGGACAATTGTCGATCCTATTTGGCCGGCGGTGGCCGGGTCAGTGCCACAGCGGGGATTAGGGGGTGGTTCATCCGGCGCCCGGTTCATCACGACGGATTTCGCAAGAATGTGTCCACTTACCGTCCACTTGGGTTTGTCGACCTCTACGGACCGTGATTGACCATGCACGGGCAGGTTGCGTCGCCGGTGGTGGCGGGTCGGCCGCGCGATCGGTCGCACATTTCTTCCCGATCCGATCGGCCGATCGGGCGCTTGAACCCCAGTCCTGCCCACTAGGGGTAGCCGGGCACGGCACCGCGGTCTGAGAGTCCACTGACGACGGTGCTAGGGGTTTCACCACTGGGGGAAGGAACGCTTGGGTGGTATTCGTCGACCACAACGACGCACTGGGCACCTTGAACGCCTTGCTCGCCAAGACCTCGGTCGGCGGCGGCCAGCTCGCGCTGATCAGCGGCGGCCTGGCCACGGGCAAGACGTCCCTGCTGCACGAGTTCACCCGCCAGGCGTCCGAGTCGGGCGCGGTGTCGCTGATGGCGGTCGGCTCGGCCGCGGAGAGCAAGCTCCAGCTGGCCGTCATGGAACAGCTCTTCCGCGTGGTGGAACTGCCGGACGACCTCGCCGAACGCCTGCTCGAACCGCTCGCCGCGGTCGCGGCCACGGTGGACGAGGGCGACCACGACATCGGCGCCGGCCGGTACGCCGAACCCGGCCTGGTGCGGGCCGCGCGCGAGGTCTGCGGCGCGCTGCTCGAGCTGTCGCGGGAACGACCCGTCGTCATCGGCATCGACGACGTGCAGTTCGTCGACAGCACCTCCCTGCAGCTCCTGCTGTACCTGTGGCGCCGGCTGAGCTCGGCGCGCGTCATGCTGGTCGTCAGCGAGTGGGCGACGCCGGAGTCCACCTTGCCGAGGTTCCACGCGGAGCTGTTCCGGCAGCCCCACCGCCGGCTGCGGCTCGGCCCGCTGGACGTGCGCGGCGTCGTGCGGCACGCGTCGCGGTTCCTGCCGGAGGACGAGGCCAAGCGCGTCGCGCCGGACGTGCACCGGTCGAGCGCGGGCAACCCGTTGCTGGTCGCCGTGCTGGTCCAGGAGCACCTCGCCGCGTCGCGCGAGGGCGGGCACGGCGCGCCGGGCGACCTGCTCGGCCCGGAGGTCGTCGCCGCCCTGCACCGCTGGGGCACCCCGCTGCTGGAGACGGCCTGCGGGCTCGCCGTGCTCTGCGCCAAGGCCAGTCCCAACGACGTCGCGCGGCTGGTCGGGCTGCCGTTGCCGGAGGTGCGGCGGGCGTTGGAGCTGCTGGTGTCCGCCGGCCTGGTGGAGGGGTGCGGGCTGCGGCACCCCGCGGTGGCCAAGGCGTTGCTCGACAGCCTGCCCCGGACGCGGCGCACCCGGTTGCACGCCGACGCCGCGGACCTGCTGCGCCAGGTCGGCGCGCCCGCGGTCGAGGTGGCCGACCACCTGCTGGAGGCGGCCGGTCCGCACGCGGACTGGGTGGTGGACGTGCTGCGCGAGGCGGCGGACGTGGCGTTGGCGGGCGACCGCGTGGAGACCGCCGTGCGCTACCTCGAACTGGCGCTGGACACGTGTACGGACCCTGGGCAGCGCGTGTCGTTGGCCGTCGCCGTGGTGCGGGCGTCGTGGCGGGTCCGCCCGTCGCGGGCGGGGGTGGCGCGCCAGCTGGTGCGCACCGCCGCGGCCGAGGGCGAGCTGTCCGACCGGGACGGCCTCGCCACGCTCCGCGAGGCGTTGTGGCACGGCGACACGACGCTCGCGCTGGGGATAATGGACTCCTTGGCGGGGGCGGACCGCGAGGTCGACACGCAGTTGGTCGTGGAGGCGCGGCTGGTCTACCTGTGGGTGCACGGCGCGCACCGGGAACGGGTGCGCGACCTGGGGCCCGCGCACCAGCGCGCCGCGGACAACCCGTGGACGAGGGCGGCGAGCCTGCTCGGCAACGTGTGGACGCAGGGCGTCTCCGAGGCGTTGACGGTGACCGCCGAGCACCTCCTGCACAGCAGTCGGCTCGGCGACGCGACGTTGGAGACGATGGGCACGGCGCTGATCGCGCTCGGGCACGGCAACCGGGCGGAGAAGGCCGCGGCGTGGTGCGACCGGCTCGTGGAGGAGGCCGCGCGGCGCGGCGCCACGGCGTGGCAGGCGTACCTCAGCGACGTCCGGGCGCGTCTCGCGCTGCTGATGGGCGACCTCGCGGACGCGGTCGCGTCCGCGGAGTCGGCGCTGGAGCTGATGCCGCCCGCCGACTGGGGCGTGTGCGTCGGTTCGCCGTTGGGGACGCTCGCGCTCGCGCAGGTGGCGTCCGGGCGGCTCGACGCGGCCGAGGAGACGTTGCGCCGGCCGACGCCCGACGCGATGGCGGGCACGTCGCACGGGCTGTGGTTCCTGCGCGCCCGCGGGCTGCACCACCTCGCGAGCGACCGGGTGCTGGCGGCGGTCGGCGACCTCCAGGAGTGCGGCGCGATGGCGCGGGAACGGGGCGCCGACGTGCCGGCCCTGCTGCCGTGGCGCACGGACCTGGCCGAGGCGCACCTGCGGCTCGGCGACCCGCTGACCGCGCGCGACCTGGTCCGGCACCAGCTCGAACGGGTGAGCGGCACCGATCGCCGCACGACCGGCCTGTCGCTGCGCGTGCTCGCCGGGTGCGGTGAGGTGGCGAAGCGGCCGGCGCTGCTCGCGCAGGCCGTGGACGCGTTGCAGCAGGCGGGGGACCGGTTCGAGCTGTCGCGCGCGTTGCAGGACCTGAGCCGGGCGCACCACGAGCTGGGCGATGTGGACCGGGCGCGGGTGTTCGCCCGCCGCGCCGCGCACGAGGCCAAGGAGTGCCGGGCCGGCCTGCCCGCGCAGGCGGAGGTGCTCGTCGGCGCCGAGCCGGGCGGGCCGCCGGGCGAGGCCGCCGGCCGGGGTCCGACGCCGTCCACCGCCGCGGTGCTCAGCGACGCCGAGATCAGGGTGGCGCAGCTGGCGGGGCTCGGGCACACCAATCGCGAGATCGGGCGACGGCTCTACATCACGGTGAGCACGGTCGAGCAGCACCTGACCCGCGTCTACCGGAAGCTGGGCGTGACCAGCCGCAGCGAGCTGCCCGCGGTGCTGGTGCGGCACGACATCCCGCCGGCGTAGGGCCGCGCCGGGCAGGGGTCGGCGCGCGGTCGCGGGCAGGCGGGTCGGTCGGTCCGGTGGGTTGTCGGCGGGTCGCGCCGCGCCGGTTGCGGGTACAGGTCCGGGTCCGGTTGCGCCGGGTGCGGGTGCGGATCGGGTTTCGCCGGTTGCTGGTGCTGTTGCGGGTTCGGGTCGGGTCTCGCCGGTTGCGGGTGCGGGTCCGGTTGCGGGTCGGCGCGTGGGCGGGTGGGGCGTCCGGTCCGGTGCGGTGGTCGTGGTCGGGCGGGGTCGGGCCGCGGTGGGGTCGGGCTGCCCCGGCGTGGTCGCGGGCACCCCGTCAGGTCGGCCGGGCGAGGTGCCGGCGGAGCGAGGCCAGCACGGCGGGCGCGTGGTCGTTGAGGTAGAAGTGGCCGCCCGCGAACACCTCCAGGTCGAAGCCGCCGGTGGTGTGCTCGGCCCACGCGCGGGCCTCGTCGAGCGTCACCTCGGGGTCCTCGTCGCCGGTCAGGGCGCGCACCGGGCAGGCCAGCCGGGCGCCCGGCCGGCCGCGGTAGGTCTCGGCGGCGCGGTAGTCCGCCCGCACGGCGGGGAGCACGGCGCGCAGCATCTCGGGGTCGGCGAGCACGGTCGAGTCCGTCCCGCTCATCCGGGCCAGGTTGGCCGCGAGCTGGTCGTCGTCCAACAGGTGCACGTGCTCGTCACGCCACCGGCTGGGTGCACGCCTGCCCGACGCGAACAGGCCGAGCAGCCGCACGCCCGACTCCTCCAGCCGGCACCCGACCTCGAAGCCCAGGGACGCGCCGAGGCTGTGGCCGAACAGCAGCAGCGGCCGGTCGGTCCAGGCGGCCAGCTCCTCGGCGACCAGGTCGGCGAGGCGGTGCACGTCGTCCACGCACGCCTCGGACCGCCGGTCCTGGCGGCCGGGGTACTGCACGGCCAGCACTTCCACGTCGGGGGAGAGGGCGCGCGAGGTGGAGAAGTAGTACGACGCCGACCCGCCGGCGTGCGGGAAGCACACCAGGCGGACGGGTGCGTCCGGCGAGGGGTGGAAACGCCTGATCCAGGCGCCGGCAACGGGCGGTGCGGTCAACGGTCGGTCCTTTTCGCGGGTTGAGGTATCGGTGGTGGGCGCGAGGTCGGCGCGTCTGGGCGGGTTGAGGTTTCGGTGGTGAGCGCGGGGGCCGCGCGCCGGGTTCGTGGTCCGCGTGCCGGCCGGTCAGCGCGAGGTCCACGCGCCGGGCACGCGGTGGCTCGGCGCGCTGGTCCAGCCGGGGCTCGTCGTCGGGGGACGGGACGGTCCGGGGTTGCCGGAGGTGGCGGCGACCAGCGCCAGCACGACCGCGACCAGCTCGTCGTCGCTCGGCCGTCCCTTGAGGACGCGCAGCAGCGGTGCGCTCATCGGCTCACACCGGCTGGTTGCCGTGCTTGCGCGACGGCAGCTTGGCCTGTTTGGCCCGCAGCACGGCGAGCGCGTCGATGACGGTCGACCGGGTCGCGGCGGGGTCGATCACGTCGTCCACCAGCCCGCGCTCGGCGGCGTAGTAGGGGTGCACCAGCTCGGCCTGGTACTGCTTGATGCGCTGGGCCCGCGCCGCCGCCGGGTCGGGCGCGGCGGCGATCTCGCGGCGGAACACGACGTTCGCCGCGCCCTCCGCGCCCATGACCGCGATCTCGTTGGTGGGCCAGGCGAAGGACAGGTCGCAGCCGATCGACCTGGAGTCCATCACGATGTACGCGCCCCCGTAGGCCTTGCGCAGGATCACCTGCACCCGCGGCACGGTGGCGTTGCAGTAGGCGTAGAGCAGCTTGGCGCCGTGCCGGATGATGCCGCCGTGCTCCTGCTCGCGGCCCGGCAGGAAGCCCGGCACGTCGACCAGCGTCACCAGCGGGATGCTGAACGCGTCGCAGGTCTGCACGAACCGCGCCGCCTTCTCCGAGGCGTTGATGTCGAGCGCGCCGGCGAGCACCGAGGGCTGGTTGGCGACGATGCCGACGACGTGGCCGCCCATCCGGGCCAGCCCGCACAGGATGTTGCGCGCCCAGCGCTCGTGCACCTCGAAGAAGTCGCCGTCGTCGACGATCTCCTCGACCACCGCGCGCATGTCGTAGCCGAGGTTGGGGCTCGCGGGCACCAGGTCGAGCAGCACGTCGTTGCGCCGGTCCGACGGGTCGTCGGTGGGCGCGGCGGGCGGCAGCTCCCGGTTGTTGGAGGGCAGCAGCGACAGCAGGTGGCGGACGTCGGCCAGGCACTCGGCCTCGTCCTCGTAGGTGAACGCGGCGGCGCCGGACGTGCTGCCGTGCACGTCCGCGCCGCCGAGGTCGTCGTGGGTGATGCGCTCGCCGGTGACGGCCTCCACCACGTCCGGCCCGGTGATGTACATCTGCGAGATCCCGCGCACCATGAACACGAAGTCGGTCAACGCGGGCGAGTACGTCGCACCGCCCGCGCACGGCCCGAGCATGACGCTGATCTGGGGGATCACCCCGGACGCGCGCACGTTGCGGCTGAAGATGCCGCCGTAGCCCGCCAGCGCGGTGACGCCCTCCTGGATGCGGGCGCCCGCACCGTCGCTCAGGCACACTAGCGGCGCGCCTGCGGCCTCGGCGAGGTCCATCACCTTGTGGATCTTCTCCGCGTGCGCCTCGCCCAGCGAGCCGCCGAAGATGCGGAAGTCGTGGGCGTAGACGAAGACCGTGCGCCCGTCGACCTCGCCCCAGCCGGTGACCACGCCGTCGGTGTGCGGACGGCGGTCCTCCAGGCCGAAGCCGGTCGCGCGGTGCCGGCGGAACTGCTCGACCTCGCGGAACGTGCCGGGGTCGAGGAGCAGGTCGAGCCTTTCCCGGACGGTGAGCTTCCCGCGCGCGTGCTGTTGTTCCGAGGCGCGCGGCGACGGGCCCCTTTCCGCGGACTCCCGCACGGCCGCCAACTCCTCCGCCCGCGCCCGCATGTCGACGAGTCGCGGGCGCTCTGGCGCTGTCGTCATGGGTCGCACTCCACGGGGTCGGCTCGGACCGGGACGATTTCATTGAAGTGTCCGGCGACGAATTGGGCCATGCCGGCGGTCCCCTAAGTGTCGGTGGTGCCCCCTAGTCGTTAAGGGGCCCACCGACTGTTAGGGGGTCCGTCCTCTGGTGCGGCGCCCGCGCGCGCGGTTTGACTGATGCGGAAATCGACCGCGCAAAGGTGAGGTGTGTGATGCTGTCATTCAGCGAGTCCGCGACGATCGAGGCCGAGCCGGAGTACCTCTGGCAGGTCGCCTCGGACCTGAAGGCGTGGCAGGACTGGGACCCGCACGTGGAGAAGCTGGGCTTCGAGGGCCGGTTCGAGGTCGGCGCCTCCGGCTGGACCAAGCCCCGCGGCGGCCCCCGCGGCAACTTCACCATCACCGCGATCGAGGACGGCCGCAGCTACTCGACCGAGTCGCCGATGCCGATGGGGAAGATGCTGATCAACACGATCTTCGAGCCGGTGGGCGAGGGCAAGGTCAAGGTCACCCGCGAGGTGGAGCTGAGCGGCGCGTTCGTCCCCGTGTTCAAGAAGCTGTTCCTCAAGGGCATGCGCGCCGACATGCACGAGACGTTCGCCGCGCTGGAGGCGGAAGCGCGCCGCCGCGCCGCCGCCCAGGCCTGAGCCGCGCCCACTGCCGGGCAGACGCGGGAGGACCGTGATGACGCACGCAGTCGTGCTCGGTGGCGGCATGGCCGGCATGCTCGCCGCCGCCGCGCTCGCCGAGCACGTGGACCGGGTGACCGTCGTGGAGAGCGACCGGTTCCCCGACGCGCCGCTACCCCGCAAGGGGTTGCCGCAGGGGCACCACTTCCACATGTTCATGGGCGGCGGGGTCGACGCGCTCGACGAGCTGCTGCCCGGCACCAGCGACCTGCTCTACGCGGCGGGCGCGCACCGCAGGCGCATGGGCGACGAGTTCCTCGGCGTCTCGATGCACGGCTGGTCGCGGCCGTACGACGGGCGCGCCTACGTGCTCGCGGCCAGCCGCCACCTGCTCGACCACGTGGTGCGCGGGCGGGTGCTGGGCCACCCGGCGATCGACGTGGTCGAGGGGACCAAGGCGGTCGGCCTGATCGGTGACGCGGCGCGGGTCACCGGCGTGCGGCTGGAGAGCCGGGCGGACCAGGACGCCGACCGGCCCGAGCGCACGCTGGCCGCGGACGTCGTGGTGGACGCGACCGGTCGCGGGTCGCGCGCGCCGGTGTGGCTGGAGTCCTTGGGCCTGCCCAAGGTCGCCGAGGACCTCCAGGACGCCGGCTTCGCCTACGCCGGGCGCACCTACGAGGCGCCGGCGGCGCTGGCCGACGGCTTCCCGGCGATCCTCGTGCAGGCCGACTCGGGCACCGGCCGCCCCGGTCGCGGCGCGGGCCTGCTGCCGAACGAGGACGGCAAGTGGATCGTGTCGATGATCGGCACGAAGGGCGCGCAGCCGCCCACCGACGAGGAGGGCTACCTCGCGTTCGCGCGGAGCCTGCAGGACCCGCTGGTGGCCGAGCTCATGGCGGCGGCACGCCCGCTCACCGAGATCCGCGCCTACCGGGGCCTGGTCAACCGGCAGCGGCACTTCGAGAAGCTGCCCGTGCCGGAGGGGTTCCTCGTGGTCGGCGACGCGGCCACGATCCTCAACCCGAACTACGCCACCGGCATGTCGATGGCCGCGTTCCAGGCGCTCGCGCTGCGCGCCGAGCTGGTCAAGCGGGGTCTCGCCGACGGGTTCACCCGCCGGGTGCAGACCGCGGTGGCGAAGTCGGTGGTCGGGTCGTGGCAGGCCGCGACGTTCAACGACAGCCTGTTCCCCGGCGCCGAGTCGACCATGAAGGTGCGCGGCGGCAAGGGGCAGCAGCGGTTCATCGCCCGCTGGAACCGCGTGTCCGCGGAGAACCCGGCGGTGGCGCGGGCCACGTTCGAGGTGGCGTCGTTCCTGGCGCCGCGGCGCTCGATGATGACGTTGCCGCTGCTGTTCACGGTGCTGCGCGGACCGCGGCACCCCGAGATGGCGCTCGCGGACGCGATCGAGCGGTACCCGGCGTTCCGGGAGCCGCTGTCCCGGATCGGATCCGTGATCCCGCCGGGCTGACCGGCGCCCGACCCGCCCGCGCGGTCCGCGCCGACCCCGATCCGCCGGCGCGGACCGCGCCGCGTGAATAAGAGCCGCGCGGGACGACTAAGGGTTGTGGTCAGGGGGTGGGGAAAACGTAGCGTCGGTCGACGTTGGGGCGAAAGCTGACCAGGGGAGTGCCTGCGGTGGGCGACGACGAAAAGCTTCTCGGCTATCTCAGAAGGGCCACCCAGGACTTGCGGGAGGCGCGTCGGCGCATAACCGAACTGGAGAATTCCGGTTCGACTTCGACCGAGCCCATTGCCGTGGTGGCGATGGCGTGCCGCTATCCGGGCGGGGTGGCCTCGCCCGAGGACCTGTGGCGGCTGGTCGACGACGGCGCGGACGCCATCACGGAGTTCCCCGGCGACCGCGGCTGGGACGTGGACGGGATCTACGACCCCGAGCCGGGCCGGCCGGGCAAGTCCTACGCCCGCACGGGCGGCTTCCTGCACGACGTCGCCGGGTTCGACCCCGCGTTCTTCGGGATCAGCCCCAACGAGGCGCTCTACATGGATCCCCAGCAGCGGCTGCTGCTGGAGGTGTCGTGGGAGGCGTTCGAGCGGGCGGGCCTCGACCCCCGGTCGCTCAAGGGCAGCCCGACCGGCGTCTTCACCGGGATGATGTACCACGACTACCCGGAGGCCCACAGCAACGGTTCGGTCGCCTCCGGCCGGGTGTCGTACGTGTTCGGCTTCGAGGGGCCGTGCGTCACCGTGGACACGGCCTGCTCGTCGTCCCTGGTGGCGGTGCACCTGGCCGTGCAGTCGCTGCGGACGGGCGAGAGCTCGCTCGCGCTGGCGGGCGGCGTCGCCGTGATGGCCACGACCGACACGTTCGTGGAGTTCAGCAAGCAGCGCGCGTTGTCGCCGGACGGCCGGTGCCGGTCGTTCGCCGCCGCGGCCGACGGCACCGGGTGGGGCGAGGGCGCGGGCGTGGTGCTGCTGGAGCGCCTGTCCGACGCCCGCCGCAACGGCCACCGGGTGCTCGCGGTGATCCGCGGCAGCGCCACCAACCAGGACGGCGCGAGCAGCGGCCTCACCGCGCCGAACGGCCCGTCGCAGCAGCGGTTGATCCGCCGCGCCCTCAAGGACGCGGGACTGGGGCCCGCCGACGTGGACGCGGTCGAGGCGCACGGCACCGGCACCCGGCTCGGCGACCCGATCGAGGCGCAGGCGCTGCTGGCCACCTACGGGCAGGACCGGCCGGCGGACCGACCGCTGTGGCTGGGCTCGCTCAAGTCGAACATCGGGCACACCCAGTCGGCCGCCGCGGTCGGCGGGATCATCAAGATGGTCATGGCGCTGCGGCACGGCGTGCTGCCGAAGACGCTGCACGTGGACGAGCCGACGCCGAACGTGGACTGGGCGGCGGGTGACGTCCGGTTGCTCACCGAGGCCCGCGAGTGGCCCGCGTCCGACCGGCCGCGCCGGGCCGGTGTCTCGTCGTTCGGGGTGAGCGGCACCAACGCGCACGTGATCCTGGAAGAGGCGGAGCCGCAGGACGTGCCGCCGGTCGAGGACGGCGCGGGCGTCGGTGTGACGCCGTGGCCGCTGTCCACGCGCACCGCGGAGGCGTTGCCCGGTCAGGCGGCGCGGCTGCTGGCGGCCGTGCGCGACCTGCCGGTGGGTGCGGTGGGGCGTTCGCTGGCGACGACCCGTGCCGCGTTGGAGCACCGGGCCGTGGTGCTCGGCGCGGACCGTCCGCAGTTGGTGGCGGGGTTGGACGCGCTGGCCGCCGGTCGTCCCGCGGCCGGCGGTCCGGTGGTCGTGAGCGGTGTGGCGCACGAAGAGCCGGGTGTCGTCTTCGTGTTCCCCGGGCAGGGTTCGCAGTGGGCGGGCATGGCGGTGGAGCTGCTGGACACCGCGCCGGTGTTCGCCGACAGCCTGACCCGGTGCGCCGAAGCGCTCGAACCGTTCGTGGACTGGCGGTTGACCGACGTGCTGCGCGGTGCGCCCGGCGCGCCGTCGCTGGAGGCCGTGGACGTCGTGCAGCCCGCGTTGTGGGCGGTGATGGTGTCGCTCGCGGCGTTGTGGCGCTCGTGCGGCGTGGAGCCGGCCGCGGTGGTCGGTCACTCGCAGGGCGAGATCGCGGCGGCGTGCGTGGCCGGCGCACTGTCCCTTGAGGACGGTGCACGGGTGGTCGCGCTGCGCAGCGCCGTCATCGCCGGTGAGCTGGCGGGCAAGGGCGGCATGATGTCCGTGCCGCTGCCGCGTGCGCGCGCGCAGGAGTGGGTGGACCGCTGGGACGGGCGGTTGTCGCTCGCCGCGGTCAACGGCCCGGGTTCGGTGGTGGTGTGCGGCGAGTCCGCCGCGTTGGACGAGATGTTCGCCGAGCTGGCCGAGGCGGGGGTCGAGGGCCGCCGCATCCCGGTGGACTACGCCTCGCACTCGCACTACGTCGAGGCGGTCGAGGGCCGGTTGCTGGACGTGCTCGCGCCGGTCCGGCCGCGATCGTCCACAGTGGCCTTCTACTCGACGGTGACGGGCGGGAAGCTCGACGACACGGCGGTGCTGGACGCCCGCTACTGGTACGCGAACCTGCGTCGGACGGTCGGTTTCGAGCAGGCGACCCGCGCGTTGCTGGAGGACGGCTACGGCCTGTTCGTGGAGTGCAGCCCGCACCCGGTGCTCCAGGTCGGTCTGCAGGAGACCGTGGAGGACTCGGGCGAGCCGGCGGTGACGGTCGGTTCGCTGCGCCGCGACCACGGTGGCCTGGACCGGTTCGCGCTGTCGTTGGCGACGGCGTACGTGCACGGCGCGCCCGTCGACTGGACCGGGTTCCACCCCGGCTCGGGGACGGTGGAGCTGCCGACGTACGCGTTCCACCGGGACCGGTTCTGGCTGGAGCCGGTGGCGACGGAGGCCGACCTGCCCGCCGTGGGCCAGGACCGGGTGGACCACCCGCTGCTCGGCGCGGCGGTCGAGCTGCCGGACGGCGGCGGGCACGTGTTCACCGGCCGGTTGTCGGTGCGGACGCACCCGTGGCTGGCCGATCACGACGCGTTGGGCGCGGTGCTGCTGCCGGGCACGGCGCTCCTGGAGATGGCGATCCGGGCTGGTGACCACGTCGGGTGCGACCTGCTGGCCGAGCTGACGTTGCAGGAGCCGCTGGTGCTGCCGGCCGACGGGGACGTGCGGGTGCAGCTGGTCGTCGGGGTGGCCGACGAGTACGGGGCGCGGTCGGTCGCCGTGCACTCGCGGCGGGAGGGCGACGACGCGTGGGTGTGCAACGCGGTCGGCGCGCTCGCGGAGTCCGCGGCCCGCGCGCCTTCGATGGACCTGGCCTCCGAGTGGCCGCCGGCCGGTGCGACCGAGGTGGACGTGACCGGGGCTTACGAGGCTCTGCTGGCTCGGGGGTATGCCTACGGGCCGGTGTTCCAGGGGTTGCGGGCCGTGTGGGTGCGGGGCGAGGAGGTGTTCGCCGAGGCCGTGCTGCCGGAGCGGGCGCGGGGTGACGCGGACCGGTTCGGGCTGCACCCGGCGGTGCTGGACGCGGCCCTGCACGCGGCGCTGGTGACGGCGGACGAGGGCGGCGCGACGGCGCTGCCGTTCGCGTGGACCGGGGTGACGTTGCACGCGACCGGGGCCACCGCGCTGCGGGTGCGGTTGGCGGGGTCCGGGGTG
This sequence comes from Actinosynnema sp. NPDC049800, assembly GCF_040656635.1. Taxonomy (NCBI): domain Bacteria; kingdom Bacillati; phylum Actinomycetota; class Actinomycetes; order Pseudonocardiales; family Pseudonocardiaceae; genus Actinosynnema; species Actinosynnema sp. NPDC049800. The sequence continues at coordinate 20,887 of NZ_JBFAMT010000004.1, read as the reverse complement.
GAGGTGGCGGACTCGGCCGGGCGGCCCGTGCTGTCGGTGGACGAGCTGGTGATCCGGGAGGTGTCGGCCGAGCAGGTGAACGCGCGGTCGGGCCGGCGGGACACGCCTTATCGGGTGGAGTGGACGCCGCTCGCCGCGGTTGCCGGTGGGGTGGACGGTGCGTGGCTGGAGGTCGACGGCTGGTGGGAGGACGGTCTCGCCGCCTTCGAGGGTGATGAGGTGCCCGAGGTCGTCGTGTGGCGGGTGCCTAGGCCGGCCGGTGACGGGCTGGTCGGTGTCGCGCCGGCTGCTGGCGCGGCGGTCGGGCCTGCCGGTGGTGGGGCTGGGGTGCCCGGCGCCGTGCACGAGGTGGTGCAGCGGACTGTTCGGGTGTTGCGGGAGTGGGTGGGTGAGCCTCGGTTGGCGTCCTCCCGTCTCGTCGTCGTCACCGGTGACGCGACCGCGTTGGGCGTGGCGCCCGTGTGGGGCGCGGTGCGGGCGGCGCAGGCGGAGAACCCCGGGGCGTTCGTGCTCGTGGAGACCGACGGGCTCGCAAAGTCGGAGGCGGTGCTCGCCGCGGCTATAGCCAGTGGGGAGCCCGAGGTCGCGGTGCGGGAAGGCGTCCTGGCCACGCCCCGGTTGGTGGCGGTTGAAGGCGGTGGTGACGCGCCGGGGTTCGACCCCGAGGGCACCGTGCTGATCACGGGCGGCACGACGGGGCTCGGTGCGCGGGTCGCCCGCCGGCTCGTGGCCGGGCACGGCGTGCGGCACCTCCTGCTGGCCGGCCGGCGCGGTCCGGACACGCCCGGCGTCGACGCGTTGGTGGCCGAGCTGACGGAGGCGGGCGCCCACGTCTCGGTGGCCCGGTGCGACTTCGCCGACCGTGACGCGGTCGCGGCACTGGTGGGCTCGGTGCCGGCGGCGCACCCGCTGACGGCGGTCGTCCACGCGGCCGGCGTGCTCGACGACGGTGTGCTCGCGGCCCAGACGCCGGACCGGGTGGAGCGGGTGCTGCGGCCCAAGGTCGACGCCGCGTGGCACCTGCACGAGGTGACCGCGGGACTCGACCTGGCGGCGTTCGTCCTGTTCTCCTCGCTCGCCGCGACGCTCGGCGGTCCCGGCCAGGCCAACTACGCCGCGGCGAACGCGTTCCTGGACGCCCTGGCGGCCCATCGGCACGCCGCAGGGCTGGCCGCCTCGTCGTTCGCCTGGGGTCTGTGGACCGGGACGGGCATGGGCGAGTCGCTCGCCGACGCGGACGTGCGGCGGCTGGCGGAACTCGGGCTGCCGCCGCTGGACGTGGACGCGGGACTGGCGTTGTTCGACGCGGCGCTGCGGACCGACGAGGCGCACGTCGCGCTGATGCGGGTGGACCGCGCCGCACTGCGGGCACGGGCCGTCCGGCACGAGGCGCCGCCGATGCTGCGCGACCTGGCCCGGGTGCCCGTCCGGCAGAGCGTGGGCGAGACCTCCGCCGCCGAACGGCTGGCCGCGCTCGGCGACGAGGAACGCGCCCGCGTGCTGCTCGGCGAGGTGCGCGCCGCCGCGGCCGAGGTGCTCGGTCACGACGGCGCGGCGTCGGTCGACCCGGACCGGGTGTTCCGCGACCTCGGGTTCGACTCCCTCTCGTCGCTGAACCTGCGCAACCGGCTCAACGCGGTGACCGGGCTGCGGCTGCCCGCCACGCTGGTGTTCGACCACCCGACGTGCCGGGCCGTGGCCGCCTACCTCGACGAGCTGCTCGGCGCACGGGTGGCGGCCCGCGCGGAGGTCGTCGAACGGCGGGTGGACGACGACCCGATCGCGATCGTCGCGATGGCCTGCCGGCTGCCCGGTGGCGTGGCGTCACCGGAGGACCTGTGGCGGGTGGTGGCGGACGGCGTCGACGTGATCTCCGACCTGCCCGCCAACCGGGGGTGGGACCTCGACGGCGGGTTCGACGCCGAACCGGGCGTGCCCGGCAAGCACTACGCCCGCGCCGGCGGGTACCTGCACGACGCGGGGCGGTTCGACGCCGGGTTCTTCGGCATCAGCCCGGCGGAGGCGCTGACCATGGACCCGCAGGAGCGCCTGCTGCTGGAGGTGTCGTGGGAGGCGTTCGAACGCGCGGGCATCGACCCGTTGTCGTTGCGCGGCAGCGACACCGCCGTGTTCGCGGGCGTCATGTACCACGACTACCCGCTCAACAGCGCGTCGGGCGCGATCGCGTCCGGCCGGATCGCCTACACCTACGGCTTCGAGGGCCCGGCGGTCACCATCGACACGGCGTGCTCGTCGTCGCTGGTGGCGCTGCACCTGGCCGTGCAGGCGCTGCGGGCCGGCGAGTGCTCGTTGGCGCTGGCGGGCGGTGCGACCGTGATGGCGACGACGGAGACGTTGGTCGACTTCAGCATGCAGGGCGGCCTGTCCGCCGACGGCCGGTGCCGCTCCTACGGCGCGGGCGCGGACGGCACCGGGTTCTCCGAGGGCGTCGGGCTGCTGCTGGTGGAGCGCTTGTCGGACGCGCGGCGCAACGGGCACCCGGTGCTGGCGGTGGTGCGCGGGTCGGCGGTCAACCAGGACGGCGCGTCCAACGGGTTGACCGCGCCGAGCGGCCCGTCGCAGGAACGGGTGATCCGGCGCGCGCTGGCGAGTGCCGGTCTGTCCACTTCGGACGTGGATGTGGTCGAGGGCCACGGCACGGGCACCTCGCTGGGTGACCCGATCGAGGCGCAGGCGTTGCTCGCCACCTACGGCCAGGGCCGCACCGGAGACCCGCTGTGGCTGGGGTCGGTCAAGTCGAACCTCGGGCACACCCAGGCCGCGGCCGGCGTCACCGGGGTGATCAAGGCCGTGGAGGCGATGCGGCGCGGTGTGGTGCCGCCGACCCTGCACGCGGACGAGCCGTCGACGCAGGTGGACTGGTCGGCGGGCGCGGTGCGGCCGGTCACCGGGGCGGTCGAGTGGCCCGCGGTGGCGCGCCCGCGCCGTGCCGCCGTGTCGTCGTTCGGGATCAGCGGCACCAACGCCCACGTGATCCTCGAAGCCGTGCCGCCGGCGGACGTCGAACGACCCGAGGTCGAGCCGCGGGTGGTGCCGTGGTTGCTGTCGGGCCGGACCGAAGAGGCGCTGACCGCCCAGGCCGCGGCGTTGCTGGCGGCGGACCCGCGCGGCGGTGCGGCGGACGTGGGGTTGTCGCTCGCGACCACCCGCACCGCGCTGGAGCACCGGGCGGTGATCGTCGCGGCGGACCGCGCCGAGGCGGAGGCCGCGGTGTCGGTGCTGGCCGGCGGGCCCGGGGTGCCGCCGGTGGTGGAGCGGGCACGTCGGGACGCGCGCACCGCGTTCGTGTTCACGGGCCAGGGTTCGCAGCGGCCGGGCATGGGACGCGAGCTGTACGGGGTGTACCCGGTGTTCGCCGCCGCGCTGGACGAGGTGCTGGCCGGGTTCGACCCGGTGTTGCGGGACGTGATGTGGGGCGAGGACGCGGCGCGGTTGGACCGCACGGAGTTCACGCAGCCCGCGTTGTTCGCCTTCGAGGTCGCGCTCCACCGCTTGCTGGAGTCCTGGGGCGTGCGGCCCGACTTCCTGGCCGGGCACTCGATCGGCGAGGTCGCCGCCGCCCACGTGGCCGGCGTGCTGTCGTTGCCGGACGCGTGCCGGTTGGTTTCGGCGCGGGCGAGCCTGATGCAGGCGCTGCCCGAGGGCGGGGCCATGGTGGCGATCCAGGCCGCCGAGGCCGACGTGCTGCCGTTGCTGTCCGAGGGCGTGGGCATCGCCGCGGTCAACGGGCCGGACTCGGTGGTGATCTCGGGCGTCGAGGCCGACGTGGTGCTGGTCGCGTCGAAGTTCGAGCGGGTGAAGCGGCTCTCGGTGTCGCACGCGTTCCACTCGGTGCTGATGGACCCGATGCTGGACGACTTCCGCGCGGTCGCGACGGGTCTGACCTACCGGGAGCCGACCATCCCGATCGCGACGAGCGGTGACGTGACCGACCCGGAGCACTGGGTGCGGCACGTCCGCGACGCGGTCCGGTTCCACGACTCGGTGCGGCGCCTCCTGGGCGAAGGCGTGACCACGGCGCTCGAACTGGGGCCGGACGCGGTCCTGTCGAGCACGGGCCCGGACGTGTTCGTGCCGACGCTGCGGCGCGGCCACGGCGAGGAGCACCGGCTCGTCACGGCGCTCGCCACGGCCCACGCGCGCGGCACGGCGGTCGACTGGCGGGCGTTCTTCGCGCCCACCGGCGCCGTGGTCGTGGGCCTGCCCACCTACGCCTTCCAGCGCGACGAGTACTGGCTGGTCGGGGCGGACTCCTCGGCCGTGGCTCGGCTCGCCGCGGAGCACCCGTTGCTCGCGGGCGCGGGCGAGGACACCGAAGGGCTCACCGCGCGGCTGGCGCCGCTGTCCGAAGTGGACCGGCACCGGGTGCTGCTCGACCTGGTGCGCGCCCACGTGGCCGCCGTGCTCGGGCACGCCACCGTGGCGCCGGTCGAGCCGGGACGACCGTTGCAGGAGCTGGGTTTCGACTCCATGGCGGCGGTGGCACTGCGCCGCCGGCTCGGCGCGGCGACAGGGCTTGAGCTGCCGGTGACGCTGGCGTTCGACCACCCGACGTGCGAGGCCCTCGCCCGCTACCTCGAGGTCGAGGTCCGGGCGGAGGACGGCGGCGCGGCGGGCGCGGTGCTCGGCGAGGTCGAGCGGTTGGAGGCGGCGCTGGCCGCGGCCGGGCCCCTCGACGGTGACGCCGACCTGGTGACCGCGCGGCTGGAGGCGGTGCTGCGCCGGTGGCGCGACCTGCAGGGCGGTGTCGAGACCGAGGACGCCGACTACGAGGCGGCCACCGACGAGGAGCTGTTCGCGGCTCTGGACCGCGAGTTCGGCGCGTAGTCCGCACGGAGATTGGGTGAATGAGGCGATGGGCGACGACGACAGGCTCCGGGACTACCTCCAGCGCGCGACGACCGAGCTGCGGCAGGCGAAGCGGCAGCTGCGCGAGGTGGACGAGCGACGGCACGAGCCGATCGCGATCGTCGCCGCGAGCTGCCGCTTCCCGGGCGGGGTGCGCACGCCGGAGCAGTTGTGGGAGCTGGTGGAGGGCGGGGTCGACGCGATCTCGCCGTTCCCGACCGACCGCGGTTGGGACGCCGACGCGCTGTACCACCCGGAGCCCGCGACGCCGGGCCGCACCTACGTGACCCGGGGCGGGTTCCTGCACGACGCGGCGGAGTTCGACGCGGACTTCTTCCGCATCAGCCCCCGGGACGCGCGGGACACCGACCCGCAGCAGCGGCTGCTGCTGGAGACCGCGTGGGAGGCGGTCGAACGGGCCGGCATCGACGCCACCGCGTTGCGCGGCACGGCGACCGGCGTGTTCACCGGCGTCGTCTACCACGACTACGCCATCGGCGCCGGTCCCGGCGGCCTGGCCAGCGTCGCCTCGGGCCGGTTGGCCTACTTCCTGGACCTGGTCGGCCCGGCCGTCACGGTCGACACGGCGTGCTCGTCGTCCCTGGTCGCCCTGCACTGGGCGGTCCAGGCGCTGCGCTCCGGCGAGTGCTCGATGGCTTTGGTGGGCGGTGCGACCGTGATGCCCGGCCCGGAGTCGTTCGTCGGCTTCAGCCAGGACAACGGGCTGGCGCCGGACGGGCGGTGCAAGTCGTTCGCCGACGCCGCCGACGGCACCGCCTGGGGCGAGGGCGTGGGCGTGCTGCTGCTGGAACGGCTGTCGCAGGCCCGCCGCGAGGGGCACCCGGTGCTCGCCGTCGTGCGCGGCACCGCGATCAACTCCGACGGCGCGAGCAACGGGCTCACCGCGCCCAACGGCCCGGCCCAGCAACGCCTCATCCGCGCCGCGCTCGCCGACGCGCAGGTGCCCGCCGACCAGGTGGACCTCGTCGAGGCGCACGGCACCGGCACGACGTTGGGCGACCCGATCGAGGCCGTGGCGCTGCTGGAGACCTACGGCCGGGGCCGGCCCGCGGACCGGCCGCTGTGGCTGGGGTCGATCAAGTCGAACGTCGGGCACACCCAGGCCGCTGCGGGTGTGGGCGGCGTGATCAAGGTGGTGGAGGCGATCCGGCGCGGCGTGCTGCCGCGCACCCTGCACGTGGACGCGCCCTCGTCCAATGTGGACTGGTCGCGCGGCGCGGTGCGGCTGCTCACCGACCAGGCGCCGTGGCCGGACCACGGCTACCCGCGGCGCGCGGGCGTGTCCGCGTTCGGGCTCAGCGGCACCAACGCCCACGTGATCATCGAGGAGCCGCCCGCCGAGGAGCCTGCCGCGGACCGGGCCGACCGGGCGCCGGGCGCGGTGCCGCTGCTGCTGTCGGCCCGCACGGCGGCGGCGCTGCCCGCGCAGGCCGCGGCGTTGCGCGGCCACGTGCTGCGCGACCCGGCGGTGGACGTGGCCGACCTGGCGTTCTCCCTCGCGACCACGCGGGCCGCGCTGGACCACCGGGCCGCGGTGGTGGCCGAGGACGTGCCGGGGCTCCTGCGCGGCCTGACCGCGTTGGCCGAGGGCTCCGCCGCACCCGCCGGGGTGTCCACGGCCCACGCCAGGCCCGGTGGCCGCACGGCGTTCCTGTTCACCGGCCAGGGCGCGCAGCGGCTGGGCATGGGGCGCGGGCTGCACGCCGCGTTCCCGGTGTTCGCCGCCGCCCTGGACGAGGTGCTGGCCGAGCTCGACCCCGTGCTGCGGGACGTGGTGTGGGGCGAGGACGCGGGGCGGCTCGACCGCACCGAGTTCGCCCAGCCGGCGCTGTTCGCGTTCCAGGTGGCGTTGTTCCGGCTGGTCGAGTCGTGGGGCGTGCGGCCGGACCTGCTCGCGGGCCACTCGGTGGGCGAGCTGGCCGCCGCCCACGTGAGCGGTGTGCTGTCGCTGCGTGACGCGGCGGCGCTGGTCACCGCACGCGGCCGGCTCATGCAGGCGCTGCCGAGCACCGGTGCGATGCTCGCGGTGGAGGCGACCGAGGACGAGGTCGTGCCGCTGCTGGACGGCCGCGTGGACGTGGCCGCGGTCAACGGACCGACCGCGGTGGTCGTCTCCGGCGAGGAGGAGGCGGTCGACGCCGTCGACGCCCACTTCACCGCGCTCGGCCGCCGGACCAGGCGGCTGCGCGTGTCGCACGCGTTCCACTCGCCGCTGATGGAGCCGGTGCTCGCCGACTTCGCCGAGGTCGCCCGCGGCCTGGACTACCGGGCGCCGTCGATCCCGATCGTCTCCACCGTCACCGGGGAACCGGTCGGCGCGCGGGACCTGGCGGCCGACTACTGGGTGCGGCACGTCCGTGACGCGGTCCGCTTCCGCGACGGCGTCCGCCGGCTGCACGCCGAGGGCGTCACGACTTTCCTGGAGCTGGGGCCCGCTGCCGTGTTGTCCGCGATGGGGCCTGACTGCGTCGAGGACGGCGACGCGGTGTTCCTGCCGACCGTGCGGGCCGACGGGGCGGAGCGGCACGACGTGTTCGCCGCGCTGGCCCACGCCCACGGGCTCGGCGTCACCGTCGACTGGGCCGGCGTGTTCGCGGGGTGGGACGTGCGCCGCGTCGACCTGCCCACCTACGCCTTCCAGCGCCGCCGCTACTGGCGGGACGTGCCCGTGCCCGCGGTGGACCCGGCGGACGCCCTGCGCTACCGCGTCGAGTGGCAGCCCGTGACGCCGCCGTCCGCGCGGCTCGACGGCACCTGGCTGGTCGCCCACCCCGCCGGGGACGACCCGCGCCTCGACGCGGTGCTCGCCGGGCTCGCCGACGCCGGCGCCCTGGTGCTGCCGGTCGAGGTGAGCGGCGCCGACCGGGCCGGACTGGCGACCGCGCTGGCCGCCGCGCCCGAACCCGACGGCGTGCTGTCGCTGCTGGCGTTCGACCGCACCGAGGAGCGTGCCGTGCTGTCCCGCGGCCTCGTGGACAACGTCGTGCTCGCCCAAGCGCTCGGCGACGCCGGCATCACCGCGCCGCTGTGGTGCGCGACCGCCGGCGCGGTCGCCGTCGGGACCGGGGAGCCGGTCGACGCGCGGCAGAGCGCGACGTGGGGCCTGGGCATCGGCCTCGCCCTGGAGCAGCCGACCACCTGGGGTGGCCTGGTCGACCTCCCGCCGCACGTGGACGCGCAGGTCGTCGAGCGGCTGGGCGCGGTGCTGGCCGACGATCGCGGCGAGCACGAGGTGGCGATCCGACCGGGCGGCGTCTTCGCGCGCCGCCTCGTCCGCGGGTCCGGCGGCACGCCCGACGAACCGTGGCGCGCCCGCGGCACCGTGCTCGTCACCGGCGGCACCGGCGGCCTGGGCGCCCACGTGGCGCGGTGGCTCGCCGACCACGGCGCCGAGCACGTCGTGCTCACCAGCCGCCGCGGCCGGGCCGCCGACGGCGCGGCCGACCTGGAAGCCGACCTCGTCGCGCGCGGCGTCGAGGTGACGATCGCCGCGTGCGACGTGACCGACCGCGAGGCCGTGCGCGGGTTGCTCGCCGGCCTGCCCGGCCTGACCGCCGTGGTCCACGCCGCCGGCGCGTCCCAACCGCTGGCCCCGCTCACCGAGCTGGACGCGGCCGGGTTCGCCCGGGTCGGCGCGGCGAAGATCGCCGGCGCCGCGCACCTCGACGCCCTGCTGGCCGACCGGCCGCTGGACGCGTTCGTGCTGTTCTCCTCCGGGTCGGCGGTGTGGGGCAGCGCGGCGCAGGCCGCCTACTGCAGCGCCAACGCCTACCTGGACGGCCTCGCCGCCGACCGCCGGGCGCGCGGCCTCACCGCCACCGCCGTCGGCTGGGGCTCCTGGGACGGCGGCATGGTGGACGACGAGATCGCCGCGACCATGCGGCGGATCGGCGCGCCGGCGATGCCGCCCGGCCTCGCCCTGCGGGCGTTGCGGCGGGTGCTGGAGACCGGCGACGCGGCGCCGGTCGTGGCCGACTTCGACTGGGCCCGCTTCACCTCCGTCTACACCTCCGCCCGACCGAGGCCCCTGCTGGCCGCCCTGCCCGAGGCCGCGGCCGTCCTCGCCGACCCGTCGCCCGAGCAGGGTGAACCCGCGCTGGCCGCCCGCCTGGCCGCCCTGCCCGCCGCCGAACGGGCGGGCGTCGTGCTCGGCGCGGTGCGCGAGCAGGTCGCCGCGATCCTCGGTCACGACGACCCGACCGAGGTGGACCAGGCGCGCACGTTCACCGACCTGGGGTTCGACTCGGTCGCCGCGGTCGACCTCCGGGCGCGGCTGAACGCGGTCACCGGCCGCAGCCTGCCCAGCACCCTGGTCTTCGACCACGTCACCCCCGCCGCGCTCGCCGACCACCTGCACTCGGTGCTCGGTGACGGCGAGGCGGAGCCGCCGTCCGCGCTCACCGAGCTGGAACGGCTGGAACGGGCCGCCGCCGGCCTGTCCGCCGCCGAGATCACCCGCCTGGGCCTGGTGGCGCGCCTCCAGGCGCTGGCGGGCCGGCTCGGCGAGGTCGGCGGGTCCGCGGCCGACGTCGAGGACCGCCTCCGCGCCGCGTCGGCCGACGACCTCTTCACCTTCATCGACACCGAGCTCGGAATCTCCTGACCCCGGGCAGGGGCACGAAATCAAAGGACGCCGTGAACACGATGGCTAACGACGACAAGCTCCTGGAGTACCTCAAGCGCGTCACCGCCGACCTGCACCAGACCAAGCGGAGGTTGCGGGAAGTCGAGAGCGCGGAGCCGGAGCCGATCGCGATCGTGGCCATGGCCTGCCGCTATCCCGGTGGCGTGTCCTCGCCCGAGGACCTGTGGCGGCTCGTCGACGACGGCGTCGACGCCCTCACGCCGTTCCCGGCCGACCGCGGCTGGGACCTGGGCGAGCTGGTGGGCGGCACCGCGGACGGCATCGGCGCGAGCTACGTCCACGTCGGCGGTTTCGTGCCCGACGCGGGCCACTTCGACCCCGGCTTCTTCGGCATGAGCCCGCGCGAGGCCCTCGTCACCGACCCCCAGCAGCGGCTCATGCTGCACGCGTCGTGGGAGGCGTTCGAACGGGCCGGCATCAACCCGGAGGAGGTGCGCGGCGCGCCGGTCGGCGTGTTCGTCGGCTCCGGGTTGCAGGACTACTCGGCGCTGCTCGACGGCTCACCGGAACTCGCCGAGGCTTACCTGGGCACGGCCAGCGTCGGCGCGGTGATCTCCGGCCGGGTCGCCTACGCGCTCGGCCTGGAAGGGCCCGCCGTCACGGTGGACACCGCGTGCTCGTCGTCGCTGGTCGCGATGCACGTGGCGAGCCAGGCGCTGCGGTCCGGCGAGTGCTCGATGGCGCTCGCGGGCGGCGTGATGGTGATGTCGACGCCCGGCGCGTTCGTCGCGTTCAGCAAGCAGGGCGGCCTGTCGCGCGACGGCCGGTGCAAGTCGTTCGCGGGCGCGGCCGACGGCACCGGCTGGGGCGAGGGCGTCGGCGTGCTGCTGCTGGAGAAGCTGTCCGACGCGCGGCGCAACGGTCACCCGGTGCTGGCCGTGCTGCGGGGCACGGCGGTGAACCAGGACGGCGCGTCCAACGGCCTGACCGCCCCAAACGGTCCGTCCCAGCGCCAGGTGATCCGGCAGGCCCTGGCCAACGCCCGGCTGTCCGCCGCGGACGTCGACGTGGTCGAGGGCCACGGCACCGGCACGACGTTGGGCGACCCGATCGAGGCCCAGGCGTTGCTGGAGACGTACGGGCGTGACCGGGACGCGCCGTTGTGGTTGGGGTCGATCAAGTCGAACATCGGTCACACGCAGGCCGCCGCCGGTGTCGCCGGTGTGATCAAGATGGTCGAGGCGATCCGGCACGGCGTGATGCCGCGGACCCTGCACGTGGACGAGCCGTCGCCGCACGTGGACTGGTCCGCCGGCGACGTGCGGTTGTTGACCGAGGCCCGGGAGTGGGTTGCCGAGGGTCGGCCGCGTCGGGCCGGTGTGTCGTCGTTCGGGATCAGCGGCACGAACGCGCACGTGATCATCGAGCAGGCGCCGGAGGAGGAGGCCGGGCTCGCGACGGCAGAGCTGCCGGTCGTGCCGCTGCTGGTGTCGGGGAACGACGCGGCGTCGCTCGCCGCGCAGGCCGAGCGGCTTCGCGCGTGGTGGTCGGCCAACCCCGCCGCTCGACCGACGGATGTCGCGTTCTCGCTGGCCACGGGCCGTGCGCCGTTGACGCACCGGGCGGTGGTGGTCGGTCGGGACCGGGACGAGTTGGTGCGCGGTTTGGCGGATGTCGTGCCGGTGGTGGCGCGGGCTGGTGGTGAGACGGCGTTCTTGTTCACTGGTCAGGGTTCGCAGCGGTTGGGGATGGGCCGTGAGCTGTCGGTCGTGTTCCCGGTGTTCGCGCGGGTGTTCGACGAGGTGTTGGCCGGGTTCGACCCGGTGTTGCGGGAGGTGGTGTGGGGCGAGGACGCAGAGCGGCTGGAGCGGACCGAGTTCACGCAGCCTGCGTTGTTCGCCTTTGAGGTGGCGTTGTTCCGCCTGTTGGAGTCGTGGGGTGTGCGGCCGGATCGGGTTGCTGGTCATTCGATCGGTGAGATCGCGGCGGCTCACGTTGCCGGGGTGTTGTCGCTGTCGGACGCGTGTCGGTTGGTGTCGGCGCGGGCGAGCCTGATGCAGGCGTTGCCCGAGGGCGGCGCGATGGTGGCGATCAAGGCTGCCGAGGCCGAGGTGGTGCCGTTGTTGACCGGCGGTGTGGGCGTCGCGGCGGTGAACGGCGCGGACTCGGTCGTGGTTTCCGGGGTCGAGGCCGAGGTGCTGGCGGTGGCCGCGAAGTTCGAGCGGTCGAAGCGGCTTTCGGTGTCGCACGCGTTCCACTCGGTGTTGATGGACCCGATGTTGGACGACTTCCGCGTGGTGGTGCGGGAGTTGGGCTTCCGGGAGCCGACCATCCCGATCGCTACGGCCGGTGATGTGACGGATCCGGAGTACTGGGTTCGGCACGTCCGGGACGCGGTGCGGTTCCACGACTCCGTGACGCAGTTGCAGGGCGCAGGTGTCACGAGGTTCGTCGAGGTCGGGCCCGATGGCGTGCTGAGCGCGCTGGTCGAGGGCGCGATCGCGGTGCAGCGCAAGGGACGCGACGAAGCGGTCACGCTGGTGGCGGGCCTGGGCCGGTTCCACGGCACGGGCGGCGCGGTCGACTGGCGGGCGTTCTTCGACGGCCGCGGCACGCGGGTCGACCTGCCGACCTACGCGTTCCAGAGCGAGCGGTACTGGCTCGACGTGAAGCCGGGCTTCGGCGACCTCTCCTCGGCGGGCCTCGACCCGGCTGACCACCCGTTGCTGGGCGCGGTCGTCGTCCTCGCGGACTCCGACGGCGTGGTGCTGACCGGGCGGCTGTCCGCTTCGGCGCAGCCGTGGTTGGCCGATCACGTCGTCGGCGGCTCGATCGTGTTCCCCGGCACGGGTTTCGTCGAGTTGGCGATCCGGGCGGGTGACCAGGTCGGTTGCGGTGTGGTCGAGGAGTTGACGCTCACCGCGCCGCTGGTGCTGCCCGAACGCGGCGGCGCGCAGGTGCGGGTCGTGGTCGGCGCGGTGGGGGAGTCCGCGAGCCGTTCGGTGGACGTGTACGCGCGCCCGCAGGACGCTCCCGCCGACGTGCGGTGGACCCACCACGCCACCGGTCTCCTGCGTGCCGGGGCCGTCGGTGACGGCGAGTCGTTGAGCGAGTGGCCGCCGGCCGGCGCGGAGCCGCTGGACGTCGCCGGGCACTACGACGTGCTGGCCGAGGCGGGCCTCGAGTACGGGCCGGTGTTCCAGGGGTTGCGGTCGGCGTGGCGGCTGGGTGACGACGTGTTCGCCGAGGTCGCGCTGCCGGACGGGGTGGACGGCGGGTCGTTCGGGCTGCACCCGGCGTTGCTGGACGCGTGCCTGCACGTCGGGTCGTTCACCGGGTTGTTCGGTGAGCGCGCGGTGCTGCCGTTCTCGTGGTCCGGGGTGTCGTTGTTCGCGGCCGGGGCGTCGCGGGTGCGGGTGCGGTTGTCGCCGGTGGGCGAGGGCGCGGTGGCGCTGGCCGTGGCGGACGCCGGTGGCGCTCCGGTCGCGTCGGTGGCGTCGCTGGTGCTGCGGCCGGTCGACGTGAAGCAGGTCGGGGCCGCCGCGGCCGGGACGTTCGAGTCGTTGTTCCGGGTGGAGTGGTCCCCGGTGTCGGCGTCTCCGGTGTCGGCGGACGTCGTGGTGTTGGAGGCCGGCGCACCCGGTGCCGGCCCTGCCGGCGTGCGGGCTGAGGTGTCGCGGGTCCTGGGTGAGGTGCAGGACTGGTTGGCGCGGGGTGATGGCTCGTCGTTGGTCGTGGTGACGCGGGGTGCGGTCGCGTTCGGTGAGGTCACGGATCTTGCCGGTGCCGCGGTGTGGGGTCTGGTGCGGTCGGCGCAGTCGGAGAACCCGGGTCGGATCGTCCTGGTGGACACCGACGCCGAGGTGGACCCGGCCGTGGTGCTCGGTGCCGGTGAGCCGCAGCTGGTGGTGCGTGACGGGGCGTTGTTCGGGGCCAGGTTGGCGCGGGTGGCCGAGTCCGGGTCTGAGATGCGGTTCTCGGGTCGGGTGTTGGTGACGGGTGCGACGGGTTCGCTCGGTCGGTTGGTGGCCAGGCACTTGGTCGTCGCGCATGGTGTGACCGACTTGGTGTTGACGAGTCGGCGTGGGATGGATGCGCCGGGTGCTCGTGAGCTGGTGGCCGAGTTGGCTGGGGCTGGGGCCGAGGTCGAGTTGGTGGCCTGCGACGTGGCTGATCGGGAGGCGTTGGCCGGGTTGTTGGCCGGGCGCCCCGTCGATGGTGTGGTGCATGTCGCCGGTGTGTTGGACGACGGTGTGATCGCGTCGTTGACGCCTGGGCGGGTTGACGGGGTGTTGCGTCCGAAGGTGGATGCGGCGTGGAACCTGCACGAGCTCGTGGGTGATGTGTCGGCGTTTGTGTTGTTCTCGTCGGCGTCTGGGGTGTTGGGTGCGCCGGGTCAGGGGAACTACGCGGCGGCGAACGCGTATCTGGACGCGTTGGCGGCGTATCGGCGGGCGAACGGGATGGCGGCGCAGTCGCTGGCCTGGGGCCTGTGGGCGGCCGAGGACGCCGGGATGTCCGGCCGGCTGACGGACGCCGACCGCTCCCGGGTGGTCGGTGCCGGTGTGTTGCCGCTGGCCGCCGAACAAGGGCTCGCGCTCCTCGACGCCGCGATCGGCACGGGTGAGGCCGCGGTGATCCCCGCGTCGTTCGACCTGGGCGCGATCCGGGCGCGTGGCGAGCTGATGCCCGAGCTGTTCCGCGGCTTGGTGAAAATGGCGCGGCGGCGTCGTGCCGGCACCGGGAGCGAGCCCGCCCAGTTGCGCCGGGTGCTCGCCGCGCTGCCCGAGGACGAGTGGGAGGCCGCGCTCCTCGACCTGGTGCTGAACCAGGTCGTGTCCGTGCTCGGGTTCACCTCCGCGGCGGCGGTCGACCCGGAGCGGGCGTTCAACGACCTGGGCTTCGACTCGTTGTCGGCGGTGGAGTTCCGCAACGGCCTGAGCACCGCGGTCGGCGTGCGGCTGCCCGCGACCCTGGTGTTCGACCACCCCACGCCGCAAGCGCTTGCGCGTCACCTGGTGGCCGAGGTGTCCGGTCTCGGTGACGACGCGGCGGCGGTCGCGACCACGACCGTCACCGACGAGCCGATCGCCATCGTCGGGATGGCCTGCCGCTACCCCGGTGGCGTGTCCTCGCCCGAGGACCTGTGGCGGCTGGTGGCCGACGGCGTGGACGCGGTGTCGCCGTTCCCGACCAACCGGGGCTGGGACGTCGACAAGCTGTACGACCCGACGGGCGAGCGGCCCAACACCAGCTACACCCGTGAAGGCGGGTTCCTGCACGACGCCGACGAGTTCGACCCGGCGTTCTTCGGGATCAGCCCCAACGAAGCCGTGATCATGGACCCGCAGCAGCGGTTGCTGCTGGAGGCGTCGTGGGAGGCGTTCGAGCGGGCGGGGATCGACCCGGTGTCGTTGCGGGGCAGTGACACCGGTGTGTTCGCCGGGATGATGTACCACGACTACGCCGCCAACAGCAGCACCGGCGCCATCGCGTCCGGGCGGGTGTCGTACGTGTTCGGGTTGGAAGGCCCGGCGGTCACGGTGGACACGGCGTGCTCGTCGTCCTTGGTGGCGTTGCACCTGGCGAGCCAGGCCCTGCGATCGGGCGAGTGCTCGTTGGCGCTCGTCGGTGGGGTGGCCGTGATGGCGACGCCCGAGGTGTTCGTGGAGTTCAGCCGTCAGCGCGGGTTGTCGCCGGACGGTCGGTGCCGGTCGTTCGCGGCCACCAACAACGGGACGTCCTGGGGTGAAGGCGTCGGCATGCTGCTGGTGGAGCGGCTGTCGGACGCCCGCCGCAACGGTCACCCGGTGCTGGCCGTGGTCCGCGGCACGGCGGTGAACCAGGACGGCGCGTCCAACGGCCTGACCGCACCGAACGGTCCGTCTCAGCGTCGGGTGATCCGGCAGGCGTTGGCGAATGCCGGTTTGACGGCTGCCGACGTGGATGCGGTGGAGGCGCACGGCACGGGTACGACGTTGGGTGATCCGATCGAGGCTCAGGCGTTGTTGGAGACGTATGGGCGTGATCGTGAGGTGCCGTTGTGGTTGGGGTCGATCAAGTCGAACATCGGTCACACGCAGGCGGCTGCGGGTGTTGCCGGGATCATCAAGATGGTCATGGCGATGCGGCACGGCGTGATGCCGCCGACGTTGCACGTTGACGAGCCGTCTCCGCACGTGGACTGGTCGGCTGGGAACGTGCAGCTGTTGACCGAGGCTCGGGAGTGGGCTGCCGAGGGTCGGCCGCGTCGGGCCGGCATCTCCTCGTTCGGGATCAGCGGCACGAACGCGCACGTGATCGTCGAAGGCGTGGCTGCTGAGTCGGTCGACGAGGACGACGCGGGCCTGCCGGTGGTGCCTTGGGTGTTGACCGGTCGTTCGGCCGAGGCGGTGCGTGCTCAGGCTGTGCGGTTGGCATCCGTGGACGCTGACGTTCGGCCGGTGGATGTCGCGGTGTCGTTGGCTGGTCGTTCGGTGTTCGAGCACCGGGCGGTGGTGGTCGGTCGGGACCGGGACGAGTTGGTGCGCGGCTTGGCGGATGTCGTGCCGGTGGTGGCGCGGGCTGGTGGTGAGACGGCGTTCTTGTTCACTGGTCAGGGTTCGCAGCGGTTGGGGATGGGCCGTGAGCTGTCGGTCGTGTTCCCGGTGTTCGCTCGGGTGTTCGACGAGGTGTTGGCCGGGTTCGACCCGGTGTTGCGGGAGGTGGTGTGGGGCGAGGACGCGGACCGCTTGAACCGCACGGA
The DNA here is from genome assembly GCF_040656635.1 of Actinosynnema sp. NPDC049800. Taxonomy (NCBI): domain Bacteria; kingdom Bacillati; phylum Actinomycetota; class Actinomycetes; order Pseudonocardiales; family Pseudonocardiaceae; genus Actinosynnema; species Actinosynnema sp. NPDC049800. The sequence goes on along the minus strand of NZ_JBFAMT010000004.1, from coordinate 4,667 downwards.
GTTCACGCAGCCTGCGCTGTTCGCGTTCGAGGTGGCGCTTTACCGGCTGTTGGAGTCGTGGGGTGTTCGGCCGGATCGGGTTGCTGGTCATTCGATCGGTGAGATCGCAGCGGCTCACGTTGCCGGGGTGCTGTCCTTGGCGGACGCCTGTCGCTTGGTGTCGGCGCGTGCGCGTTTGATGCAGGAGTTGCCCGAAGGTGGGGCGATGGTGGCGATCAAGGCCGCCGAGGCCGAGGTGCTGCCGCTGTTGACGGCCGGTGTGGGCATTGCGGCGGTCAACGGGCCGGATTCGGTCGTGGTTTCGGGTGTCGAGGCTGAGGTGCTGGCGGTGGCCGCGAGGTTCGAGCGGTCGAAGCGGTTGTCGGTGTCGCACGCGTTCCACTCGGTGTTGATGGACCCGATGTTGGACGACTTCCGCGTGGTGGTGCGGGAGTTGGGCTTCCGGGAGCCGACTATCCCGATCGCTACGGCCGGTGATGTGACGGATCCGGAGTACTGGGTTCGGCACGTGCGGGACGCGGTGCGGTTCCACTATGCCGTGACGCGGCTGCGTGACGAGGGCGTGGCGCGGTTTGTCGAGGTCGGGCCGGACGGTGTGTTGAGCGCGCTGGTCGATGGTGCGATTCCGTTGCAGCGCAAGGGGCAGGACGAAGCGCTGACGCTGGTCAAGCGGCTCGGCCAGTGGTACGCCACCGGTGGGTCGGTCGACTGGCCGTCGTTCTTCGGCGGTCGTGGGCGGCGGGTCGACCTGCCGACCTACGCGTTCCAGCGCGAGCGGTACTGGATCGACTCGCTCGACTACTGGCGTGAGGCGTGGGCGGGCGCGACCCTCGGTGCGGGCGACGTCGTGTCCGCCGGGTTGGACGTGCCGGAGCACCCGTTGCTCGGCGCGGTCGTGGTGGCGCCGGACACCGATGGCGCGGTGCTCACCGGCCGGTTGTCGGTGCGGGCTCAGCCGTGGCTGGCCGATCACGCGGTCGGTGGCGCGGTCGTCTTCCCCGGCACCGGGTTCGCGGAGTTGGCGATCCGGGCCGGTGACGAGGTCGGCTGCGGCACGCTCGACGAGCTGGTGCTCACCGCGCCGCTCGTGCTGCCCGACGAGGACCGGGACCAGGGCGTTCAGCTGCGCGTGATCGCGGGCGCGCCCGACCGGACCGGTCGGCGCACGGTGACCGTCCACTCGCGCCCGGAGCGCGGGGACGACCTGCCCTGGGTGCTGCACGCGGAGGGCGTGTTGTCGTCGGGGACGTCGGTCGCGGGGTTCGACCTGCGGCAGTGGCCGCCGGCCGGCGCGGAGCCGCTGGACGTCGCCGGGCACTACGACGTGCTGGCCGAGGCGGGCCTGGAGTACGGGCCGGTGTTCCAGGGGTTGCGGTCGGCGTGGCGGCTGGGCGACGACGTGTTCGCCGAGGTGGCGCTGCCGGACGACGTCGACGGCTCGGCTTTCGGGGTGCACCCCGCTTTGCTGGACGCGTGCCTGCACGCTTCCTCGTTCACCGGGGCGTTGGGTGAGCAGGCCATGTTGCCGTTCACGTGGTCCGGCGTGTCGTTGTTCGCGGCCGGGGCGTCGCGGGTGCGGGTGCGGTTGTCGCCGCTGGGCGAGGGCGCGGTGGCGCTGGACGTCGCGGACGCCGACGGCAACCCGGTCGCGTCCGTGCGTGAACTGGCGCTGCGCCCGGTGTCGACCGGTCAGTCGGCTTCGCCGTCCGCGCAGTCGTTGTTCCGGGTGGAGTGGTCGCCGGTGTCGGGGACTCCCGTCTCGGCGGACGCTGTGGTGCTGGAGGCCGGTGCGCCGGGTGCGGACGCTGCGGGAGTGCGGGCAGAGGTGTCAAGGGTGCTGGGTGAGATCCAGGACTGGTTGGCACTTGGTGACGGTTCGTCGCTCGTCGTGGTGACGCGGGGTGCGGTGGCGTTCGGTGAGGTCACGGATCTGGCCGGTGCCGCGGTGTGGGGCTTGGTGCGCTCGGCTCAGTCGGAGAACCCCGACCGGATCGTTCTGGTGGACACCGACGCCGAACTCGACATGGCCGCTGTCCTGGGCACCGGTGAGCCGCAGGTCGTTGTGCGGGACGGCGTGATGCACGGCGCCCGGTTGGTTCGGGTGACCGAGTCCGGGTCTGAGGTGCGGTTCTCGGGTCGGGTGTTGGTGACGGGTGCGACGGGTTCGCTCGGTCGGTTGGTGGCCCGGCACCTCGTGACCTCGCATGGTGTGACTGACTTGGTGTTGACGAGTCGGCGCGGGATGGACGCGCCTGGGGCGTCCGAGTTGGTCGCGGAGTTGGCTGAGGCTGGGGCCGAGGTCGAGCTGGTGGCCTGTGACGTGGCCGATCGTGAGGCGTTGGCGGGGCTGTTGGCCGGGCGTCCGGTCGGTGGTGTGGTCCACGTTGCGGGTGTTCTGGACGATGGTGTGATCGGGTCGTTGACGCCTGAGCGGGTTGACGGGGTGCTGCGTCCGAAGGTGGACGCGGCGTGGAACCTGCACGAGTTGGTCGGCGATGTGTCGGCGTTTGTGTTGTTCTCGTCGGCGTCTGGGGTGTTGGGTGCGCCGGGTCAGGGGAATTACGCGGCGGCGAACGCGTATCTGGACGCGTTGGCGGCGTATCGGCGGACGAACGGATTGGCGGCGCACTCGCTGGCCTGGGGCCTGTGGGCCGACGAAGCGGGCATGGGCGGCGAGCTGAGCGAAGCCGACGTGCAGCGGATGCGGCGGTCCGGTGTGCTCGCGCTGTCGGCCGGCGAGGGGCTCGCGCTGCTCGACGCCTCGCTGGCACTCGACCTGCCTGCCTTGGTGCCGATCCACGTCGACATGTCCGGCGCGACCGCGACCGAGGTGCCCCACATGCTCCACGGGTTGCTGCGCCGCCCGGCACGGCGTGCGGCGGCGTCCGGTGGTTCGTCGGTGTGGCGTGAGCGGTTGGCGGGGTTGGCGCAGGAGCAGCGGCTCGCGGTGTTGGTGGAGTTGGTGCGGGCGCAGGCGGCTGCGACCTTGGGTCACGCGGGTCCGGAGGCGATCGATCCGGAGCAGGCGTTCAACGATCTCGGTTTCGACTCGTTGTCGGCGGTGGAGTTCCGCAACGGCCTGAGCACGGCGCTGGACATGCGGCTGTCGGCGACGCTCGCGTTCGACTACCCGACGCCGTTCGCGCTGGCCGAGCACTTGCTGGGCGAGGTCACCGGTGAGGGCGAGCGGGCGCGGGCGGTCGTGGCGACGACGTCGGTGACCGACGAGCCGATCGCGATCGTGGGCATGGCCTGCCGGTACCCCGGTGGTGTCAGCACGCCCGAGGACCTGTGGCGGCTCGTCGCGGACGGTGTCGACGCCATCGGCGAGTTCCCGACCGATCGCGGTTGGGACGTCGAGCGGCTGTTCGACCCGACCGGTCAGCGGCAGGACACCAGCTACACGCGTGAGGGCGGCTTCCTGTACAGGGCTGCGGAGTTCGACCCGGCGTTCTTCGGGATCAGCCCGAACGAGGCGTTGGTGATGGACCCGCAGCAGCGGTTGTTGCTGGAGACGTCCTGGGAGGCGTTCGAGCGGGCGGGGATCGATCCGGTTTCCCTGCGGGGCAGCGATACCGGCGTTTTCGCCGGGATGATGTACCACGACTACGAAGCGAACAACAACACCGGCGCGATGGCGTCCGGTCGCGTCGCTTACACCTTGGGGCTGGAAGGGCCTGCGGTGACGGTGGACACGGCGTGTTCGTCGTCGTTGGTGGCATTGCACTTGGCGAGCCAGGCGCTGCGGTCGGGCGAGTGCTCGTTGGCCTTGGCGGGCGGCGTGACCGTCATGGCGACCGCGGACACGTTCGTGGAGTTCAGCCGTCAGCGCGGGCTGTCGCCGGACGGCCGGTGCCGGTCGTTCGCGGGTTCGGCGGACGGCACCGGGTGGGGTGAAGGCGTCGGGATGCTGCTGGTGGAGCGGTTGTCGGACGCGCGCCGCAACGGCCACCGGGTGTTGGCGGTCGTCCGTGGCACGGCGATCAACCAGGACGGCGCTTCGAACGGCTTCACGGCCCCCAATGGTCCGTCTCAGCGTCGAGTGATCCGGCAGGCCTTGGCGAACGCCGGTCTGACGGCCGCTGATGTGGATGCGGTGGAGGCGCACGGCACCGGCACGACGTTGGGTGATCCGATCGAGGCTCAGGCGTTGTTGGAGACGTACGGGCGTGACCGGGACGCGCCGCTGTGGTTGGGGTCGATCAAGTCGAACATCGGTCACACGCAGGCGGCTGCGGGTGTTGCCGGGATCATCAAGATGGTCATGGCGATGCGGCACGGCGTGATGCCGCCGACCTTGCACGTTGACGAGCCGTCCCCGCACGTGGACTGGTCGGCGGGGAACGTGCAGCTGTTGACGGAGGCTCGGGAGTGGCCGTCGAACGGGCATCCTCGTCGGGCCGGTATCTCGTCGTTCGGGATCAGCGGCACCAATGCGCACGTGATCATCGAGCAGGGGCGCGACGAGCGCCGGGAGCCCGTGGGCGACGACTTGCCGGTGGTGCCGTGGGTGTTGTCGGGTCGTTCGGCTGAGGCAGTGCGTGCTCAGGCTGTGCGGTTGGCTTCTGTGGACGCTGATGTCCGGCCGGTGGACGTCGGCTTGTCGTTGGCTGGTCGTTCGGTGTTCGAGCACCGGGCGGTGGTGGTCGGTCGGGATCGGGACGAGT